>NZ_CP017659.1:1835454-2141363 GCF_015326965.1 Paenibacillus sp. JZ16
CATCCAATCGAAGAACCCTCTTAGAAAATTTCCCTCGCCTATTTGCAGCACTTTAACGGGAAGGTTCAACATATCCTGGTCATGCCGCTGTTGTATTTGTAAAGAATCGCGTCCTACCAACCTCATTACCCGGCCACGATCTGTCTTCGCATCCATGTCTTATCTCCCTTCCGTCCGGCCAAATCGAAAATAGCTCTCGGCGTTGTTGTAACAAATATCCTGGACGATTCCCCCGAGCCATGGAAGATCATCCGGTGCTTCTCCCCGTGTAACCCACTCTCCGAGGAGATTGCAAAGAATCCGCCGGAAATACTCATGACGGGTATAAGACAAGAAACTTCTGGAGTCCGTCAGCATGCCGACAAATCGGCTTAATAATCCCATATTGCCGAGTTTGCTCATCTGGTCGACCATACCGTCTTTGGTATCGTTGAACCACCACGCGGAACCGAACTGGATTTTGCCCGGAATACCGTCGCCTTGAAAACTGCCGATAAGTGCTGCAAGAATATCGTTATCGCTTGGGTTAAGCGAATACAGAATCGTTCTTGGAAGTGACCGCTCTTGATCGAGCCGATCCATCAGCTTTACAAGCGGTACGGCGATTGGACTATCGTGAATGGAATCATAACCGGTATCCGGACCCAATTGTCGGAACATCCGGGTGTTATTGTTGCGCTGGGCGTTAATATGAAATTGCATGACCCAGCCGAGTCTTGCGTAGATTTGGCCCAGAAAAAGCAGCGTATACGTTTTGAATTGTTCCTCTTCCAGACGGGAAACCCGCTCCCCATTAAGCGCTTTCAGGAAGATGTCAGCCGCTTGAGTCTCGGTAACCTCTTGATAAGGCACGTAATCCAGCGCATGATCGGATACAAGGCCGCCAACCGAATGGAAAAACTCTGCCCGCTGCTCAAGTGCCTTCAGGAATGCCGAATACTCCGTAATCTCCATCCGGCTTCGGTCCGCCAACATTTTCACCCACGGAAGGAACGTCTCCCGGTTAATCTCCAGTCCCTTGTCCGGACGGAATGATGGAAGCATCTGAAAACCGGCATCGCCTTCCTCCGCCAGCTTGATGTGATATTCCAAGCTATCCGTCGGATCATCGGTCGTGCAGACCACTTTCACGCAGCTTGATAGGATCAATCCCCGTGTGGTCAAATCATTATCCTGCAGTCGCTTGTTTGCTGCTTCCCATATCTGCGGAGCATTCTGTTCATTAATGATATCCTGAATGCCGAATAGTCTTTGCAGCTCCAGATGAGACCAATGGAATAACGGATTGCCAATCGTCATCGGAACGGTGCGCGTCCAAGCCAAGAAGCGATCATAATCACTCACACCCGGGCCGCCCGTGATGTATGCCTCTTCTACTCCAGCGGCTCGCATTGCCCGCCATTTGTAGTGATCGCCGTTAATCCACGCTTCGGTCAAGTTCTCAAACCTGTGATTGTCAACGATCATCTGCGGACTCAGATGACAGTGGTAGTCGATGATTGGCATGTCTTTTGCATAATCATGGTATAAGGTGCGTGCAGTCTCATTATTGAGCAAAAAATGTTCATCCATAAAAGGTCTCATGATAACACCGTCCATTTCTGTAGATTTACCTACTATGCTACAGCATCATCAGTTGGATTTCTTCACTTTTATTGCGAAATTGAAGGCTCATTCAACATATCTTGCTTTGTTTTGCTTAATAGAAGTTGGTACAATATAACTGAAGTATTAGAATAAACCTGATCATGAATGAATTGAAACGAAGCGGGGGCAGATTATGATATCCAGCGATACCCATACCGTAACCTACGGGGAAGAAGAAGGGGAATTTTACTACCATCGCATTCATCGCACCAAGCCCTTTGAACGAAATAACCATTATCACGGAACCTATGAAATCTACTATTTGGTTACAGGCGAGCGTCATTATTTTATAAAAGAAAAATTGTACACCATCCAGGCGGGAGACCTCATTCTCATCAATAAATTCGACGTTCATAAAACTTCGGGACAAGGCGATCCGGAGCATGAACGTATCGTCATTAATTTTAGCGATTCTTTTCTGGGAAAAGGCCATCCCTTGCTGGCATCCGGATTGCTGGGCATGTTTAATCAGGATAGACCCCTGCTGCGTTTAACCGTTCCAGAGCAAGCAATCATCATGCAAATTTTGAATAAAATGGCCGATGAAATACGAGAAAGCTCCGCTTCGTACGAGTATATGCTGCAGGTGCTGCTTACGGAGTTACTCATTAAAACCTCTCGGTTATCCCATTCCGCCTCGCTGCCTGCTCACACGTCCATGAATCCGCTCCATCAGAAAATCACGGACGTCGTTAAATATATTCACGTCCATTATGCAGACAAAATCACGCTGCAGCAATTAGCCGAAACCTTCTACATCAGCCCGTTCTACCTGTCCCGGATATTCAAAGAAATTACAGGCTTTACGATCATTAATTATTTGAACCTCACCCGTATTCGCGAAGCGCAGCGCCTTCTAACGGATACGGACCTGAAAATCGTGGACATCGCCGAATCCATCGGCTTTGAAAGCCTGACGCATTTTGACCGAACCTTTAAGAAAATTATGAAAATGACGGCAAGCAAATACCGCAAAATGAATAGCACCACGTAAACAAAAAAAAGGAAGCGATCAACCCAACAGTCTGGTTGTTCGCTTCCTTTGTTTGAAGTTGTGGGATCGGCTCCCTTAACTGATTCGATTCTGCTGTTGTTGATATTGCTCCATGGACATTAGCACTTCCCGCGGTTTGCTTCCCTCATAAGGTCCGATAACCCCGCGTGCCTCCATCGAATCGATGAGACGTGCTGCACGGGTATAACCTACGCGCATTCTCCGCTGCAGCAGCGATACGGACGCTTGCTTAGCTTCCAGTACGATAGTCACCGCCTGCTCATACAACTCATCCAATTCTTCTTCGTCTGCGCCAGCGGATTCCTCTATCTCAGGCACCAGCGACTCGTCATACTCCGCCTGTCCTTGGTCCCGGACAAAATCCACGATATTCTCGACTTCATGATCACTCATGAAAGCACCCTGGACGCGGATCGGCTTGGAGGAGCCCATCGGCATAAACAGCATATCCCCGCGGCCGAGCAGCTTCTCCGCCCCCGCCATGTCCAGAATCGTTCGGGAATCGACCTGCGATGACACACCAAAGGCAATGCGCGACGGAATGTTCGCTTTAATGACCCCGGTAATAACGTCGACTGATGGACGCTGCGTCGCGATGATCAAGTGGATCCCCGCAGCACGGGCCATTTGGGCCAGTCGTGTGATCGCGTCTTCCACATCGTTGGCTGCAACCATCATCAAATCGGCCAGCTCGTCCACGATAACGACGATATACGGCAACACTGCCGGCAAATTATCCTTCATCAGATTGTTGTAGCCCTCAATATTTCGCGTTCCCGATTTGGAGAACAGCTCATACCGCTTCTCCATCTCTACCACGATTTTCTTAAGTGCCAAGGATGCCCGCTTCGGATCGGTTACCACCGGTGCCATCAAATGCGGAATCCCGTTGTAGACATTAAGCTCGACCATCTTCGGATCGACCATCAGGAATTTAACCTCATCCGGCTTCGCTTTATACAGAATGCTGGTAATAATGCCGTTGATACATACGGATTTACCCGAACCCGTTGCACCTGCAACAAGAAGATGGGGCATCCGTGCCAAGTTACCGACAATGGTCTGGCCGGAAATATCACGGCCAAATGCAATCGATAGCTTCGATTCCGCGTCCTGGAACGTCGGCGTCTCCATAACCTCTCTCATCGTAACTAGTGAAACTTCGTTGTTCGGCACTTCGATCCCGATGGCTGATTTGCCGGGAATCGGCGCTTCCATCCGAATATCCTTGGCCGCAAGCGCAAGTGCAATATCATCGGTCAGATTGACGATCCGACTGACTTTAACCCCGATGTCCGGCTGAATTTCATAGCGGGTTACCGATGGCCCCCGAACAACCTCCAGCACCTTGGCTCGAACGCCGAAACTTTCCAGCGTCGCTTCCAGCTTGCGCGCTGTCTGCATATAATCGTTCTGGTCTCCACCCTTACCGCCGTTATTGGGTTTGGATAACAGCCGGAATGGAGGCAGCTTGTACGGCTTGGGTGGGGGAGCCGGCGGCGCTGCCGGTGCTGTTCCCTCCTGCCCTCCGTTATCCGTAGTAGCTGGTGTAGCTCCGCTCAACTCGCCATTTGAAGCTTCAAGGCTGCCAACAGTGGCCTCAGGACTCGCTGCGGTATCCCCCGGAGATTCCTCTTGCACAGGAGGTATCACCGCTTCGTGATCATCGTACTCGTCATCCAGGCGCCCTTCTTGTTTCACTTGCTCAAAGAAATCGCGAATAATCGGCGATGAAGGCACGGATTCCACTGCAGGAGAAATCACGTCCGCTTCTTCCTCCGGTTGGACCTGACTGTTGAAGAGGACGACCTCCTCTTTCTCCTTAGCACCATGTCCGTTACCAACCGTAAATACCGGGGACGCTTCATCCGCAGCATCCCGGGCCTCTTCTACTGCTTCGTCCCGTTTGCCCCCTTTGGAACCGAACAGCTGAAAGAATTGCGGCGCTTTGCGGCGCGGTAACCTCATGCCCTCCATATCATCCAGATCATCGTCCTCATCCAGATCCTCCGGCAGCTGCATGCGTTGTTCCTTCGCGCTTGATTTTGCTGCCGCTCTTGATTTGGTCTGGTGGCTGTTCACTTTTTTCTGAATCCGTTCTCCGGCCTTTACAACCCTCACGCGGAACATCCGCATTAAATCAACATAGGACAGGTTGGTGATCAGCATGAAGCTGATAACCAGCATGACAATCACAATCAACTTGGCCCCTATGCTGCCAAACAGCATTAACAGAAAGGCAAACTGCAACGCTCCAATGTAACCGCCGCTAATGTCTCTGCCCATGACGGGATGATGTCCATCATCTGCCCCGGCATGAAGGAGCTCGCCTTGCAAATCACTATGTATCTGGCTCATCGCATTTGACGCATTCAATTGTCCAATCGGGGCCAGCTTCGACTCCAAACCTGCAATACTGCTCATTAAAGTTAGCGATAACACCAAGAGAAGGACACCGGTGCGTCTGCTGTTCCAGCGTTTGGGCCATTTCCGGTGAATCATCACCATTAACCCGTAATAAATGCCGATTAGGGGGATGATAAAATAATACTTGCCCAGCAGATATCCCGACATCTTGGACAGGGAACGCCCCACCGGTGCTTCTCCGGATAATGCAATGACCGAAAGTGTCATCAATACAATCCCATAAATTTCATACTTCAAAACGGCTGCAAAGGCTGCCTTCTTCTTTCTTTTCCGTTTTGCCAAAAGTGTCACCCCCGAATCCATATTATAGCATAATATTCGGTGGCGTACCTATGTTCTGTTTTCAGCCTTTAGCCTCATTTTCTACCGTCGGAATATAGCGAATCATTGCCCCCGGAGAATAGCGTGGATTCAAGTAATCTTGAAGCCCGCAGTCGAGTAAACGGACAATTTTCGCCTGGTCCTCTGACATCGGTTCAACTTCCATCAGTATTCCTTCAACCCGAATTTCCCTGGACGTAACGGCTGCCTGCTCTCCTTGCAGCAGCCCGGCCGAATCCAAAGGGATGACGCTGTACCATATCATTGCGTGATCCCCCCAGGGCTTATCGTTTTACGTTCTGCAATCATACTGTTCAACCGGCTTAAGGCCTGCCCGATTCCCCCCACTTCGTTCATGAGGCCGTATTTGACGGCATCTGTACCCGAAACCGCGGTACCGATATCCCTGTTCAATTCACCGGTTTTAAACATCAGATCCTTAAACTGTTCCTCTGTTATCCTCGAATGGCTCGTCACAAAACGAACGACACGCTCCTGCATTTTCTCCATGTATTCAAAGGTTTGCGGCACGCCAATGACTAACCCGCTCATGCGTATCGGGTGAATGGTCATCGTCGCGCTCTCCGCGATGATCGAGTGGTCTGCCGCTACAGCGATCGGGACGCCGATACTATGCCCGCCGCCAATGACTACCGTTACGGTCGGTTTGCTGAGCGATGCAATCATCTCGGCAATGGCAAGTCCGGCTTCCACGTCACCGCCAACGGTATTGAGAATGATCAAGAGGCCTTCGATCCGCGGGTTTTGTTCGGCTGCCACGAGCTGTGGAATCATATGCTCGTATTTGGTCGTTTTATTTTGCGGCGGCAGCACGATATGGCCCTCGATTTGTCCAATTATCGTCATGCAAAATACGTTCGATTCCCCGCCGGTCGGAAGGCCCGTCTGTCCCAGCTGCTGTATGGTTTCCGTCACGGCCGCTTTCTTGGCTTCCTCGGTGGGGACGACCTGAGGAGCCTCCGTTTCACCAGTCCATTCTCCTTTTCTGCTGCCGGTCATCCATTGATCGTTGTCCACTTCGCATCCCTGCCTTTATCTTAATGTCTAGCTGCTGCAACCAACACATAGCTAAACCTTAGTATGGCAAATGACGGGACTATTTTATGCTTATCCGATGTTTTGAGCATGAGGTCGTCATTGCAGAAACCACAAAAAAACTTCTGCCGAAATGACTCGGAGAAGTTTTAGGATTAACCTATAAAAAGCCCCTCTTTCGCGGGAACCGTCCAATTATTACCTGCGAAAAAGGGGCGACTGTGTGCCTGATTTATGTTGTTATCTTGTATCAGACTTCCATAATGATCGGCAAGATCATCGGTCTGCGACGTGTTTGTTCATACAAGAAGCGTCCCAAAGCGTCTTTTACGCTGGTCTTCAGTGACGCCCATTCATTCACGTTTTCACTCATCAGCTTCTGAAGCGTGCTGGAAACGATACGATTGGCTTCATCCAGAAGCCCTTCGGATTCCCGTACGTATACGAATCCACGCGAAATAATATCAGGACCGGATACGATGGAACCGTTTTGCTTGCTCAAGGTAACGACAACGACCAGAATTCCGTCCTGGGACAGAAGCTTGCGGTCGCGCAGTACGATGTTTCCTACGTCACCAACGCCAAGTCCGTCAATCAGAACATTGCCAGCGGTTACTTTGCCGGCTTTGCGGGCCGAGCCGCCCTGAATTTCCACAATTTCACCGATATCGGTAATAAAGATGTTATCGGGATCAACACCAACGGACTCTGCTAGCAAAGCGTGACGGCGCTGCATCCGGTATTCGCCATGGACAGGGATGAAAAATTGCGGTTTCATCAGATTCAGCATCAGCTTAAGTTCTTCCTGGCTGCCGTGACCCGAGACGTGGACACCCGAATTGGATCCACTATAAATCACGTCTGCTCCAAGACGGAACAACTCATCAATCGTACGGCCGACATATTTTTCATTACCTGGAACCGGTGTTGCTGCAATGATAACCGTATCCCCTGGCAGAATATCCACCTTGCGGTGAGTGGAGCGTGCCATGCGTGTGAGCGCTGACATCGGCTCACCTTGACTGCCTGTACACAATACGACAACGCGGTCGGCCGCCATTTTGTTAACCTCTTCAGGTTCGATCAGCATGCCGTCCGGAATGTACAAGTACCCAAGCTCAGCGGCAATGGACACCACATTGACCATGCTTCTTCCGATAACCGTAATTTTACGGCCCGTGGATTCGGCTGCGTTGACAACCTGTTGGATGCGGTGCACATTGGATGCAAACGTTGCAACAACCACCCGCTGCTCGGCCTTGCGGAAAATATCTTCCAGCACGATGCCCACGTTTTTCTCGGAAGGTGTGAAGCCTGGTCTTTCTGCGTTCGTGCTGTCTGACAGAAGAGCCAATACTCCCTTGCTTCCGATCTCAGCCATACGCTGCAGATCCGCATATTGGTCATTTACCGGAGTATGGTCGAACTTAAAGTCTCCCGTATGCACTACATTGCCTTCCGGTGTTTCGATACAGATTCCGACGGAATCCGGAATACTGTGATTGGTCTTGAAGAAGGTCGCTTTCAATGTGTTTCCGAGTTGTACTTCCGAATCCGCATGGATCAGAATCCGTTTCGTCTCACCAAGCAAATTCGCTTCTCTGAGCTTGTTTTCCACGAGTCCGAGCGTCAATTTCGTTCCGTATACAGGAACATTCAAGTGTTTCAATACGTAAGGGAGGCCGCCGATATGGTCCTCGTGACCGTGAGTCAGCAAAATCCCTCTCACTTTGTCTCGATTCTCCGTTAAATAGCTAATATCAGGAATAACAATATCAATCCCAAGCATATCTTCTTCTGGGAACTTCAATCCCGCATCCACGACAACGATGTCATTGGCATATTGAATGACATACATGTTCTTCCCGATCTCACCGACGCCGCCCAAGGCAAAAATCGATAGTTTATCGTTGCTTATTTTCTTAGACAAATGTATCTAACCCTCCTATAGTTTTGGACGTCGTACCATTGTTATATTAAATTTCAAAAAAATACCGCACCCAGTCACTTGAATTCATTATACATGATGAAAAAGTGAAAACACAAGTCAACCACCTTCGTGAGCCATAGGATACCCAGAAACAGAAGGGTTTAAAACGAAGAAAGCCACTGCCTTCGTGGAAGGCAGTGGCTTGAGTATGGTGGGTGCGCAGGTTACAAGGATGACAGCATCTTACGGATAAATGCAGCCTCATTCTCGCTAGGAGAAACGAGCGGCAGGCGAACGCCGCCGACCTGATAGCCCCGCTCATTCAGAGCGAATTTAACCGCCGCCGGGTTCGGAAGCGGGTCAGGACATTCAAACAGGCCCTTGAACAGCGGAAACAAGGATTGATGCAGCTTGGCAGCTTCCTTCACGTTTCCTTCCACATAAGCTTGGATCATATCCTTCATACGGGCACCAGCGATATGGCTGGCCACGCTTACGATTCCGTAAGCACCAACGGCCAGAGCAGGCAGTGCTGCGGAATCGTCGCCGGAATATACGATGAACCCGTCCGGAGCCCCTGCGGCAATGCCCGTAACCTGGTCAATCGAAGCACATTCCTTGGTTGCAACGATGTTCGGTATTTCAGCCAGACGCAGGGTGGTGGCCGTGCTTAGGCTGATGCCCGTCCGCCCCGGTACGTTGTACAGCATGACAGGCAAGGAAGTTGCCTCAGCGATAACCTTAAAGTGCTGGTAGAGCCCTTCCTGGTTCGGCTTATTATAATACGGAGCGACAAGCAAAATACCGTCGACTCCGCAGCTTTCCGCTTTTTTCGTCAATTCTGCAGAATGTGCCGTATCGTTGCTGCCGGTACCTGCAATGATCTTGCTCCGTCCATCCGCCTGCTTCACTGCGAACTTAAACAATTCTAGCTTTTCGTCTTCGCGAAGCGTTGGCGATTCGCCCGTCGTCCCTGCAATGACCAGGGAGTCCGATTTCTGTTCCACAATCAGGTGCTCAATCAATCTCGCAGTCTCGTCCCAATTGATCTCGCCATTCTGATCAAATGGGGTTACCATAGCCGTAATCAATCTTCCGAAATCCACAATGATTCCTCCTTAAAGCTGTCCCCAGCGGGCAAGCTTCCTTCGTAAGTAATCTTATATATAGTATTTCCTATCAAACGTTTAACGAACAGATCATCCCGGGTCCTTATCGGTGAAGTTCGAATTTGTGATGCAACGCGCGCAGCGCTTGAGCCATATCTTCCTTCTTCACAAGCACCCAGATCGTTGTGTTCGAATCTGCCGATTGCAGAATCGGAATATCGTGCTCGCTCAAGGATTCCACGATTTTGGCCATGATGCCGGGAACTCCGTTGATGCCCCCGCCAATAACGGATACCTTCGCACAGCCGGACAAGCTTTTTGGTTTCAAATCCAGGCTCTGCAGCACTTCAATCGCCTTCTCCGAATCGCTGTCAAATACCGTATAAAGGACTCCTGTAGGGGTAACATTAATAAAGTCCACGCTGATGGAATGTTCCGCCATCGATTTGAAAACCTTCAGCTGAAGACCTTCCATGCGATCGCACTCCACTGAGATTTGCGTAATATTGCTTACATAAGCAACTCCCGTCACAAAGCGGTCCACGATTCCGGATTGTATATCTCTGAAACCTTCCGGCTGGGTAACCAGTGTTCCCTCATTATCCGAGAAGGTCGACCGCACTCTGACCGGAATTTGGGATTGCATGGCAATCTCAACTGCTCTAGGGTGAATCACCTTGGCACCTTGATGAGCCATATTGCAAATCTCCGTATAACTTACATAGCTGAGCGGCTTCGCATCTTCCACGATGCGGGGATCCGCCGTAAGAATACCGTTGACGTCCGTGTAGATATCAACCATTTCGGCGCGAAGCGCGGCTCCAAGCGCGGTAGCCGACGTATCGCTTCCGCCCCTCCCCAGCGTCGTAAAGTCACCCGAATCGGTCTGTCCTTGGAAACCGGTCACGATAACGACCTGATGAGACTCCAGCTCTTTCAAAACCCGTTCAGGTTTTACGTCCTTAATGCGTGCATTTCCGAAGTGATCGTCTGTAAGAAACCCGGCTTGGGCACCCGTCAGCACCGTCGCGGTTATCCCTTCATGCTGAAGCAGACTGCACAGCGTTGTAGCTGAGATAATCTCACCGCAGCAGAGCAGCAAATCCCGCTCTCTGTCTGGAAGCGCGTTTCCATTATGATCGATCCAGTCCAGAAGAGTATCTGTTGCGTAAGGCTCCCCGCGGCGTCCCATAGCCGATACGACTACGACCAATTGGTAGTGATTAGCCAGTTCGCGCTGGATGTGCCCAATAACATGGGTTCTTGCTTGCGGTGTGGATAAAGAGGTGCCGCCGAATTTTTGAACTAAGATGCGCATAAAATATTCCTCCGTTTGTATATGCCCAGGAGACGTGAATTTCGGGCCGACCGACTGAAACGGCCGGCTACTAAGCCTGGCCGTTCCGTTTGTTGACGATGATTTCTGCGATTTGCACGGCATTCCATGCTGCACCCTTCAGAAGATTATCTGAAACGATCCACATGTTAAGTCCACGCTTATGTCCCAGATCGCGGCGAAGCCTTCCTACGAATACATCCGGTTTCCCCACGGCTTCCGAAGCAAGCGGATACGATTGTGCAGCTGGATCGTCAACCAGCGTAACACCGGGTGCATTCGACAGAAGTCGATGAACTTCTTCCAGATCATAGTCATTCTTGAATTCAACGTACACGGATTCCGAATGCCCGCTAACGACTGGAATACGAACACAGGTAGCCGTCACTTCGATGGATTCGTCGCCCATAATTTTTTTGGTCTCACGGACCATCTTCATTTCTTCCAAGGTATAACCATTCTCCGTAAATTTATCGATCTGCGGAATCGCGTTAAAGGCGATTTGATGCTTCACAGGCAGCGATCCAACAGGTAAAATATCAGGCTGCACCTTTTGGCCGTCAAGAATCTCTTTGCTCTGGCGCAGCATTTCATCAATGGCTTGATGCCCTGCGCCAGAAACGGCTTGATAGGTTGAAACGATAATGCGGGATATGCCGTATGCGTCATGAAGCGGCTTCAGCGCTGCTACCATCTGAATCGTTGAGCAATTCGGATTCGCAATAATACCGTTATGTTCATCAATCTTCTCAGGGTTAACCTCAGGCACGACCAGCACTTTATCCGGATCCATGCGGAATGCGTTGGTGTTATCGATGCATACCGCTCCATGGCGTACCGCATGTGGCGCAAGTGCCTTGCTCACATCGCCGCCCGCACTGAACAGCGCGATATCGATTCCTACAAAACTGTCGGGGGTTGCTTCTTCCACAAGGATCGCTTGGCCTTTGAAGTTCAATGCTTTACCGGCAGATCTTGCAGAGGACAACAGCTTTAACTCAGCAATCGGAAAATGACGCGACTCCAACAGCTTGAGAATCTGTTGCCCGACTGCGCCGGTTGCTCCAACAACGGCCACATTATAAAGATGCTCGGTCATCTGTCTAAACTCCCCTTCATGAATGAAACCGCGGCTGTCGCTCTTCTATGATGCCTTGTTGTTCAAAAGGCTGAATCGCGGTTAATGCGAATATTCTACGATCATCGGCTGCAGCTGTTTCCCTTCCAGAGCCGCATAACACGCTTCCGGAATCAAATCCATTTTGGCGACAAGCGAATTAGGCTTCTGCTGTGGATTATCCTGTCCGTAAGGAACAAAATAAATGTTTTTCGTTACAAGCAGCTTAGCGATATTCGCCGCATTCAGCCCAAGGCCATCATTCGTAGAAATCGCCAGAACCAGCGGTCTGCAATTTCTCATCTGCGCCTTGGCTGCCATTAAAACAGGGCTGTCAGTCATCGCATTGGCCAGCTTGCTGGTCGTGTTTCCCGTGCATGGGGCGATAACCAGAACGTCAAGGAGCTTGGATGGACCTAGCGGTTCCGCCTCCACAATTGTAGAAATAATATCATTCCCGGTTATATCTTTCAACTGTTTCTGCCAATTCTCCGATGTGCCGAATCGGGTATCGGTTGTCATGATGGTGCTGGACACAATCGGCACCACATTTGCTCCACCATCTTTGAACCGCTGGATCTGCGGCATCACTTCTTCAAGCGTGCAGTGCGATCCTGTCAGGGCATAACCCACTGTTATTCCTTTCCAATTCATCTACGCATCCCCCCGAATCTTGATTTCTTCAGAAATCAGCTCCACCAGCGTGTTGGCCATAATAATGCCGGCTGTTTTTGGAGCCACGATTCCGGGTAGTCCGGGTGCGAGCATGGCTTTGATACCCCGTTTTTCAGCATAGCGAAAATCGCATCCGCCAGGTGCGGAGGCAAGGTCGATGATGACAGCCTCCCGAGGCATTTTCGAGATGATTTGTGCTGTGACTATCATAGTTGGAATCGTGTTAAAAAGCAAGTCAATATCCGACACATAAGAACCCAGATCCCTTACCAGGAAGGGCTTCCAGCCCATTTCCTCCGCTCTGGCATAGTGCTCCGATTTGCGTACGCCCATCCGGATTTTGGCACCCAGCCCTTGCAGGCTGCGAGCCATGGTGAACCCCGTCCGTCCCATGCCAAGCACCATGCTGGTTGATCCATGAATCGTAAAATCCGTGTTTTGGATCGCCATCATCAGCGCACCTTCCGCTGTCGGAATGGAATTATAGATGGCCACATCGTCCCTCTCCAAAATCTCTACCAGCTTGATCTTATATTTGTCACATAGCGAGCGTAAATAGGGTTTCGCCATGCCTGTATAGATCACTCCATGTCCGGGCATCGCTGCGATATGTTCATCCTGCAATCGCAATGGCCCTTCTGAGAACAGCGCGCTGACACGTCCCTCGTCATCACATCCCACGACAGGCAGGATCAGAGCATCGGCATTCGATAACAGCTCTGGCGTGAGCGGCTCGCGAGTCACTCCCTGAAAAGAATCCTGCAATTTCTCAAACCCGGCGATCATGACGGAGGCATCCATCTCAGCGCATTTTCGTATGACCTCAATTTGCCTTGCGTCTCCTCCAACAAAGACGGTCCGGACTCCAGTCAGCATGGAAGGCCTCGCTCCTTTCTTCTAACCAACGTATAAACCATCTTATGCCGCCGCCTATAGGGTGGTGAGCGCATTTCAATTAAACTACCGCCTTAACGCAATAAATACCGCTATGAAGGGCGAAGCCGGATCTGGATCCATTTTGCGTGAACGCTGACGAAAAAAACACCGCCCGGCTAGGCCGGAGCGGTGTGCTTTGTAAAAACCGATGATGGATACCGATAACGGATCATGAATGGGTTTACTTGCCGGTATGACCGAATCCACCTGCACCCCGTACGGTGTCGGACAACTCGTCAACTTCCATGAATTCTACTGCCGGAACGGTTTTGAACACCATCTGGGCAATACGTTCATTGCGCTCAATCGCAAATGGCTCTTGTCCCAAATTCACCAGCAGCACCTTCACTTCCCCGCGATAATCGGCATCAATCGTACCTGGAGAATTCAGGCAGGTAATACCATGCTTGTAAGCCAGTCCGCTGCGCGGGCGGATTTGAGCTTCAAGCTCAGCCGGCATGGCAATCGCAAAACCGGTCGGGATTAATTGGCGCTCGCCTGGATTCAAAACCACCGGCTCCGCAACTGCTGCGTGCAGGTCAAAGCCTGCCGCCAGCTCGGACATTTTCACGGGAAGTTTGACATCTTCATTACCTGGCAATCTATTGATTTGAACGTAGTGCAACAAATTCATTCCTCCTAAGTACATTCAGTGCTTTATCTGAAGTTCCTACCATCGCTAGTGCATATGGAGTCCCAAACATACGGTCAAGAACCGCGTCGACATCCTTCATGTCCACCTGTTCAATCCGCTTAATGATTTCATCCAGACTGAAATGGCGGCCCAGCATCAATTCGTTCTTGCCCAAGCGGTTCATGCGGCTGCTCGTGCTCTCCAAGCTTAGAATGAGACTGCCCTTCAGTTGTTCCTTCCCTTTGCGCAGCTCTTCCTCCGTCATCCCGTTCTGTGCCAGATCATGCAGCATTTCCGTCGTCAGCTGAAGGACTTCCTTTGTCTGCTTGGGCGCTGTACCAGCATAAATGGTGAACATCCCGTTATCTGCGTGTGAACTATGATATGAATATACCGAGTATGCCAGTCCGCGCTTCTCCCGGATTTCCTGAAACAAGCGTGAACTCATGCCGCCGCCAATGGCGTTATTCAACAGGACCATTGCATACTGTAGCTCGTCTCCGATGGAGCAGCCGGGAAACGACATGCAGATATGATTCTGCTCTGTTTTCTTCTTGCGGAACTGAACGCCGTCCAAAAAGGCGGGCACGGCCAGCGGCTCGGAGCTGCCGTGATTGGTAAAGCCGCCAAAATGACGTTCCAATATTTCAATCACATCATCATTGATGTTGCCTGCCAGAGCGATTACCGTATTCTCAATGGTATAGTGTTTATCCATGTACGCTCTAAGCGCTTGTGAATCCATTGATTCAAGCCGTTCCTTCGTACCCAGAATCGGATAAGCCAGCGGGTGATCGCCGTACGCCGATAACGACATCAGGTCATGCACCAGATCATCCGGCGTATCCTCATACATCGCGATCTCTTCCAGAATGACGTTCTTCTCCTTGGCTAACTCGCCCGCATCCAGCTTCGAGTTGAAAAACATGTCGGACAGCACGTCAACCGCAATCGGAAAATGCTCATCCAGCACCTTGGCGTAATAACACGTATATTCCTTAGACGTAAAAGCATTGACGTTGCCGCCGATGGCATCAAATTCCTCAGCAATGGCACGGGCGTCAAAACGCTCCGTCCCTTTGAACATCATGTGCTCTATAAAATGCGTAATCCCGTTGATGTCCTCCGATTCATTGCGGGATCCGGTCTTCACCCAAATACCGAATGAAACCGAACGACTTGTCGGGATTTGCTCCATAACCACTCTTAGGCCGTTAGACAATTGTATTTTTTTCACGAGGGCCCCCCTAACTGTTCCATCCAGGCTTACATAAGCTGATTACCAGCCTCATGCCATCCATTCATTCTATCAAACTTTACCATGCGGCTCAACTTCCTTTCGGCATGATTCGCTCAGGAGAAAGCGTCTGGCTAACGGTTCCTATTTCCAGCCCTTTGGCACGTATTCCGTCAATCATTCCCTTTAACGCCTGGGACGAGGAATCGGTGGGGTGCATCAAAATCAGGAAACCCGGCTCCACCTTCGTGGATATCTTCTGAACGACTGCATCCGGCGCAGGATGCTTCCAATCAACCGTATCGAGCGTCCATAGGACCGTCTTCAATCCCCTTGCTTTAGCAATGGATACGGTCTGTTGATTAAAATCGCCGGAAGGCGGAGCAAACCATTTGTTCTCTACGCCCAAACTTTCTTTGAGCAGATCCTGCGTCTTCGCAATTTCCAGCTCCGCCCGATCCCTGCTGAGACGGCTCATGTTCGGATGCGTATAGGCATGATTCTCCACCTCATGACCTCTTTTCAGAATTTCGCCGGCAAGCTCAGGGTTCTTCTTCAACCAGCTCCCATCCAGGAAAAAGGTTGTCTTCACCTTCTCCGCATCCAGCGTGTCCAGCATTGGCACCAGAAATTCATTCCCCCAGGCCACGTTAATCATCAGCGATACCATCGGCTTGTTGGGGTTGCCCCGATAGATTGGTTGATCTCCAAGATCATTCAGCGTTACTTTGGCCGGAATTTGCCGGTACACGTAAGGGATGGCTTCTCCGGCTTTTCGCTTTTTTGACGATGCAGCTTGGTATGTAGCCTCTATATCGATTTCGAGTCCATTATAACCGGGGATCGCTTTCCACACGGAGTCCACCCTGGCATCCACCGGCTCAATTCGTGACTTCGCCGCAGCGGCTTCGATTTGACTCAATAAATCCAGGTCTACCGCCCTCTCTGAACCGCTTGCGAACTGTGCCTCCGGTTTATTATTCTGCAGTCCCGAAACATATCCCCAGGCCCCGCTGAACACAGCAACAGCCGACACCATTGCGGCACCGGTTAGCAGCACGACCATCTTTTTTCCATTCATGGGCATATCCACCCTCCCCTTGAGAAGCTTTGTCCCATTTTATGTAGGTTCAGGAGGAAATATGTGCCGCAAAGTGATGCCCGAATGATTAAAAAAAAGAGCCAGAATAATAGGTTCTGCCTCTTTTCCTTCTATCTATATGCTGTTAAACAAACAAAGCGCGGATTACGATCCGCTCTTGTTTGTTTCCGCAGTCAAAACCGCTTTGCGAGACAGGTTAATCCGTCCCTGCTGGTCGATTTCGGTAACCTTCACGGTAATGACGTCACCGATTGCAACCACGTCCTCTACCTTCGCTACGCGCTCGGTCGAGAGCTGGGAGATATGAACAAGCCCGTCTTTGTTAGGCAGGATTTCAACGAATGCACCGAATTTCTCAATCCGTTTTACAGTACCTGTATAGATTTCGCCAACAGCTACCTCACGCACTATGCCTTCGATAATCGAAAGAGCTTTTTTGTTCATCTCATCGTTGGAGGATGCAATAAACACGCGGCCGTCTTGCTCGATATCGATTTTCACGCCGGTTTCTTCGATGATTTTGTTGATGATCTTGCCGCCGGCACCGATTACATCACGGATTTTGTCCGGATTGATCTGCATCGTAATAATCTTAGGCGCATATTGGGATAACGTTTCTCTTGGCTTTTGAATGGCTTCTGCCATTTTTCCAAGGATATGCATCCGTCCTTCTTTGGCCTGCTGCAGTGCTTCCTGCAAAATCGCGCGGTCGATACCGTCGATCTTGATATCCATCTGAATGGCGGTAACCCCGTCAGGTGTCCCTGCAACCTTGAAGTCCATGTCGCCGAGATGGTCTTCCATCCCTTGAATATCGGTCAAGATGGAAACATGATCTCCGTCTTTAATCAAGCCCATCGCCACGCCGGCTACAGGTGCTTTGATCGGTACCCCTGCATCCATCATAGCAAGCGTGCTCGCACAAATACTCGCTTGGGAAGTCGAACCATTCGATTCAATAACTTCAGACACGAGGCGAATCGTGTACGGGAATTCCACTTCATTCGGAATGACCTTAGACAATGCACGTTCACCAAGTGCGCCGTGACCAATTTCACGACGGCCTGGAGCGCGAAGCGGACGAGCTTCCCCTACGCTGAACGGCGGGAAGTTGTAATGGTGCATGAAACGCTTGGTCTCTTCCAGATCGATTCCATCGAGAATCTGTACATCACCTAGTGCACCTAGTGTACATACGCTAAGAGCCTGGGTTTG
Organism: Paenibacillus sp. JZ16; assembly: GCF_015326965.1. NCBI lineage: Bacteria > Bacillati > Bacillota > Bacilli > Caryophanales > Paenibacillaceae > Paenibacillus > Paenibacillus sp. JZ16. The sequence continues at coordinate 1,853,212 of NZ_CP017659.1, forward strand.
TCCACGTGTAAACAGACCGGAACCATGCGTTCTAGGCAGCAGGCTGGTATCGCAATCGATAGGACGGATCTCGGACAGACCACGACCATCCGGACGAACCTTGTCATGCGTGATCAAACGTCGAACTTCTTCCTTCACGATATCGTGAAGCACTTCTTTAACATCCTTCAACAACTCAGGCGTCTCGATATACTTCTCTTCAAATACGGTGTACGCTTCATCATTGATAGCGTCAATCGCATCCTGGCGAGCATGTTTCTCCTCAATGCGAACCGCTTCAACAAGACGAGCTTCGGCGAAATCGCGCACTTCACGATTCACCGTTTCATTGACCGCATGAAGTTTAACCGCCATTTTCTCTTTACCGCAAGCGGCTACGAGTTCTTCGATCTTGGCTACGATTTTCTTGATTTCCTCATGCCCGAACATGATTGCTTCCAGCATGACTTCCTCAGGAACCTCGTTTGCTTCGGCTTCAACCATCATGATCGCATCTTTGGTGCCAGCGACGACCAGATAGATATCACTTACTTCCTGCTCGGCAATATTCGGGTTCACCACGAATTTCCCGTCAACGCGACCGACCGCTACGCCGCCGATCGGGCCGTTAAAAGGCACATCCGAGATGCTCAAGGCAGCGGAAGTACCGATCATTGCCGCGATTTCCGGCTCGCAATCCTGATCTACGCTCATCACGAGGTTCAGAACCTGTACATCATTACGGAAGCCTTCAGGGAACAACGGACGAATCGGACGGTCTGTCAGACGGCTGGCAAGAATCGCTTTCTCGCTTGGTCTGCCTTCCCGTTTGATGAATCCACCCGGAATTTTACCGACGGCGTACAAACGCTCCTCATAGTTGACCGTCAATGGAAAGAAATCCAAATCCTTCGGTTCACTGGAAGCTGTCACTGTACACAGGACTGCCGTTTCGCCGTAACGAACCATCACAGCCGCATTTGCCTGCTTCGCAAGGCGCCCTGTTTCGAACACGAGGGGTCTTCCGCCAAGCTGCATTTCAACACGTGTTTCCATGTAATCCCTCCTCATGGGGATAAATTTTTTTTGAAATCTTCTTCTACCATCAGCATGTCTTTTGCAAAACACTGTCCACATTTCCTAACCAGAGCCATCCAAACGGTCGAAATCGCAAACCTATGTACAGGAACAACCCGAACCGTATAGAACATTCTCCGTATAGATTGCCCCTGGTTATACCATTAAGCGAAATTTAGCGAACAGACCACGCCTACAATCTATAAAGAATCTATATTAAGATAACCCCACAAAGTGGAGTTTAGGCTATGAAGCGTACGCAGTACTTTGTGGGGAAGCTCGAAAACGGTAAATTGTACAATACTTAGAAAAGAGCCCGGCTGTGCCGCTGTCGTTCCAAGAAGGACAGTGGACAACCAGGCTGTTTTCGGCACATCTTATGGATGATTAGCGACGCAATCCAAGCTTCTCGATCAAAGCACTGTAACGTTTAACATCCTTGTTTTTCAAGTATGCAAGCAACTTACGGCGTTGGCCGACCATTTTCAACAATCCACGACGGGAATGATGATCCTTCTTGTGAGTACGCAAGTGGTCAGTCAAGTTCGTAATGTTTTCCGTTAGGATAGCGATTTGCACCTCTGGAGATCCTGTATCGGACTCATGAGTTTTGTGCTCGTCAATCAGTTGTTGTTTACGTTCTTGAGTTAATGCCATCCTGTTCACCTCCCTCATTATAATCGCCATTGGCCCAGGTACCGACGGTGAGATCGAACATCCAAGCCAAGGTTAAATCGCCCTATCTTCAGGCGACCTCTAAGAGTATAGCATACTTTACCTGAAAAAGAAAATCCGTTTGCGAACAATTTGTCCCAAACCGTTTATTCACTGACTTTCAATATTTTGCGGGCCTCGACGGCATCTCGCTGAATCCATTCCACAAGCTCCTGAACCGATTCGAATTTATGCTCCTTGCGGATATATTGAACAATATCCACCGTCATGATCTGGTCATACAGATCCCCTTCAAAATCGAACAGATGGACCTCGAAGATCGGTTCTGTAATCCCTTCGTGGAACGTCGGCTTCACGCCGATGTTCATGACGCCCGGAATCCAGTCGTGATGCTTATCCGTGCGAGCACGGACGGCATAGACGCCTAATGCAGGTGCCACGAACGGATCGGTTAATTCCAAGTTGGCAGTAGGAAAACCGATCTTTCTTCCCCGCTTCTCCCCATGAATAACCGTGCCGCGGATATGGTAATTCCGTCCGAGCCAGCGGTTTGCATCCGACAGCTGTCCTGTTTTCAAGGCAATCCGTATGGATGAACTTCCCACCTTCTCGCCATCGACCAGGAACGGCGGAACCGTAACGACAGACATCCTGCCTTCGCCGAGTTCCTGAAGCTTGACCGCGTCACCGGCGCCCTTATGGCCGAATCGGAAATCAAATCCGACAACCGCCGTTTGCAGATTCAAGGGAAACAGCATTTCTTCAACAAACGTTTCCGGACTCACCTGGGAGAACTCCTTATTGAACTCGACAACGTACAAAATATCGATCCCCATTGCCTCAAGCAGCTGCTGCTTGTCAGGCTGAGGTGTCAGATATCCCTCATAGCTCCCTTTACCAATGACGTCTTTCGGATGAGGATAAAAGGTAATGAGTGCAGCCGGCACTCCATTCTCCCGCGCAATATTAACAGCCGTCGAAAGCACGCTGGCATGTCCCAGGTGAAGACCGTCGAACTGGCCGATTGCAGCTACCTTCGGCTCAGCAGCTTCTCGTACAATATCAGAAGATACAGGATAGGATAAAGAAACAACCCTCATGCTTACTCACCTCCACTCACTAAATCCAGTCGTGCTTAGGAAAATACTTTCACAGGAACGATAGCCCCTGTCTCCTCTTGCCGCTTATAGATTCCCAGAAAGTTTTCCTTTATATCATACAAACGAATAGGCTCCGAGCTGTCAACCGGCGGCTCCACCGCTCTTGAGGACAAGCGCTGTCCTTGCAGGGCAGCATCGGTTTTCTCTTCAGAAACCGTATGCTTCGGCAGAAAATCAATCGCTTGATCCACGGGAATAAGCCGGGTGTGCAGCGTATCATCCTTCATGAACTGCTCAATTTGCTCCAGGGTTAAGCACTGCTCCTCCGTGATTCCCGCTGATACTGTGCGTACCAGCTTAACCATGACAGATGGCACGCCGAGCTTCTTCCCGATATCCACGCAAAGCGTGCGGATGTATGTACCTTTGGAGCATAATACGCGGAAAGAAATTTCCGTATAATCCCCTTCAGCATCAAAATCCGTCATTTCGATTTCATGAATCGTTACCGTCCGGCTCTTGCGTTCCACCGTCTTCCCTTCTCTGGCAAGCTCGTATAATCGTTTACCATTGATTTTGACAGCGGAAAACATGGGCGGAATCTGCGAGATCTGGCCTGTAAAAGATTGCAGCGCTTCAAGCGCTTCCTCCCTTGTCACATGGACACCATCTGCCGTCTCCACTACATTCCCGGTAATATCTTCGGTATCCGTCGAATATCCGAGGCGGAGAACCGCATGATATTCTTTAGGCAGTTCCTGCAGGTATTCCACAACTCGTGTGGCTCTCCCCAAGCATAACGGAAGCACACCCGTTACTTCGGGGTCCAGCGTGCCCGTATGTCCGATTCGCTTCAAACGAACCATTCCCCGAACTTTCGCGACCACATCGTGGGATGTCCAGCCTGCCGGCTTGTGAACGGCCAAGATGCCTTCTAATTGTGTCATAGCTTTAATCTCACCTGCTCTATTACTCTAGGAATAATGTCATGAAGCGAGCCTTCAATGCTGCAACCGGCTGCCCGCACATGGCCGCCTCCGCCAAATATTTGAGCTAATGCCGCCACATCCACTTTTCCGGCTGAACGTAAACTCGCCTTGACCATTCCGGACTTCAGCGATTTGAACAGAATGCCGACTTCAACTCCCTGAATGTTGCGGGGGTAATTGACAATTCCCTCCAGATCCTCGCTAACGGCGCCGCATAATTCCATAAACTCAGGCGTTACGTATACCCAGGCTATTTTGCCGTCATCCGACAGACTTAACGTGTTTAACGCCTGAACCAGCACCTTCATCTGTGGAAGCGTCATTTCCTCCAGTAACGTTTCCGCAATCTCGGGACCGTTGACGCCATAGGACAACAGATCCGAAGCAATACTCATCACCTTGGGCGATGTATTCGAATAGCGAAAACCGCCGGTATCGGTTAACAATCCCGTATATATCGCTGTTGCAATATCGGCATCCCAGTTCACTTCAAACAAATTCAGCAAATCATAAAGGATTTCAGCGGTTGCTGCCGCGTCCGGCACGACCAGGTTGACGGCTCCATAACGATCGTTTGTTGGATGATGGTCAATATTAACGATGCTTGCATGATCGGCAAATACTTGTTTCGTATAGCCTACTCTAGCAAAATCCGCACAATCCACACAAATGACGTGTGAGAACGTTCTTCCAGGATGCTGTTCTGACAGATTGAGAATGTCTTCTGCATGCCACAACATTTTCATGCGTTTTGGAATGGGCCCCTCATTGATCATCGTGAATTTCTTGCCCAGACATGAGAGAAGCCAGCCCACCGCTAGGGTGGAACTGACTGCATCTCCATCGGGCTGAACATGCGACACAACCAAATAATCATCGTGCTCCAGCAGGAATGACTTCACCTGCTGCAGCTCTTGTTCATAGGTCTGCATTCGCCCTCTCCTTTATAAAAACGAACTACTCTATTTCTCTTCGCGATCCACGATTTCGGTCAACAGCTTCTCAATATGGCTGCCGTACGCAATGGAATCATCGAATTTGAAGATCAGCTCCGGCACATGCCGGAGTCGAATCCGCTTGCCCAGCTCGGAGCGGAGAAAGCCGCTTGCCTTCTCCAACCCTTTTAAGGAAGCTGCCTTCTGCTCGTCGTCGCCGAGCACGCTCAGGTATACCTTCGCTTGAGACAGGTCGTTTGTAACATCAACACCGGTCACTGTAATGAAACCGATTCTTGGGTCTTTCATCTCCGTTTGGATCAGTTGGCTGAGCTCTTTTTTAATCTGCTCGCCTACGCGCCCAGTTCTGATTTTTGCCATGGTCTGATCACCTCATTCGTTAGCGCTCTACTGTCTCCATGATGAAGGCTTCGATTACGTCTCCTTCTTTGACGTCGCTATAGCTTGCCAAGGTAATACCGCACTCATAACCCTGTGCCACTTCTTTAGCGTCATCTTTAAAGCGCTTGAGGGAATCGATCTTGCCTTCATGAACGACAATGCCGTCACGGATCAAGCGAACTTCTGCGTTACGCGCAATTTTACCGGATGTCACCATACATCCTGCAATCGTACCCACTTTGCTCACTTTAAAGGTGTTGCGGACTTCCGCATGACCGATCACGGTTTCTTTGTACTCCGGATCGAGCATCCCCTTCATAGCTTGCTCAATTTCCTCGATTACATTATATATTACACGGTGCAGACGAATATCAACCTTTTCCTGCTCGGCGGTTTGCTTCGCTTGAACGTCCGGACGAACGTTAAAGCCGATAACAATCGCGTTGGAAGCAGCGGCCAAAATAATATCGGATTCCGTGATTGCCCCGGCACCGCTGTGGATAATTTTGACGCGAACGCCTTCCACCTCGATTTTGTTCAAGGAACCTTTCAGTGCCTCAACAGAACCTTGTACGTCACCTTTGATAATCACGTTAAGATCTTTGATCTCACCGTCTTTAATGTGTTGGAACAGATCATCCAGCGTCACGCGGGTATTCGTGTTCAACTCGGATTGACGATGGGTAATCGCACGCTTATCAGCGATATTACGCGCTTTACGCTCATCTTCAAACACCATAAACGGATCGCCGGCGCCTGGAACTTCAGTCAAACCGGTAATTTCAACCGGCGTTGAAGGACCCGCTTCTTTTAATCGACGTCCTTTATCGTTCACCATTGCACGAATACGACCAAAGCAGTTGCCCGCTACGAAGGCGTCGCCCACTTTCAATGTACCATGCTGAACGAGAATGCGTGCTACCGGACCTCTGCCTTTATCGAGCTCAGCCTCAATAACAGTACCGCGTGCGCGTTTGTCAGGGTTTGCTTTATATTCATTCACTTCTGCTACCAGAAGAATCATTTCAAGCAAGTCTTCCAGACCCATCCGCTGTTTCGCCGAAACGTTAACGAAGATGGTGTCTCCGCCCCACTCTTCAGGCACTAACTCGTATTCCGTCAATTCTTGTTTGACTTTATCCGGGTTAGCATCAGGTTTATCGATTTTGTTCACGGCAACGATGATCGGCAAGCCTGCAGCTTTCGCATGGTTAATCGCTTCGACCGTCTGTGGCATCACGCCGTCGTCAGCCGCAACCACGATGATCGTCATATCCGTTACTTGCGCACCACGGGCACGCATAGCCGTAAACGCTTCGTGGCCTGGTGTATCCAGGAACGTAATCTTCTTGTTATTGATCTCGACTTGATAAGCACCGATATGCTGCGTAATACCGCCAGCCTCTCCACTCGATACATTCGTGGAACGGATCGCATCAAGCAGCGTCGTTTTACCGTGGTCGACGTGACCCATGATGGTAACGACCGGTGGACGCTCTTTCAGTTCTTCCGGAGCATCGTTTTCTTCAACGGTCTCAAAACGATCTTCCTCAACCGGAATTTTCACTTCGACTTCTACACCGAATTCGCCAGCGAGCAATAGAATCGTATCGATATCCAGCTCCTGGTTGATGGTGGCCATCACGCCGAGGAAAATCAGCTTCTTGATGACTTCGGAAGCGTCCTTGTGAAGCAGCTTCGCCGTTTCACCGACGGTCATGTTGCCACGGACGATAATTTTCTTCGGCGTGTTGTCGATTTTCTCACGAGGCGGCTGCTGATTATGTTGATTCCGGCCACGGTTGTTCTTTCCACCGCGATTGTTGCCACGGAATCCACCTTGACGGTTGTTGTCATCAAAACGCTTGGAGTCTGAACGATTGTTATTGTTGTTTCTGGAACCGCGGTTCTGGCTGTTACTGTTGTTGTTGTTAGAGCTTGTGAATCCGCCTCCGGTTCCACCCGGCTTGCTCTGTGGACGTGCTCCGCCTTGGTTGTTGCTGCCCTGCGGACGCGATCCACCTTGATTACTGCCTTGCGGACGTGCGCCGCCTTGACCTCCGCCCTGAGGACGTGATCCGGTCTGCGTGCTGCCGCCTGGTCTGGATGCTTGGCTACGATTGTTCTGCTGACTTCCTTGTGCGGAGCCAGACTGATTTCTTCGGGTATCCTGTCCTCCTTGGGGACGCTGGGAACCTGAAGCATTCTGAGTGTTTTGATTCGTTCTACTATTCATACCTACCTGCTTTTCCTGTTGTTTTTTGGGCTGGCTTTGACCTTGTTGTCCTGTTGCTCTCTGTCCTGAATTACGCATACCGTCCTGCCCATTACGGTTGCCTTCTGCACTTCCGCTAGCGGAAGTGCCTTCTGTTCTTGCATTGGATACAGTTGCAGCCGCATTGGCTCCGGAAACCGCCGGTTTACGATTCTCGGTTCGGGAAGCGTCGCCACTATCCCGCTTGGCTGCTGCATTCGATTTGATATCTTTAAAGAACTGCTCGACCTTGGACACCGTATCGTTTTCCATTACGCTCATATGGTTATTGACCGGAACGTTCAAACGTTTAAGGATCGTGATGATTTCTTTACTGCTCATGTTCAACGATTTAGCATATTCGTATACTCGAAGTTTATTGTCTTTGTTTTCCTGTTTACTCAATATACTCCACCTCCGACATTGTCTCCAGTTTCTTGGAGATCATTTCTGCGAATCCTTGATCCGTAACTGCCAGCACAACCCGCTCGGGTTTACCTACACTTGTGCCCAGACTTTCCCGGTCAAATCCGATTACCAGAGGGATATTGTAAGAACCGCATTTATCGCGGATCTTCTTTGTTGTATTCACTGAGGCGTCACCCGCCAGAATAACCAATTTTGCTTCAGAAGACCGGATGGCTTTGAGCACGATCTCATCCCCGGTAACCACCTTACCTGCCCTCATGGCCAGGCCGAGCTGAGAAAGCGCCCTATTCATCATCGGCAGCACTCTCTTTTGCAGCCAGGAATTCATCTTCCACCTTGATGAAATCCTGTGCCAACTGTTCATAGATCTCTGGCTTCACATGTTGTTTCAACGCGCGATCCAGTGCTTTATTTTTGTGCGCCAGCTTGAAGCAGGAAACTTTGCCGCATAAATACGCTCCCCGTCCCGACTTTTTGCCGGTGAGATCGATCAGGACAGCATCCTCGGGAGTCCTAACAATCCGGATAAGCTCTTTCTTCGGCATCATTTCCTGACACGCTACACATTTACGCAGCGGTATCTTTCTCTGTTTCAAGACGACAACCCCCTGTCATTTGGAATTAATCGACAGAGACAGAATCCTGGTGCATTTCACCTGATTGGGACTTCGGTCTGCCAAATTCCTGCTCCGCCTGACTTTCGCTCTTAATATCAATCTTCCAGCCTGTCAGCTTCGCCGCGAGACGAGCATTCTGGCCTTTGATCCCAATCGCAAGCGAGAGTTGATAATCCGGAACAATTACACGCGCCATCTTCTCATCTTCAAACACTTGAACTTCAAGTACTTTGGATGGGCTCAGCGCATTGGCCACGTATTCTTCAACCTGTTCGGAATAACGCACGATGTCAATCTTTTCGCCGCGAAGCTCATTGACAATCGTCTGTACGCGCATACCTTTAGGTCCTACGCAAGAGCCAACCGGATCGACTTCATCGTTACGGGAAAATACCGCAATTTTGGAGCGGAATCCAGCTTCGCGCGCAACCGAGCGAATTTCAACAACGCCGTCAAAGATTTCCGGCACTTCAAGCTCGAACAGGCGCTTCAAGAGGCCCGGATGCGTACGGGACAGCATAATCTGCGGCCCTTTGGTGGTATTCTCAACCTTGGTAATGTACGCTTTGATCCGGTCGCCATGCTTGAACTTCTCGTTAGGCATAAGCTCGGTAAGCGGCAGAGCCGCTTCGATCTTGCCAAGGTCGATATAGATGTTACGTAAATCTTGACGCTGCAGCGTACCCGTTACGATATCATCTTCCTTGTCAATAAAAGCGCTGTAGATCAGGCCGCGTTCGGCTTCTCTAATGCGCTGGGTAACAACTTGCTTTGCCGTTTGAGCTGCAATCCGTCCAAAATCACGTGGCGTAACCTCGATTTCCGCTATATCTTCAATCTGAAAATGCGGATTGATTTCCCGGGCTGCATGCAGCGAAATTTCAGTCCGCGGATCCAGCACCTCTTCCACAATCAGCTTCCGCGCGAACACCTTGATAACACCCGTATTGCGATTCATGTCTACCCGTACATTTTGCGCCGTGTTGAAATTGCGCTTGTAACTCGAGATCAGTGCCGCTTCAATGGCTTCAAACAGCACATCCTTACTGATGCCCTTTTCTCTTTCCAACTCATTCATCGCTTCAATAAAATCCATACTCATTGAAAATCGGTTCCCCCTTTCAAAACTTCCGTTTAAAAAATGATGGCCAATCTGGCACTGGCTACTTTTGCATATGGAATCACGTACTGTTTCTTGACGGTTTGAATGACTAGCTCCTCGTTATCAAAGGATTCCAGCTTGCCTTCAAACTCTTTCAACCCGTTAATCGGCTCGTATACCGTTACAAACACGTCCTTGCCGACTGACTTCGCAACATCCTCTTTTTTCTTCAGGGGACGTTCCGCGCCAGGAGAAGAGACTTCAAGAAAATAAGCTGTCGGGATCGGATCGTTCTCGTCCAGCTTCTGGCTCAGGTATTCACTGATTAAACCGCAATCGTCAATGTCAATGCCGCCGTCTTTATCAACAAACACGCGCAAGAACCAGTTGCTTCCTTCCTTCACGTATTCCACATCTACCAGTTCAAAGCCGTGTTCGTCCAAATACGGCTGCACCATTTCTTCCACAGTCGTTTTAATCTTTGATGTGCTCAAAGAACATAACCTCCAAGTTGATTTCCTATATACCAAAGAGTAAAGAGTGGGTTGCCCCACTCTTTACACAACGGTTTTATCTCCATGATTACCAAAAAAATTATAACATAGTCTGGTAATAGTGACAAGTATGACTCCTTGACTGTCAAGGCGTCACGGCCATGAAAGAATGACAAGAATCAGAACAATGACAACTGGTTGCTCTCCGGCAGACCGCGGAAGCATCCCATTTGGGTTAACAGCTCCACGGCGGTTTTGCTTGCCTTCGATTTTTGCTGGAAATCCTCGATGGAGAGGAATTCTCCAAATTCACGCGCGGCAGCAATGTTGCGGGCGGCGTTATCGCCGATTCCCGCAAGCGCAGAGAACGGCGGTATGAGCGAGTTTCCATCCACCTTAAATCGGAGCGCATCCGATTCATACAGATCGATGTTCTTGAACGTGAAGCCCCTCGCTGTCATTTCCAGCGCCATCTCCAAAATCGGCAGCATACCCTTTTCTTTCGGGCTTGCTCCGAAGCCGAGCTGCTCAATCTCTTCAATCCGGCGATAAATCGCCTCATAACCCTGACAGCATAGTTCGATATCGAAATCCTCGGCACGCACCGAGAAATACGTTGCATAATATTCGATCGGATAATAAAGCTTGAAGTAAGCCGTCCGCACCGCTGAGATAACATACGCGGCGGCGTGGGCTTTCGGGAACATGTACTGGATTTTGAGACAGGAATCAATGTACCACTGCGGCACTTTGCATTTCTTCATCTCGTCAATCCATTCCTGTGACAATCCCCGGCCTTTACGTACGCTTTCCGTAATTTTAAACGCGAGGCTCGCGTCCATTCCAGCCTTATAAATCAGGAACAACATGATATCATCGCGGCAACCAATAACGGTTTTGATGTTGCATGTACCATTCTTGATAAGCTCTTGCGCGTTGCCGAGCCAAACGCCGGTTCCGTGTGACAGACCCGAGATTTGCAACAAGTCGGCAAAACTCGACGGCTGCGATTCCACCAGCATCTGACGTACGAATTTGGTACCCATCTCCGGCACGCCGAAGGTGGCCACCGGCGAGCGTATTTGCTCCGGCCTGACGCCAAGCGCTTCCGTCGAGTTAAACATGCTCATTACTTTCGGATCGTTCATCGGTATGGTCGTTGGATCCACGCCGGTCAAATCCTGGAGCATCCTCATCATCGTCGGATCATCATGTCCGAGAATATCCAGCTTGAGCAGATTCGCTTCAAAGGCGTGATAATCAAAATGCGTCGTTTTCCACTCTGCATTGACATCGTCCGCGGGGAATTGCACCGGCGTAATCTCTTCCACTTCGATGTAATCCGGCACAACGACAATACCGCCGGGATGCTGGCCTGTGCTCCGCTTGACGCCGGTACAGCCTGATGCCAGCCGGTTCAATTCCGCGCCCCGCCAGCGCTTGTTGTTGTGTTCCTCATATTTTTTGGCAAAGCCAAACGCCGTCTTCTCTGCCACGGTGCCGATGGTACCGGCACGGAATACGTTCTCCTCGCCAAACATCTCTTTGGTGAAATTATGGGCATGCGGCTGATATTCACCGGAGAAGTTCAAGTCAATATCGGGAACCTTATCCCCTTTAAAACCCAGGAAGGTTTCGAATGGTATATCCTGTCCCTCGCCTTTCATCATGTTTCCGCATTCCGGACAAGCTTTGTCCGGCAAGTCAAATCCACTCGGCACGCTGCCGTCCAGGAACCATTCGCTGTGTTTGCAGTCGCTGTTCAAGCAAATGTAATGGGCGGGAAGCGGGTTAACCTCGGATATGCCGAGGAATGTGGCAACGACGGATGAACCTACGGAACCCCGTGAACCAACCAAATAGCCGTCCCGGTTCGATTTCTTAACCAGTTTCTCGGAAATCAAATAGTTCGCTGAGAAACCGTATTTAATGATCGGCTCAAGCTCTTTCTCCAACCGGGCCACTACGACTTCCGGCAAGTTCTCGCCATAAATGGACTTGGCCGTGTCGTAGCAGGTGTTGCGGATTTCTTCATCCGCGCCATCCAGAATCGGCGTAAACAGCTTGTCCGGGAACAATTCCAATTCTTCAAAGCGGTCGGCCAGCTCGCTAGTGTTCGTTACAACAACTTCATAACATTTGCTCTGTCCCAAAAACTCGAATTCTTCGAGCATCTCATCCGTAGTCCGAAAATGCGCGTCAGGCTTGCGCATATCCTTGAGCGGGCTGAAACCGGTAATCCCATGGATGGTAATATCCCGGAACAGCTTATCCCGCGGTTCAAGATAGTGCACGTTTCCTGTGGCGATGACCGGCTTGTTCAGTTTTTCGCCGATACGCACGACTTTGGAAATTGCGGTTTTGATCTCTTCGGGACTGCCTACCAAGCCTTTGTCCACCAAATGCATATACATCGTCAACGGCTGAATCTCCAAAACATCGTAGAAGTCCGCAATCTCTTCGGCTTCCTCCTCCGTTTTGTTCAGCACCGTTTCGAAGAACTCCCCTTTTTCGCAGCCGGAAAGCACCAGTAACCCATCTCGCATCTCTTGAAGCTTGGATTTAGGAATACACGGCACTCGCTTGAAATATTCGGTATGCGACATGGAGATCAGCTTGTACAGGTTTTTCTTGCCCGTCATATTCAAAGCATAAATACCGCAGTGGAAAGGACGGGTATTGGACAGATCCGTACCGACATAATCATTGAGGCGGTCCAGCATCTTAACGCCTTTGGTTTTGTCCACATCGCTAAGGAGCCCGTTCAGGATTCCTGCCAGCGCAATCGTATCGTCAATCGCTCGGTGATGGCTTTCGAGCAGTACCTTATACTTGTCAGCCAACGTGTTAAGACGATGATTCTTAAGTCCCGGATGTACCAGACGTGCCAGCTCCAGCGTATCCAGGTAGGGATTGTCGAGCGTATCCATCCCGGCATTTTTGAGCGCTGCCTGAATGAATCCCATGTCAAATCGAGCGTTGTGAGCCACAAGCACGGCATCCCCGACGAATTCAACAAACTCTTTCAATACCGGCTCCAGTTCAGGAGCATCCTTAACCATGTCATCATTGATATTGGTCAATTGCTGAATATGGTATGGAATACGCTCATGCGGGTTGACAAAAGTGGCGTATCGGCCAATTTCCTTGCCCTCGTTCATCTTAACTGCGGCCAGCTCGATAATCTTGTTCGCGGTGATGGACAAACCTGTGGTTTCAATATCGAACACCACGTAAGTCGCGCTGCTCAGTTCAATCGGCTGTGCCTGTTCCACGATATTGACGGCATCATTCACAACGTTGGCCTCGACGCCGTACAACATTTTAATCCCGTGTTTCTTTGCGTTCTTGGCTGCTTCAGGGTAACATTGCACCCCGCCATGATCACTAACGGCAATCGCTTTATGGCCCCAGGCAGCCGCGGTCTTGATGTATCGGTCGATCGGCGTGACTGCGTCCATCGTGCTCATCGTTGTATGCAGATGGAATTCTACCCGTTTCTCGGCTGCATTATCCTTACGAGATGGCGGCGCCGGCACTTCATTAAGATCGGACGGAATCATCACCAGCTCCGGCACCTGCATAAACCGGTCATATTCCACGCGCCCGCGTGCCTTCACCCATTTGCCGTTCTCAAGCAGGCTCAGGACCTTCAAGTCCTCCTTGGTCTTACCAAACATTTTCATTTGCAAAGAATCGCTGAAATCCGTCAGATAGAATGTGAATAACGTACTTCCGTTACGAAGTTCCTTACGATCCAATCCGAAGATGGTTCCCTGAATCGTAATTTTCTTCTCTTCGTCTTGGATCTCCTGAAGCGGAACCGGCGGTTCCTTGATATCATACCCAACCTGCAGCCGAACCGCGCCCTCTTCCTCATCCTCGGCATCCAGCTCAGCTTCCATGCTGCTCATGATCTGCTCGATGACCTCGCGTTCTTCTTCCCGCTTCCTCTGCTCGAACTCCTCGTAAGCCGCCTGACCATTATCGCCGACCTGCATTTTCACGCGCAGCGTCAGATCGAAATATTGCCCGAAAAAGCGGGTAATGGCGGAATCGATCTGTTTCTTGCGGGCAAGCTCCAGCGACATGCCATCCGACATGGAGAGAAGGACTTGCCCATCTTCCACCTCGTATTTAGCCCTTGTCATCCATCCATTAACCGAAGGGATCTCACGATGTGCCCATTCTAGAAACAAACCCCAGTATTCTTGCACGATATCTGCTTCGGGAACGCTGCTTCCATATCGGAACACAAATTTGATCTTCGCGATATGCCCCATCTTCTCCTGAATTCTCAGACAAAATGTGCGATAGACCTCAGCTGGAACCAAGGTCTCCTTCAGGACGGTTATTCTCCAGTCCTTGCTGGCCTTGCTTGTCTCTACCTGCTCGATCACACCATCCAAAAAATAGGGTTCCACCAGATTGGCCGGAACTTCTCCCTGCTTGATCAGCAGTTCAAATCGCTTCCTTTTATCTTCTGTTGTGCCCATGGTTCCCTCCCCTGCATTACATAAAGCTATAAGAAAAACTTCTATCGACGTACGTCCACAGAAATCAAACCGCGTTAAAGCGGATGTGAGAAATAGAATAAAGCTTCCGCCGGCAGCACCCATTCGTCCTGCCCCAATAAGTAAGAGCGTCCGCCATACTGCCATCCGGAAGCTTACTCCAGATGATGAATCCCGGTTCTTGACGAAGGATTCCTCCCTCACCCAAACTTGCCGGACATTCATATTATCGATTTACTAGTACGCTCTCGCGAACAGCACGGTATGTTTCGCATCTTCACCACATACGAGACACTTGGTTTTCTTCTCGGCCGGTTCGAACGGAATGTTTCTGCTCGTAGCACCGGTTTCTTGCTTGACGGTATCTTCGCAAGCTTCCGAACCGCACCATCCAGCCAAGGTAAACCCGCGTTTTTCCTCCATGCTGTCCTTCATTTCATCCAGTGTCTCCACCGAATAGAAATGATCCTCACGGAACTGCTTCGCGCGCTCGAACATTTCCTGGTGCACCTGCTCCAGCATATTCTGTACTTCCTGGGTCAGATTCGCTTGCTCTACGATTTTCTTCTCGCCTGTAATACGGGAGACAAGCACGCACACACCATTCTCCATGTCACGCGGTCCGATCTCCAGACGCACCGGTACTCCGCGCATTTCATACTCATTGAATTTCCAGCCTGGACGCACATCCGGATTGTCGTCAACGCGTACGCGGATGCCTGCGGATTTCAGTTCACGGAACAGTTCGTCCGTACGGCCCACAACCGCGTCTCTCGTCTTCGGCGGACCAATTGGAATCATGATCACTTGCGTTGGCGCGACTTTAGGAGGAAGCACCAATCCGCGGTCATCCCCATGGACCATAATCAACGAACCAATGAGACGTGTGCTGACGCCCCAGGATGTCGTGTGAGCATATTCCAGCGTATTTTCACGATTCAAATATTGGATGTCAAAAGCTTGCGAGAAGTTGGTCCCCATATAATGCGAAGTACCAGCCTGTACAGCTCGTCCGTCTTTCATCATCGCTTCGATCGAGAACGTATCCACGGCGCCAGCGAATTTCTCCGAAGGTGTCTTCTGCCCTTTGATTACCGGAATCGCGAGGTAGTCCTCTACGAATTGCTGATAGATATCCAGCATTTGCATGGTTTCCCCTCTAGCCTCAACTTCCGTTTCGTGCGCGGTATGGCCTTCTTGCCATAGAAACTCACTCGTGCGAAGGAACGGCAGCGTGCGTTTTTCCCAGCGGACCACGTTAGCCCACTGGTTAATCAGCACAGGGAGATCACGATAGGATTGAATCCATTTGGAATACATGTGCCCGAACATCGTTTCGGAAGTCGGACGGATCGCCAGACGTTCCTCCAGCTTCTCTCCAGCTGCTTCCGTGACCCATGGCAGCTCGGGATTAAATCCTTCGACATGCTCCTTCTCCTTTTGGAAAAAGCTCTCGGGAATGAACAGCGGGAAATACGCATTCCGATGGCCCGTAGCCTTAAAGCGTCGATCCAACTCTTCCTGGATATGCTCCCAAATTTCATAACCGTCCGGTTTGAAGACGATGCAGCCTCTGACTGGAGAGTAATCCATCAGGTCCGCTTTTTTGATGACATCGATATACCAGCGCGAGAAATCTTCCGCTTGCGGCGTAATCTCCGTCACGAATTGTTTATCCTTCGATTCCTTAGACATATAAATCGTGTGCCTCCCATTAATAAAACGCATGGTCTAAACCCTGTTTAACGGCTTGACTGGCGCTATTGGCGATATGTGTGAACGAGCTGCGGCTGTATAGCCCGCCCTGTATTTATAGCAACTCCATTTGCTAGATATCGTTAGACATGAACATCTGCTAACAATAGAAAAGGTACGGCTTTTTCGTTGCGGCTGGCGCACCGAGCCGTACCCTAGGTTTTTATCCGTTGATCAAACGCAAAATATCGTTATAGGTTACGGCTATCATTAACAGGAACAGCATCGCAAACCCGACAAAATGAACCATGCCTTCTCTGTTCGGGTCAACTGGCTTGCCCCTTAAAGCTTCGATCCCTAAGAATACAAGCCGGCTTCCATCGAGTGCCGGAATCGGCAGCAGATTGAATATGCCCAGATACAAGCTTAGAATGGCCGCCCAATAGGTCAGCTGTTCGATACCCTGCTTGGCGATTTGCCCCGTCACTTCGAACGTCCGTACAGGACCGCCAAGATCATCCATGGAGAACTTCTGAATCAACTGTCTGAAGCCCTGGAAGATAATATTCGTTGTATCTACCATTGCGGTTCCGGACCCGGTAATTGTCTCCCCAATCCCTGCGGATCGGGTAGGAAGCTCAGGAACAATCCCGACCTTGCCGCCTTCCTGTCCCTCCATCGTCCGCGGAGTTAAGGTCAGATCAAATGATTCCTCACCCCGGCGCACAGTCCATTCCATCGGCTTGTCCTTGGACGCCGCAATCAATTCGATCATCTTCTGATAATCGGCACCAATGGCGGTTCCGTTAATGCTCTCGATGATGTCTCCCTCTTTCAGATCGGCTTCATCTGCAGGCATGCCTTTGGTAATCTCGCCAATCTGCACATAGGTTGGATTCTCAACCGGTATGCCGGCCATTTGAATGTGAAGGGCAAACAGCACGAAGGCCAGTATGAAGTTCATGACAGGACCGGCAAAAATCGCAAGCGCTCTTTGGCCAACGGTTTTGCTGCCGAATTGACGGTCTCTCGGTGCGATCTGCGTCTCGACACCTTTGGCTACCGTCAAGGCTTGCGGATGGATTTCAAATTGCTGGAACTCACCATCCACATCAAGCCTAACCGACAAACGATCCACCATATCCATAAACTGGACTTCGCCGCGAATGACATTTTTACGGTTGTCGAGTTGATCCAGATAAATCTTTTTCACTTGATTCTCTGCATTCAATCGAACCGCAATCGTCTGACCGGGCTGAATCTCGACAAGTTCCGGATCTTCCCCGGCCATGCGGGCATATCCGCCGAATGGAAGAAGACGTAGCGTAAACTGCGTTTCATGGCGTTTATATGAGAACAGCTTTGGACCAAATCCAATCGCGAACTCGCGTACCAAGATTCCGGCACGCCGGGCAAAATAATAGTGACCCCATTCGTGCACGGTAACGATCACAAAAAACATGAGCACCGTTAAAAAAACGACCCGAACCATTTCCAATTCTTTACATCCCCCTTTTCCTCTGAGAACGCAGTATGTCCCTATAGATTATCATTATTCTCCTGTCGTCCACAAGAGAATCACAAGCTGTCCGCTTTTTTTCAAGGGAGATTTCAAAAACACTTCAAATCCTATAGTCGGGAAGCTAATTCACGTGAGATCCGATCGCTCTCTTCAATCGTTTCCAGTGCCGGTTCCGGCGCAACATGATGGCTTTGCAGCACTTCCTCAATGATCTCTTCAATTCGCAGAAAAGAGATTTCGCCGCGGAGAAACCGGGCGACCGCAATTTCATTAGCTGCATTGAATACCGTTGGCGCTGTCCCACCCATTTTACCACATTCATAAGCAAGCCTTAAACAAGGAAAACGTTCAAGGTCCATCTCCCGGAAATGCAGCTTGCCCGCTTCCGCCAAAGATAGCCTTGGTGCAGGGGAAGTCCACCGTTCCGGATAGGTCAGCGCATATTGAATCGGAACGCGCATATCCGGGTTGCCGAGCTGGGCAATGATACTCGAATCACGGAATTCCACAAAAGAGTGAATGATGCTTTCCGGGTGAAGCAGTACAGAAATGTTGTCGTAAGGAATACCATACAACCAATGGGCCTCGATCACCTCAAGCCCTTTATTGACCATGGTGGCCGAATCAATCGTGATCTTGGCACCCATGGACCAGTTCGGATGTTTAAGCGCATCCTCCACCGTAACGTTGACCAGCTGTTCCCGGGTGTAATCCCGGAATGAGCCTCCGGAAGCCGTCAGCGTGATCCGTTCAATATCTTCATGCCGCTCTCCATTCAGGCATTGGAATATGGCGGAATGCTCGCTATCGATCGGCAAGAGTTTTACCCCTTTGGTAGCCGCCCGGGCCGTAACCAGATGACCTGCCGTTACCAACGTCTCCTTATTGGCGAGCCCAATGGTCTTCCCCCCATCAATCGCTGCAAGTGTAGAGGACAGACCCAAACTTCCAACGACCGCTGTAACCACCATTTCCGCATCTGTCGCTGCCGCAATCTCGATCAAGCCTTCATGACCATGGAACACTTCGGTTCCGGCAGGAAGATCATGCCTTATGCTGTCAGCAAGCTCTCTTGTAGCAACGGACACTTTGCGAGGAGAAAACTCCTTGACCTGCTGAAGCAGCAGGTCCTTATTACTCCCTGCAGCGAGGCCCTCAATCTGAAAATGTTCCCGGTGTTTCCTTACAACATCCAAAGTCTGGGTACCTATGGAGCCAGTGGAGCCGAGTACGCTGATCTTCTTCATGCAACATCTTTCCTTTCATCAGTAAGGCAGGAGACTCAATATATGTACAAACGGAAATACGACGATCCAACTGTCACATCGATCCAGTATCCCTCCATGACCCGGCAGCAGTTTGCCCGAATCCTTGATGTCATACACCCGTTTATAGGCGGATTGCACCAAATCCCCGAGTTGACCGATAACAGCGCATGAAAGTCCGATCAGAATCGCTTGTCCAGCCGTCAGGAATCCATCTGAGAAGAATGAAAAGAGCAGAGATGTGAACACGGCGATGACCACACCGCCGAGCGCACCCTCAACCGTTTTGTTCGGACTTATGGAAGGCCACAGTTTATGGCGCCCCATGGCGCGTCCGACAAAATACGCTCCCGCATCACTTGCCCAGATCGAGGCCAGAAGCAGAAAAGTCCAGAATACGCCATGGCCGTCAGGAGCATGTCGTGATTCGGCGATAAAGGAAAATCCGATTCCGATATACGCTGATGCCATAAACAATAAGGAAACCCGTTTGATATCAATTACATTCTTCGTCGTCACGGTCGCCAGTAAAAATAAAAGCAGCAGGAGCCAAAGTACATGTTCCCACGGGATCTGAATATTCAAATCAAGCGGACCCCATGGAAATACAAGCAACAGCACCCCCGCATATCCAATCCACGCCGTTCCCCGAACGGTGCCGTATTGGTCATGCGCACAAACTCATAATAACCGATTAGCGCCATCGCCAGAATCAGAAGATGGTACCACAGACCGCCTATGAAACATAATCCTAAAAAGACCGCTCCCGCTATAATTCCGGTAATCAATCGCTGTTTCAAAACGTTCCATCCTCCATCGGCTACGAAAGTCCACCGTAGCGCCTTGTTCTTTGTTGATAATCGGCTACGGCCTCCACCAAATGGTCTTTGGTAAATTCCGGCCAATAGGCATCCGTAAACCATAGCTCACTATACGCGAGCTGCCACAGCATAAAATTACTTAGCCGCAGCTCGCCGCTTGTGCGGATCAGTAAATCCGGATCCGGCAATTCGCCTGTGAGGAGCCGTTGGCCAATCAGTTCCTCTGTAATATCCTCAGGACGAAGAATCCCGTCGCGCACTTCTCGTCCGAGCGCCTTGACACTTTCGGTGATCTCTTTCCGGCTACCGTAATTGAGCGCAAAGTTAAGCACAAGTCCGTCATTGCCGGCTGTCTTCGCAACTGCTTCTTCCATCGCAGACACGGTATGGGACGGAAGGTCTTCCGGATGTCCCATCATGCGGACCTGGACATTTTTTTCGATCAGCTCTTCCAGCTCAATAGCCAGGAACTCTTGCGGAAGCTTCATCAGAAAATCGACCTCATCCTTCGGACGCGTCCAATTTTCTGTCGAAAAAGCGTACATCGTCAATATTTTGATTCCCAAATCATCGGCGGCAATGGCCGCTCTTTTGACAGCCTTCATGCCATTCTGATGTCCAACGATTCGCGGCATACCGCGCCGTTTTGCCCAGCGTCCATTACCATCCATGATGATGGCGACATGATGTGGGATGTTGTCCGGAGAGAGCTGATGCGTCTGCTGACTGTCCTCCTGATTCAACCACGATCGAACCCGTTTGATCATTCCATTTCCTCCAGGCATCTTTCTGCAAAAAAAGAGACAAACCCCACCATTGACAGGAGGGGCCACAAGTCTCTTATACTTCCATGATCTCTTTTTCTTTAGCAACGAGGACTTTGTCGACTTCTGCGATAAATTTATCCGTCGCTTTTTGGATATCTTCCTGATGTCTCCGGGACTCGTCCTCGGAAATATCTGTTTTCTCCAATTTTTTGATGTCGTCGTTGGCATCACGGCGAATGTTGCGGATGGCCACTTTCGCTTCCTCGCCGAATTTCTTCGTCATTTTCACCAGTTCGGTTCTGCGTTCTTCCGTCAGTGCAGGTACGACGAGACGAATTTGATTACCATCATTCGCCGGCGTCAATCCGATATCCGATTTCATGATCGCTTTCTCGATATCGGCCAAGGACGACTTGTCCCAAGGCTGGATCATGAGCGTTCTTGAATCCGGCGTGCTGATGTTAGCCAGCTGATTCAGCGGGGTTGGTGCTCCGTAGTATTCAACCGTGATCCGGTCGAGCAGCGCTGGCGCTGCCCGTCCTGCGCGCAGCGTTGCCAGGTCACGCTTCAAAGACAAGATCGCTTTTTCCATGCGTTCTTCTGCATTCTTTTTCACCGATTGCGGCATTAATCTACACTCCCTTTGACGATCGTTCCGATTTTCTCGCCCAGAACGACGCGCTTGATATTACCTTGCTCCGTAATAGCGAAGACGATGAGCGGGATGTTGTTGTCCATACATAACGATGAAGCTGTAGAGTCCATTACCCAAGGTTTTTGTTCAATACGTCTAGATACGTAAGCTGCTCGTACTTCTCGGCAGTTTCATCCTTAAATGGATCAGCGGAGTACACTCCGTCCACCTTGTTCTTCGCCATGAGAATCACTTCTGCTTCGATTTCCGCTGCGCGAAGCGCTGCAGTCGTATCGGTGGAGAAGTATGGGTTACCCGTACCTGCCGCAAAAATAACGACACGACCTTTTTCCAAATGCCGAATGGCTCTGCGGCGAATATACGGCTCCGCAATTTGCTGCATTGAGATAGAGGTTTGCACCCGAGTCGGCACATCGATCTGCTCCAAAGCATCCTGAAGAGCCAAAGAGTTCATCACCGTAGCCAGCATTCCCATATAATCTGCTGTCGCACGGTCGATTCCGTTCGCGCTGCCGGCGATACCGCGCCAGATGTTTCCGCCGCCGCACACGATGGCAACCTCCACACCAAGCTCAACCACCTCGCGAACCTGCTCAGCGATCGATGAGATCGTCTCAGCATCAATACCATATCCATTCTGCCCTGAAAGGGATTCCCCACTGACTTTCAATATCACTCGTTTATATACTGGCTGTTCCAAATGATAACCCTCCACTTTAAGACGGCGCCTAAGTATACGACGCCCGTTTGAAAAACGACAGACAGACACACCGGCACTGCTTGACGGTTTATAAAAATCGGGTAAAAACATCCGTCTCAAGTAGAAACTTCTGGTCGTCTAATCCAGACTAAAGTCCATTCTTTCTTGTGAGATAAGGGTGCCTTACTCCGAATTTATAACAATCTTATCTCTCTTATGCCTTTATATCTCTTAAAAAAGAAGGAACACAGGTGTGTTCCACTCTTTTCTATAACTTATATTAGCCCATTCGGCTTATTTATTCACCTGGGACATAACTTCCTCAACGAAGTTGTCTTGTTTTTTCTCCAAGCCTTCGCCAAGTTCAAAACGGGCAAAACGACGGATGGAGATGTTCTCACCGATCGTGCTGATTTTTTCGTTAAGCAGCGTGTTGATCGTTTTGTCAGGATCTTTGATGAAGGATTGCTCAAGCAAGCAATATTCTTCATAGTATTTGTTGATGCGGCCTTCAACCATTTTCTCAACGATTTTTTCAGGCTTGCCTTCGTTCAGGGCTTGGTTTTTCAAAATCTCTTTTTCTTTCTCAAGATCTTCAGTCGGCACTTCTTCACGACGAACATATTTAGGGTTAGCAGCCGCAATATGCATAGCGATATCGCGAGCAAACTCTTTAAATTGATCTGTTTTACCTACGAAGTCGGTTTCACAGTTGATTTCAACGAGAACGCCGATCCGTCCGCCACCGTGAATATAAGACTCTACAACGCCTTCAGTTGCAATACGCCCAGCTTTGTTAGCTGCTGCAGACAAACCTTTTTCGCGAAGCACTGCGATCGCTTTGTCGATATCACCATTTGTTTCATCCAGCGCTTTTTTGCAATCCAGCATGCCCGCGCCTGTTCTTTCGCGAAGTTCTTTTACCGCACTAGCTGTTACTGCCATTAGAATTCCCTCCAAATTGGTATGATGAAGTTTTGCGTTTGGACCTCGAGAAAACGATCATTCTTTTGTTCTCTCCAAGATTCCAGATCGCATTAAGTAGTTGTTCTTCCCCTGGGATGCCAGGCTCCGGATTTCACACGTTATTCGCACGTCATCCGTTCTAACATCTTAAAAAAAGGGCAGTGAGAGGTTATACACCTACCAACCACCCTTTTCATTTAATTCATAGTTTATACGTTTAATCCCGATTAAGCAGTTGTTTCTTCACCTTGGTGAGCTTCAACAACGGCATCGGCCATTTTACCAGTCAACAATTTGACAGCGCGGATCGCGTCATCGTTACCTGGAATTACATAGTCGATTTCATCCGGATCACAGTTCGTATCAACGATACCAACGATTGGGATACCCAATTTGCGAGCTTCCGCTACTGCGATGCGCTCTTTGCGAGGATCGATAACGAACAATGCGCTTGGAAGACCCTTCATGTTCTTGATACCGCCCAAGAATTTTTCAAGACGATCTTTCTCTTTGCGGAGAAGGATAACCTCTTTCTTAGGCAATACTTGGAACGTGCCGTCCTCTTCCCAAGTTTCGAGCTGCTTCAAGCGGTTGATACGCTTTTGGATCGTTTCGAAGTTAGTCAAAGTTCCGCCGAGCCAACGTTGGTTGATGTAGTACATACCGCAACGCTCTGCTTCTTCCTTCACGGAATCTTGAGCTTGTTTTTTCGTGCCGACGAACAGGATTGTACCGTTCTCTCCAGCTACGCTTTTTACGAAGTTGAATGCTTCTTCAACTTTCTTGACCGTTTTTTGCAGGTCGATAATGTAGATACCGTTTCTTTCAGTGAAGATAAATTTATCCATTTTCGGGTTCCAGCGACGAGTCTGGTGACCGAAGTGAACGCCAGCTTCCAAAAGCTGTTTCATGGAAATTACTGCCATCTTCACGCACCTCCTAAGTTTGGTTTTTGTGTGTCCCTCCGCCGAGATCATTTTTCATTAAGACTCCCAATCCTGGAAGCACCCTCAACGAAATCACTCTGGCGTGTGTTTTAACACCGTCAATTACTATAACATAACCATGGGCAGGTTGCAATGTCTTTTGTGTACTTCATCAGGTCCGGCCAATCAGGAGCTTGAAGAGCTCCTATAAAGAAAAAAACCTCTCTCAACCGGAGTGCTAGTTGGAGGGTTTTGTCGTGATTTTCGTGAAGATCGAATTGTAGCTCTCGCCTGCCGTAAACGAGTATGTACCGCTCAGGATCTTGGTGTTGATTTTATTCTCGGTAGCTTGAGTGATGAATGCCTGTTTATTGTCAATGACGCCGGCATTCATAAGGCTGTTTGCTACATCGCTGAGATTGTTTCCGGATGGAATGTTTACTTTAATCTGCGCTTCCGCTTTGGCCGGTGTTTTCGGCTTCGCCGGATTCGTTACCCGAGGGGATTCCTGTTTCTTCTCCTCGCCCGGCTTAGGCTTCTTCGGCTGCTCCGGTGCTTCCGGCTTTTCCGTTCCCGTCTTCTGTGCAGGATCGGCTCCTTCGGACTCGCCGCCCTCGCCAAGCTTCTTCTCTTCCCACTGCTCCGCCGTCAACAGCTCGTCTGAACCTTCGACGACCTGCATATCCAAAGCTTCCGCTGCAGCCACAAGCTGCTCCTTCGTTAATTCCTGCGTCTGTGATGCAGTTGTGCCTTGACCAATCCACATCAGCTGAAGCAGCACTGCACCGATTACGAGACCGCTCCCCAGGCCCATCATAAATGTACGGTTCTTGATCACACGGATTCCTCCTGTTTGGCCAACTGAATAATAAGTTGAACTTCGCCTCGCTGAAGACCCGTGGTCTTGGCAATCATATCGATGGACTTTCCTTGTTCATATAGATCAAACAGCTCCGCGTATCTGGATTTGATGGAATGGACAGCAGGTGCAGGTTCAGCTTCGGACGTCGCTGCAGCTGCTCCTGCAGACAAAGAAACGGCCGCAGCGGCTTGCGCCAGCTTTTCTTCCGCCAGTCGAAGACGCGTTTGCGAATCGGTCATCTTCTCCTCCATGGCCAGCATGCGGTGCCGCAAATCACTGACCTGCTCTTGATGCGCTTGCTGCTTGGCATCCAGTTCTTTTTTCATCTGACGAACCAGTTCCACCAGCTGTTCGTTCTCATTTTGGATTTCCGCCATGTATCCTTCAAGCGTGTTCTCCACTTCTTTTACAACCCGCTCGCTGGACACGGTCTCTTCACGGCGTTTCGGCAGCATAAAAGCGTACAGCACGGCGGCAATGCCAAGCAGCACGATATATATCCATGGTTTCAAATCCATTAACTCCTTTATGCCTATAAATTATCTAGAGCGAAACATCGAAATTTTTGCCTTTATAAGGATGCTCTGCCGGCAGCTCCACCGTCTCGCTTGATTCTGCCGCTCCCCGGCCTTGTTGCTGCCCAGAGGATTGACGGCTACCGTCATCGCGCACGGCTGTCTCCGCCGTCTCACTCACTTCCGTGCTTCGCTGGGCTTCCGCACGGCTGTTCTTCGTTAATTCACCCGCAAGCAGCGTCTGATCATTCATCGGGCGCTGCTGGGTTTCATTATGCATCTTGCCCGCTTCATTGGTTCTGGGGACCGCAATTTGCATCTCAACCGATTTCAAACTCAATGGAATCACCTCATGGTATAGGATCATGTCCACAAGCATTTAAAACGTATGTTTTGACCTACAAGAGCGGCACCATGGTGATATCCCCTTCATGATAGTAAAAAGAAACCCGCTGCGTGGGATCCTTAACAAAGCGGGTATAC
The DNA here is from genome assembly GCF_015326965.1 of Paenibacillus sp. JZ16. Lineage (NCBI taxonomy): Bacteria > Bacillati > Bacillota > Bacilli > Caryophanales > Paenibacillaceae > Paenibacillus > Paenibacillus sp. JZ16. The sequence continues at coordinate 1,878,956 of NZ_CP017659.1, forward strand.
CGCCCTATGACAATTTTGGCTCCGCCGTAGATCGTCTTTACCACATTCACTCTTGCTTTGCCGGTATCCTCCAGCATCTTCTCGATTTCCAGCATACGGTCCTTGATATCGGATTGTTCTGCCATGTTGGATTTCTTGGTCGCATTCAGCTTAATCCGCAGCGCTAGCTTGTCTGGCGACAATTGACCCGAGGAAGCTAACTGATTCAGAAGATAAAGCGCTTTATCGGTTTTATCCATACTTTCTATAGATTGCTTCAATTGGGCTCTGAGATCCGCCAGTTCATTCCGCAGCTCAGGCAGCACGCCTACTTCAACTACGGTAGCCGTCGACATGCTGTTTCCGATCGTTCGCGCAACAACCTTTTCCCCGGCCTGCAGAATACCGCCCACCACGAGCCCTTTCATCCCGTTGCATTCGATATTCTGAACCGCGCGGATATTGGAATGCATGATGCTCTGCGAGACGAATACGCTAGCGCCGGCAATGACGTTTCCATCCTGGATGAACGAGCTTTTGACATCCTGGCCCGCCTTTACATAGCCCTTGTTGTAACCGATGATTCCGCCGGATATATCGATCGAACCTTCAGCCTCCAGCTCGGCTCCTTCCACAAAGCCGGTAACTCGAATATCCCCTGCTGCCTTGATTCTGAATCCGGTTAGCACATTGCCGCGAATGACCACCGTACCGACAAAATCGATATTGCCAATGCTGTAATCAACATCCCCGTTAATCTCATATACCGGAAACACATTGATTTTTCCTTTTTCGGTTTTGGTGAGGAGTCCGTCAAGGGCAGCGTACATTGCAGTTTTCTCGGCGTTAACAACGACGTTCTTCCCCACCTTGAAATGAGCTTCCTTACCCGGTTTGCTCGGAATCTCCTCTCCGGTCACCGCAGTTCCGGGGACTCCTGTTGTTGGCGGGATTCGGGTTGCCAGCAGCTGGCCTTTCTTTACATTATTTAAACGAATCACTTCTTTATAATCCACTTTGCCATCTTCGATCTCCAGCGGCTTCAGGTTCGTCTCATTCCCAAAATTAACGGTAAATTCGATTCTGCCGTTCTGTCCGTGCATAGGTTCCGTTCCCATGGCAATCGGCGTTCTACTATATTGATATTCCTCCGCATGATCTGCGATTCGCCGCAACGTATCATGTTGAAGTCCATATCGTACCTGGTGACTTCTCAGAAATTGTTCAAGAGCTTCTACAGAGCAAGAGAAATCCTTCTCCCACTTGGTGAACTGTATATAGGCGACGACCTTGTCATCCGATAGCGTAACGCTAAAGTACTGATCCAATGCATAATCTACAGACAATCCAGGAACCCCCTTCATAAATGGCAAGCGTCAATCGTTTTGCATCAGCAAATCCCGATCTTTATCGAGCGCGCCCCGAAGTCTCAATATCGCTTTGGAATGAAGCTGAGATATTCGTGAAGGTGATAGCGACATCACCTCAGCAATTTCGCTGAGTGATAAATCCTCATAATATAATAAGGAAACTACGGTCCGCTCTTTCGGGGTTAATTTACCGATACCCTTCATCAGGGCTTCTCGCAGATAAAATTCATGGACCTTGTGATCCGGATTTTTCGCTTTCTCATCAACCAGGAGCGACATTCGGGTCTCAGACTCCTCCTCGCGGATCGGATCCTCCAGAGATGTCAATGTCATGACCGCTACTTCCTGCAGCATGTGCCGGAACTCCTTCTCAGTCACGTCAAGGTAATCACTCATCTCGGAATCACTGACGCTGCGTAAATACTTCTGTTCCAACTGCTGATATGCAGTTTCAATCTTCTTCGCTTTCTCGCGGACGGAACGCGGCACCCAGTCTCCTTGGCGCAGCGAGTCCAGAATAGCCCCACGCACGCGCCAAGAAGCATAGGTTTCGAACTGCAGCCCTCGTTTGTAATCAAACTTTTCGATGGCATCAATCAGACCCATTACCCCATTGCTGGCCAAATCTCCCTTAGAAACGTTCTTCGGAAGACCGATAGCCAAGCGGCTTGAAACATAGTCAACGATGTGCAAATGATATTCGATTAGTTTCTTCTTCGCTTCATGGTCTCCATCTTCCTTCCATGCGCTCCACAAATCCGCATGGTTTAGCACAGAAGCTTTACGTTCGTCCAATTGCCTTCACCCTCCTTATTTTTCCGTAAGGTGACGAACGGCCTTGGCCAGTTCTTCGGGTTCTTTCGTTGAAACCAGCTTAGGAGGATTTAGCGGTACAAAGTCTCCATTCTCTTTGCTGCTGGATTCGGAATGGATTAAATCCATCAATTCCCGATCCTCATCAGGCGTGGATAAATCAAGAACAGTCCCTCGGTCTTGCTCCCGCTGCGTGTCGACGTCCCCTTGAACAGCGGCTCGCGGACCCGTAATGGCAGCAAACATCCAATTCAGCAGGAACGCCAGAAGAAACCAAATCGCACATGCAAGGAGAGCCCGATACATGCTAGTCATCCACAGATTGTTACGTATGGAGAATATAAACGTGAACACAAAACCGGCAATTCCAGTCATCAGATAAAAACGGAGTTTTCCCATTAGCTACAATTCCTTTATGCCCTTTTGTACGCTTCGTATTGTAAACTTACCCGTTGCACAGTCCAACTCAACGGTTCTTCCATAATTTCCCCCGGTATCCTCGGCAATTAGCGTTATCCCCATCTGCTCGAGCCCAGCCTTGCAAGACTCTACATTACGAGGACCAATGCGCATGGTGTCACCCGAGCCGGCAAAAGCAAACATTTGAGCTCCCCCGGCCATTTTGGCTACCATACGTGCCGGAGCCGCACCCAAATTCCTCATCTGATTCAACAGGATCGGAAGAGCCGTATCGGCGTATTTGGCCAGGTTTAGCTGCCCTTCTCTGGCAATCGCTGAAGATGGAAGCATTACATGCGCCATTCCACCAATCTTCGTCACCGGATCATACAACGTCAGTCCGACGCACGAGCCGAGCCCCGTTGTACGCAAAATACCGTTTGGACCTGCGACGTTCAGATCCGCCATGGCTACTTTCACTATGCTTTGTTCTTCAATCATGCTCTAAAGGCACTCCTAAAGCTTCAAAAATCTGAGCAAATGATTGTGGATCAGGTATCAGGAAGAACTGGCCTTCCACCTCGTTTTGCCCTTCTAGGAACGTCGTGTTGATTAAGAGGGCATCGTCTCCCATTTCTCCGAACTGGAGCAATCCATAACTTAAGATGGCACCTGCCATATCCATCGCGAGTGCCGGTACCGTAGGTGTCATGGACAGATTGGTCAGATCAGCAAGCGACGATAGGTACGAGCCTGACAATATGTTTCCGATCTCGCATAATGCGGACTGCTCCATCTCGGAGAATTGCTCCTCATCCGACACTTCAAAGCCCGCTAAATTATGCAGCAAATTCTTCCCGGCTTCCGGACTCATAATAAAGAAGAGATTGCCCGGCGCACTGCCTTCCACCCGTAAAAATACGGCAAGAACGAGCTGTTCGCTTCCTCCTACACTTTCGGCAATCTGCTCAAAAGGCAGGAGTTGAACTTTGGGTACAGCCATATCAATAGGTTTGTTAAGCAAGCGGGAGAGGGCGGTTGCCGCATTGCCCGCTCCGATGTTTCCTACTTCCTTCAAAACATCCATTTTGATTTCCTTGCCATGCTTAAACAGCTCCACTGTCTACTCCTCAAGGCCTTCCAGCTGAATAATCTCACTCTTGTTCAGCACTTCGGACAGATTCAGCATGACGAGAAGGCGCTCCTCTCCTATCTTCGCGACCCCACGAAGATATTTCGCTTTAATTCCGCCGACCACCTCAGGCGGAGAGTCAATGCTGTCCGTATTCAGATCGATGACATCACTTGCGGAATCCACGATAAAGCCTACCTGCATGTCATTGACAGCTACGATGATAACCCGTGTTTGATCGGTTGCTTCCACCTCGTCCAATCCAAAACGGCCGCGCAGATTGATTACAGGAATGACGACGCCTCGAAGATTAATAACACCTTTTACGAAAGCATAAGTCTTCGGAACACGCGTAATGGGCATCATTCGCTCAATGGTTTGAACCTTGTCTACCTCGATGCCGTATTCTTCCTCGCCAAGTTTAAAGACAATAACCTTGATTTCTTCTCCCATGAATAAGTCCTCCTTCAAAATGTGTGGCCTGCCGTGCTTCATAGCAACGATTTATTTGATAAATGCATTTGCGTCGATGATAAGAGCGACTTGTCCATCCCCCAGGATGGTTGCTCCGGATACTCCCTGAATGGCAGGCAGATATTTACCGAGATTTTTAATGACGATTTCACTCTGACCGATAAAATCATCGATGGTGAGTGCCGCCAAACGATCCCCCTTGCGGATCACAACGATCTCCGTTTCTTCTTCCAGCTCTTCATCAAAATCTGGAACTTCAAACAAACGGCTAAGCGAGATGACCGGTATCAGCGATTCACGGAACTGGATCATGCGGCTGCCGTGAACATGTTTGATTTGCCCGCGCTTGATGATGCCCGTTTCAACAATGGAGGAAAGCGGAATCGCGTATTTTTCGGATCCCATCCGAATCAGCATAGCTGCTATGATAGACAGCGTTAATGGAAGCTGAACGGAGAAGTTCGTGCCTTTTCCCGGCGTCGAGTAGATGGTGACGTTACCGCCCAGCGCAACGATTTTGGATTTAACAACGTCGAGCCCAACGCCTCGGCCGGATACGTCTGAAATTTTCTCAGCGGTGCTGAATCCCGGTGCGAATAGCAGTTGATTGACCTCGTCATCGGTCATAGTCGCTGCTTCGGTCTCCGTCACAACGCCTTTTGCCAGCGCGTTCTTCAGAATTTTGTCACGGTAGATACCGCGTCCATCATCCTCAATCTCAATGAAGACATTGTTGCCGCTGTGGAACGCACGCAGATGAACGGTACCGGTCTCCGGTTTACCGGCAGCGATACGGTCGGCAACAGGTTCGACGCCATGGTCTGCCGAGTTTCGCAGCAAATGGACAAGCGGGTCACCGATCTCATCAATAACCGTACGATCCAGCTCCGTTTCAGCTCCGGTAATAATCAAATCAATTTTTTTGTCCAAGGTTTTGGCAAGGTCCCGCACCATCCTAGGAAAACGGTTGAACACTGTGTCCACAGGCACCATGCGCAGTTTCAAGACGATATTCTGCAAATCGCTGCTTACGCGGCTCATGTGCTCAACCGTGTCTGTCAGCTCCTGGTTCTTGGACTCGCTGGCCAGCTGCTCAAGGCGTACCCGGTCAATCAGAAGCTCGCTGAACAGATTCATTAGAACATCGAGCCGTTCAATATCAACCCGGATCGTTCTTGAAGGATTACCTCCCCCAGCATTTCGGGCGGGTGCCTTGGATTCTTTGACAGGCGCTGAAGTTCCTTTGGCTTCCGGTGAAGCTGCAGCTGCTTGGGATGCTTCTGAAACTTGCGGTTTGACAGCTTCTGCTGTAGCCGCGCTCTCCTGTACCATTTGCTGCAAAGTTTCATGATCAAGCGCCACAACCGTGGTTGTCTCGATCTCCGAAACGCCCAGAATCTGGCTTTCAATATCTTGCGTTTCTCTTTGCGTTATGTAATACAACGAAAATACGCGATCGAATTCACCTTGTTCAATCTCTTGAACGTCCGGATATGTCTTGACGATTTCCCCGGATCTTTCCAGCGTTTCGAATACCATGTAGGCACGAACCGCCTTGAGTTGGCAATCCTCTCGCAATGTCACTTGTATATATAAAACCTTATGTCCTTCCGAAATCGATTGATCAAGCACGGAGAATTGAAACTCATCCAATTCAATTCCCTGAACGGCCGCAACGGAGCTATCCCCTTCGGCAGCTTCCCCAGCAGGTGTTGCCCCTTCTCCACGCACAATCGCCTGCAAGGATGCCACGATGGAGGAAACATCCGCTTTCCCGTCTCCGCCGTTGGTGATATCCTGCACCATCGATTCAAGAGCGTCCAAGCTTTTGAAGAGCGTGTCAAAGATAAAATCCTGCATCTTTAACTTTTCGTTCCGGACAAGATCCAGCACGTTTTCCATCTGGTGGGTAAGCGAAGCCAGATCTTCGTATCCCATCGTTGCTGCCATACCCTTCAATGTATGAGCCGATCGGAAAATAATCTGTACGATCCCGATATCGTCCGGGTTGCTTTCTAATTGAAGCATGTTTTCATTTAATGATTGCAGATGATCATTTGACTCATCAATAAACATTGTCAAATATTGATTCATGTCCATTGAGAGACACCTCCTCTTCAAGTTCACTTTCCGTTATTTACAGCTTGAACCATTCTAGGTGCGATATCATGTAGTGGCAGAACGTGGCTTACACATCCGAGCTCAACAGCTGATCTCGGCATCCCGTATACGACGCAGGTTTGCTCGCTCTCCGCGTAGGTGGATGTCACTCCTGTATCATAAAGCTTCTTCATCATTCTCGCTCCATCGCTTCCCATGCCGGTCATCAGTACCGCATGGCGCTTAATCATGGTCAATGGCAGTAAGGATTCGAACAGCACATCTACAGATGGACGGTGACCGTTGCGGGCCTCATCCTCACTGATCCTGATTTGGTAAGCACCGCTGTCCGATCGGCAAACCCTCATATGGCTGCCTCCCGGAGCAATGTAGGCTTTGCCCGGTTCCAATACCATCCCTTGTTCAGCTTCCATGACCTCCAGCTGACTGAATGAATTCAGGCGCTGTGCAAGCGATTTGGTAAAACTCGGCGGCATATGTTGAACGATGACAATCGGGGCACAGAAGTCACCGGGGATGGGCTCGAGAAGAGCTTTCAATGCTCTTGGCCCGCCGGTCGAACAGCCCACCGCAACCAAATCCGTCAATTCCGTTGATTGCCGTATTTTTGCTTCACGGAGCTGACGACTCTCGTTCTCTGGAAGCGCGACTGGAACAAAGTCTGTAACCGGCTTACGATCTGCTTGTTTTCGCTTTGGTCCAGCGTGCTCTGCTCCTTCCGCAGCAGTAGACACCTTCTTTTCCACAGTTCGAGATGGCGGGATACGGGGCGATTCCTTTAGATTGCTCCGTTGGTCTGTCTGGCGGACCGTTGTTCTTTTCTCAATCACCTGCGGCTTCTTGATCAGCGTTTTGTCAGAAGGCTTTGGCGAAAGAGGAACCGTTATGTCCGCACTCCGTCGTCTCTGCTCTTCTTCTTCCCACAATGCCCTCCGCTGTTTAGCCTGCATCGCCGCATTCAGTTGCTTCATTAGTTCTGAACGCACCTGCTCAATATCAAGCGCATTCGAAATGGAAGGCTTTCGTATAAAATCAAATGCTCCTGCCTCAAGGGCAAGAATGGTCTCTTTCATGCCTTGCTCATTAATGCCGGACAACATAATGACCGGACGGGGACCCGATTCCATAATCAGCTTCAGAGCATCAAGGCCGTTCATTTCCGGCATTTCTACATCCAATGTAATGACATCCGGATTCAATTCCTTTACTTTCCGAACGGCATCAAGACCGTTATCAGCTGTTCCGACAACTTGAAAAGATGGGTCACGCTCGATGAAATCGGAAAAGATTTTCCTCATAAATGCTGAATCGTCAACGACAAGCACACGAAAAGGCTTCATAGATGTCCACCTCAGTTTCCATTAATCCAAACAAAGAATCATTTCGTACGTTTGAGCCACCGATGCATAAATCCTTTGATTCCCTTCGGAGCTTCAGGCTCTGTGGCAGCAGGGACGGTCATGTAGCGAAGCGCGATCCGTCTGATATCACTAGAGGCGTTACATCGCGGATAAGCTGCTGTAAATGGGACCTGCCGCTTAACCGCCTGGACAACATGCGTATCATCGGCAATCGAACCCAGCAGCTTGATTTCGATATCCAGGAAACGCTGGGCCGTCAAAATAATTTTGCCCGCTGCTTCACGTGCCTCCTCTTCATCTCCCGCACGATTGACAATCAGGCTGAACGGAACCTGACATTCCGTGCCGTGCACCACCTTGATTAACGCATAGGCATCTGTGATGGACGTCGGTTCCGGCGTCGTGACGACTAGGCATTCATCAGCGGAAGTAATAAACCTCATGTTTTCCTTGGACAAGCCAGCTCCCGTGTCAAAAATGATATAGTCCATTTCCGAGGAAATAATTTCGATCTGTGAAATAAAATAATTCATTTCCTCTTCAGACAGGGACATCATGTCAGCCAAACCGGAACCTCCGGCAATGTAAGGAAGCTTGTCTGGTCCGTATTGAATTACTTCTTCGATGCTCTTCTCCCGGCGAATGAGATGATACAAGCTGTACCGGGAGCTCACGCCCATAAGAACGTCAATGTTTGCCATCCCGATGTCGGCATCAAACACCAATACCTTTTTGCCCATCGACTGTAAAGTCAGCGCAAAATTCAGTGTGAAATTGGATTTCCCAACCCCGCCTTTACCGCTGCTGACCGTAATAATCTTGGCGATTCTTGGGGATGTTGGTTTAACGCTGTTCCCTGATTGCTGAGAAGAAACCAGCTGGCGGAGCGATTGAGCTTGATCCGTCATGTGCGAATCTCTCCCAGCAGCAGATGGCATAACCGCTCGCTATCGGCCATCAGCAGATCATCCGGCACATTTTGACCATTGGTCATATAGGACAAGCGAAGGTTATGGGCATCAATCAGATTAAACAAGGAGCCGTAGCTGCCGGTCTCATCCATCTTCGTGAAGATGACCTTATCGAGTTCGTATTTGCTGAAATGATCCGCGATTTCGATCATATCGCTGCTCTTGGAGGTCAGGCTGAGCACAAGATAGGTTTCGCTTTGATCGGAATGGGAGAACAGGCTTTGAAGCTCGGAAACGAGCAGCTCATTCCGATAGTTCCGACCTGCAGTATCCATCAACACCAAATCACAATCCTGCAGCTTCTGAAGGGCTCGCTGCATATCACCGGGCGATTGCACGACTTCCATCGGCACATTGAGAATGGAGGCATAGGTGCGCAGCTGTTCAACGGCAGATATCCGATACGTATCGGAAGTGATAAAACCTACCTTGCGTTGGTTACGGAACAGCTGCTCCGCTGCGATCTTCGCAATCGTGGTTGTCTTGCCGACCCCTGTCGGTCCGGCAATATATACAATCCGGGTCTCGGGCTGAACACCGCCGCCAATACGCCCCTCAAGGAACGCCTCGGCTTGCTTGTAAATCACGTTCTGCAGTTCGGCCTCGCTCATCTGCATTTGACTGGCTTGCCAGGCTTCTTCTGCGGCAGTGAGCCACTCTTCCGTCAGCTTGGCCGAAAGATCCTGCTTAAGCAGCTGATCCCGAATGAAATGCAGCGGCTCGGGTAGCTGCTGCGCTTCGAGATTTTGCCTGGACAATCGCGCGATCCATTCCTTCATTTCCTTAAGCTCTTCAAGGACTCTTTGTTCGGATTCACTAATTCCCAAACGGGAACTTAATGGCTCCTCCTGTCCTCCACGAGATGACTTATCAGACTTCACAGATCCAACGGATGCAGCCGTTTCCGCTTGATCGCTTCGCATCGCGGCTTGTTCAGGTGCTGCAGGCTGTTGCCCATGACCCACTTCATCCTTGTCCCTGTTAACGGCCTCCTCGGAAGCAGCAACCTGGCTAAGAATCTCTGCAAAACGACTATAGTCATCCTCCTGCTGTACGCCGGAGGCTGAATCCGTGTTATTCACGGAATTCATGGAGGCTTGTGAACCGGGCTTCGAAATTTCAGCCGTTCGTTGATAGGCCTTGGGTACAGCACCAGAAGGTACTGCAGGCGTAACTTTGGACTTCATCGGAGCAGAGCCTTTGGATTTCTCCGCTTGCTCTACTGCCGCGATTACCTCGATCTTCTTGCGGGTAAACATACCCAGGAATCCGCCCACCTTGGTTTCCTTCGTACTCAGTATGACGGCATCCGCACCTAAATCCGTACGAATGTGCTGCATCGCCTCAGGCATCGTGTCGACGATATACCTCTTCACTCTCATAAGTTCACCACTCCGACACTTTGAATTTCGACGTTCGGCTCCAGCTCACTATAAGACAACACCGGAATATCCTGCATGCTTCGTTCAATGACCTGCCTTAAATACATTCTTATGGCCGGTGAGGTAAGCAGAACAGGCTGCTGCCCCATCTGAATGATCCGGTTAACCTGTTCACTGAGCTTCTGAAACACGCTCTGTGTCGATGCCGGGTCCATGGCAAGATAACTTCCTTGGTCGCTCTGCTGGACGCTTTCGGCGATCTTCTTCTCAAGCTGCGGTCCAACCGTGATGACCCGCATAGCCTCTCCCTCTTGAGCATATTGCTGGGTAATCTGCCGCGAGAGAGCTTGTCTTACATATTCGGTAAGGACATCGGGATCTTTCGAGTAATGTCCATAGTCCGCAAGGGTCTCGAGAATCGTGACCATGTCCCGGATCGAGATTTTTTCGCGGAGAAGCTTAGCTAATACCTTCTGCACCTCTCCAATGGTCAACACGGAAGGAATGAGCTCGTCCACAAGGACCGGATAGCTTTCTCTGATGTTATCAACCAATGCCTTGGTCTCCTGGCGTCCAATCAGCTCATGGGCATGTCTCTTAATCAACTCGGTCAAATGGGTAGCCACAACGGACGGTGGATCGACTACGGTATATCCGGCAAGATCCGCCCGCTCTTTCATGGCTTCATCTATCCAAAGCGCAGGGAGCCCGAAGGCCGGTTCGGTCGTTTCGATGCCCGTTACGGAATCATCCTCGTACCCAGGGCTCATGGCGAGGTAGTGATTTAATAATAATTCACCGCCGCCGACAGCATTCCCTTTTATTTTTATGACATATTCATTCGGTTTTAGTTGAATATTGTCGCGAATTCGGATAACCGGTACGACAAGTCCCAGCTCAAGTGCGCATTGTCTCCGAATCATAATGATCCGGTCCAATAAATCTCCGCCCTGCTGCGCATCTGCGAGCGGAATCAACCCATACCCGAATTCGAATTCGATCGGGTCAACCTGAAGCAGGTTGATCACACTTTCCGGACTTCGAACCTCTTCGATTTGCTGTTCCTCCTCCATCTGCTCCACCTCGACCTGCTTGCGATCCAGATTGTTCTGCATCCTCCGTGCCGCAATAAGTAAGATGAGTGCAATCGGTGCGGTCGTAATCAGGTGAATGGGTGTGAAAATCCCTAGCAACAGAACGGTACCTGAAACAATGTACAATAGATGAGGGTATGAGAAGAGCTGCCCTGTCAGATCCTCCGCCAGGTTCCCTTCCGAAGAAGCTCTTGTAACAATCAGCCCCGCTGCAGTGGAAATCAAAAGCGCCGGAATCTGACTGACCAATCCGTCCCCGATCGTCAGGATGGAGTATGTGCTCATCGCGTCTCCGAATGACATTCCGTGAATCGAGATCCCGATGATAAATCCGCCGATCAGGTTGATCAGCATGATGACAATCGTAGCGATGGCGTCACCCTTAACGAATTTACTTGCACCATCCATAGCCCCGTAAAAGTCGGCTTCTCGCTCGATTTTTCTTCTCCGCTCCCTGGCTTGCTGCTCATTGATCAAACCTGCGTTCAGATCCGCATCAATACTCATCTGTTTACCAGGCATCGCATCGAGCGTAAATCTTGCCGCAACCTCTGCTACCCGCTCCGAGCCTTTGGTAATGACGATGAACTGTACGACAACGAGGATCAAAAAGACGATGAATCCAACCGCAATTTCGCCATTCGCTATCCACTTACCAAACGTGGCTACAACCTCGCCCGCACTAGCTTCCGACAGGATCAACTTCGTTGTCGAAATGTTAAGCGCTACACGAAACAGTGTCGTGATGAGCAATAAGGAAGGGAAGATGGAGAAGTCCAAGGCTTCCTTCGTATTCATGGCCACCAGCAAAATAATAAGCGCCAGCGAGACATTGATAATCAGGAGTACATCGAGCAGCCATGCCGGGATCGGAAGAATCATCATGAGTACGATGCCAATGACACCCGCAAGGACAGATAGATCTTTTATTTTCACTGCAATGACGCCTCCGGTCCCTAATTATTTCACTTTACCTTTTAGTTTATATACATAGGCCAGCACTTCCGCTACGGCCTGGAACAGGTCTCCCGGAATCGAATCCCCGATTTCCGACCGTTGGTACAAAGCGCGTGCCAGCGGCTTATTTTCCATCGTTATAATTCCGTGTTCCTTCGCTATTTCTTTAATCCGCAAGGCCATGAAATCCTGACCCTTCGCAATGATCTGCGGAGCTTCCATCATGGACCCGTCATACTTGATCGCCACTGCAAAGTGGGTCGGGTTCGTGATGATAACGTCGGCATTCGGGACTTCCTGCATCATCCTCTGCAGTGCCATCCGACGCTGGCGTTCCCTGATCTTCCCTTTGATCAGCGGATCGCCCTCCATCTTCTTGTACTCGTCTTTGATGTCCTGTTTGGACATTCGAATGTTTTTTTCATAATCATATTTCTGATACATGTAATCCAAAACGGCCAGAATGATCAGCCCGATGGCAATCTTAAAACCAAGTGACATGGTGATATCCGCCACGAAATGAAAAATGGTGTCGGGTCCCATTGTCGACAAGGACGATAATCCTTCCCTGGCAGCCCACAAGGTGGTGTACACGAGGTAGCCGATGATGGTCAGTTTGATGACCGATTTCAAAAACTCGACCAAGGAACGCATCGAGAATATGTTCTTGAACCCTTTGATGGGATCGATTTTACTGAACTTCATTTTCAAAGTCTCGCCCGTCAGCATAAACCCGACCTGCAAGTAATTGGCGATCAGCGCAACAACGAACACCGAGATAAACAACGGAGCCAGCAGAAGCAATATTTGAACACCGTACTCCCCGAATAACTGCATCACATTGTCTTTCGTTACGTCCATGGAGAGCCGATTAATATAAATGTCAGTAAACAGTCGAACGGTGCGGTCTCTCATATACCCGCCGAAAATTAACAAGCAAAAGAATGCGGCCAGCAAAACCGATGCACCCGATACCTCCATACTTTTGGCAACTTGGCCTTTCTTACGTGTATCCTGGCGTTTCTTCGGTGTGGCTTTCTCCGTCTTTTCGCCAGCGAACAGCTGTAAGTCGACCGGATACCGGTATGACATCCGCTTCACCTCCATCCTCCTTAAGTCGGCCCGTCGCCAAGAACGCCGAGTAGCTGCCGGAGTGCTTCAAACATTTTGGCAAACAGATGATCAAATAGTGACACCAGCATTGGCATGAGCAGCATCAGCAGCACGAGTCCAACGATGATTTTGACGATTATACCGATAACAAATACATTGAACTGCGGCGCCGTCCTTGCTAGAAAGCCAAGCCCGACATCGGTCAGGAACAAAGCGGCTACCAGCGGAGCGGCCATTTGAAGTGCCAATACAAAAGAGTGCGAGAATGTCCGTACGAGAAAATCCGTCACATTACCGTCATGAATCTTCCCAAACACATCCCCCGTAATCGGAATCCAATCATAGCTGTACATAATCGCATCAAACAGGTAGTGATGGCCATTCATGCTCAGAAATACCAGTAGGGCAAGATAATACTTGAAGTTACCGATTAATGGGCTGGAAGTCCCTGTAAAAGGATCGATGACATTTGCCATGCTGAACCCGATCTGAATGTCAATTAATGCGCCTGCCGTTTGAACGACGGTCATAATAAGATAAGCAGTGAAACCAAGCAGCAGTCCAACCAATACTTCCTGGACAATTAATATGACGTAAGACAGATCTTGCGGAACCACTTCTCCGAGCCCGAACGAAAAATATACGATCAGGGCGATGATGGCCGAAAGGCCTATTTTGTAAGAAGGGGGTATACCGCGTGAAGTAAACACTGGCGATATTACAAAAAAAGCTGTTATTCGACAAAATATAAGCATAAAAACAGGTAAACTTTGCTGCAACCATTCCATGGACACTCAGCCTATCCGATATATTTGTAGAGATTGTCCAAAATTCCGTGGGTAAAATCCACTAACGTCGTTAATATCCAAGGACCAAACAGCAATAATGATATAAGTACGATAATAATTTTTGGTACGAAAGCCAGCGTCTGTTCCTGGATTTGTGTTGTCGCTTGAAAAATACTGATGATAAGTCCGACAACCAGTGCGAGAACCAGCATCGGTGCGCTCACCTGGAGCACAATATAAACCGCTTGTCCTGCCAGACCGATAATAAATTCAGCGCTCACGGCTAAGTCCCCCTGTATTCGAATTACTTGCCGCTTATTGCTACGTGTTAAAGCTCATCAGCATGGATTTCACTACCAAATACCAGCCGTCTACCAGAACAAAGAGCAAAATCTTGAATGGCAGCGAGATCATGACCGGCGGCAGCATCATCATACCCATCGCCATCAGCACACTGGCAACCACGATATCGATGACCAGAAACGGAATGAAAATCATAAAGCCCATTTGAAAGCCCGTCTTCAGCTCACTAATGGCAAATGCCGGTACCAAAACCGTTAATGGAATATCCTCATAAGATTCGGGTTTCTCTGCGCCTGTGTAATTCATGAACAACAATAGATCCTTTTCCCGTGTGTGCGCGAACATGAACTTTTTCATAGGATCTTGAGCCTTATCCAGCGCTTCTGCTTGGGTGATCTCACCTTTCAGATAGGGCTGCAGCGCTACATCATTCATTGAAGACAACGTCGGAGCCATTACGAATAAGGTAAGAAACAGAGCCAGGCCGATCAACACTTGGTTTGGCGGTGTTTGCTGTGTGCCGAGCGAAGTACGGACAAAGCCAAGCACGATAACAATCCTTGTAAAACTAGTCATCAGCACCAGTATCGCCGGTGCAATGCTAAGAATGGTGATCAGGAGTATCAAGGACAAGGAGCTTGTCCCCGGTGTATCTCCCTCGTTGCCGATTTGAATATCGATGTTTGGAATCGGATCCGCAAATGCCGTATGGGAAAACAGAAATCCAAACAATATGAAAATCGCGATAGCGTACGAGATCTTTTTATTCATGAATCTTTATGATCCTCCCGCAGCAATTCTTCGACCTTTTCTTTCCGGTTCGGTACGCTGCGCAGCTTGGACTCGAACACTTCATGGAAAGAAGATGTATCGTCCAATTCCATTTCTTCCGGTGGTTTGTCTTTACGGAGTTTTGCCGCCAGTTTCGTTATAAAAGGCGGCAGTGCCCCATTATGTATTCCAGAATCCTGTTCAAATGCAGCTTGGATAAGCGCAACTTCAGCTGGATCAGAAATTTTGTCCACCAACCGGACGTCTTCGCCAACTCCGATCACATAGATGCTGCCCCCAATTTCGACGAGCTGAAGGGATTTGTTAGGGCCCATCCCAACCGCACCCAAAGTACGAATGGAGCGGCCCTGCATCCAGCTCTGATTCTTTCTGCTGAGAAAGCGAATCAGGAACACGATCAACGCAACGATGATGGCAAGTACGATAAAGACATAAAATAACTGTAAATAATACCCGGTAGTACTACTTGAGCCTAATCCATCAGAAGCTGCCATCATCATAAGAAGAACCCTTATACGCCAAGCGTCTTATTGATGGCTTCAATGACTCTGTCCGATTGGAACGGTTTAACGATAAAGTCCTTGGCTCCAGCTTGGATCGCATCAATAACCATCGCCTGTTGGCCCATGGCAGAGCACATAATCACTTTTGCATTCGCATCGACTTTTTTAATCTCTTTCAGCGCTGCGATACCATCCATTTCCGGCATCGTAATATCCATCGTAATCAGATCTGGACGAAGTTCTTTAAATTTCTCGATTGCTTGCGCACCGTCCTGTGCTTCTCCCACAACCTCGAATCCGTTTTTGACCAATATGTCACGGATCATCATTCTCATAAATGCAGCATCGTCCACAATCAGAATTCGGTTAGCCATTGATAAAAATCCTCCCTAAAATGTTTGTGCTATTGTAATTTTTGAATCCGGTCCCATTGGCTCACGATATCCGTCACGCGTACACCAAAGTTCTCATCGATGACAACGACCTCGCCCTTGGCAATCAGCTTATGATTGACAAGGATGTCTACAGGCTCACCGGCAAGCTTGTCCAGCTCGATGATCGAACCTTGCGACATTTCCAGGATATCCTTAATTTGCTTTTGAGTCCTCCCTAATTCTACGGTGACTTTAAGGGGAATGTCCATCAGTAAGTTCAGATTGTTTTCATCCACCTGGGTGTACGGCGCAGATTGCAGATTAGCAAACTGTACGGGCTGTACATTCACATTGCGATTCGGCATGCCGCCATATTGCTGCGGCTGCGCTTGGTAAGGCATCTGCGGCTGTCCATATGGCATGGATTGCGGGATCGGCCCTCCCTGTCCCTGCATTGGCTGGCCGTAGCCTTGTCCGTAGTCGTATCCTTGGCCCATATCATTGCCATTCACAGGGTTAGCCGGTGCTTGAGCAGGTTCCTGGGTACTGACAGGTGCTTCCACCGCCGGCGCGGCTTCCTGCTTCGCAGGCTGAGGCTCTTCCGTTCCGTTGATAAGCATGTGAACCATATCCTTGGAAAAATGAACGGGAAGCAGCTGCATAATGGTTGAATCAATAAGGTCACCGATAATTAATCGGAATGAAATCTTAATCAGTGTTTCATCCGGCGGAAGGTTGTTAACCCCTTCACCTTTTGCCATGTTCAGAATGTCAATGCCTGGCGGCGATATATTGACAAACCGGTTAAAAATCGTCGACATGCTCGTTGCGGAAGAGCCCATCATCTGGTTCATCGCTTCCTGAACGGCACTGATATGAATCTCGTTCAGTTCCTCTTCCACGGGGTTGCCTTCCCCGCCTAACATCAGATCAGCAATGACCTGAGCATCGCGTGTTTTAATGACTAGAGAGTTAATTCCTTCAAAACCATCTACATAAGTAACATGTACCGCTACATGCGGCTTCGGAAATTCTTCCTCAAACTCGCTTCGCTTAATGATCGACACTTTGGGTGTTGTGATATCCACTTTTTTGCCCAGCAAGGTAGACAGGGCGGTTGCAGCACTGCCAAAGGTAATGTTACCAATCTCGCCGAGCGCGTCCTGCTCTAAAGGTGTTAATACATCATCGACAGTCGCCGCCGAAGGAATTGATGCTGGTGATGCCATTTCCGACTGTTTTAACAAAGCGTCGATTTCTTCCTGGGATAAATAGTCTTTACTCGTCAAATTCTTCAGCTCCTTCGATGACAATTTCATCGATTTGTACAGCAACCCGGTCTTTTATCGTTCCGGGACTGCCAATAAACTTTAATCTGTCCCCAACCTTAATGGAAAGTCCATCATGCATCGGCTTGTTTAATGAGATGACGTCGCCGACGCTCAGTCCTAAAAATTCGGACACGGTGAGCTGTGAAACGCCCAGCTCGGCAACAATCGGAAGCTTGGCCTTACTTACACGCTGCTTAAGAGCATCTACTTCCTCTGGAACACTCGCTTTTTTCTCCGAGATAAACCATTGATGCGCCGATAGCTTGGACATGATCGGTTCCAGCACCACGTGCGGGATACACAGATTAATCATCCCCGTGGTATCGCCGATTTTGGTGCTAAGGGAAATTAGCGCAATGGTTTCGTTTGGAGAAACAATCTGCATAAATTGCGGATTCGTTTCCAATGCTTCAAGCCGCGGTGAGATGTCCAGCACCGTTTTCCATGCTTCCTGCAGACTGTCGAATGCCCGGCTGAAAATGCGTTCCATGATGATCGTCTCGATTTCGGTCATCGAGCTGATGGAAGTAGGAGCAATGCCTGTTCCTCCCAGCAAACGGTCCAGCATCGCGTAAGCAATGTTTGGATGGACCTCGAGCACCATGCGCCCGACAAGCGGTTCCGCCTCGAATATATTGAGAACTGTCATTTTGGGTATGGAGCGAATAAATTCATCATATGGAAGCTGTTCAACCTGCACCACGTTAATTTGCACAAAAGTGCGTAATTGCGCTGAGAAATATGTGGTCAAATATCGTGCAAAGTTCTCGTGAATGCGGGTTAAGCTCCGAATATGATCCTTGGAAAACCGGAGTGCCCTCTTAAAATCATAAGAACGAATTTTCTTTTGCGTTTCCTCTTTTTTCAGTTCTTCAGCATCCATTTCCCCTGAAGAGAGAGCGGCCAATAAGGCGTCGATCTCATTCTGCGATAAAACATCAACCATCTACTCACCCCCTTACAGGTCGTCCGACGAACAGTCTAGATTTCAGTGACGATAACATCTGTCATTTCAATTTGAATTAAACGTCCAGACGTTAACGACTTATTAACCAGATTCACCAGCTTAGCGTTAAATTGTTCGCGCCCCTTCGAATCATTCAGTAATTCGGGCTTCGTATCGGCCAACGTCTTGATAATAATCGGTTTAATCTTGATATTCTTGATTTTTTCGAATTCTTCCTTTGCTTTTTTGTCATTCAGCTGAAAAGCAAAGGACATCTGGGCGATATAGTTTGGTTCGGCTAAATTCGTCTTGATCCCGGCGATTTCCGATGTCATCGCCACGATCTCATCGGCAGAAAACTTAGGTAAAGCCGCTGCATTGGCTGAAGCCTGACTTTTACCGTTATCGCCAAGCAATTTATCCGACAATAGGAAGATCGCCAGAACAATCAGCGTAATGGATAACAGGATCGTAATTAACCAGGGGAGCATCTTTTTCATGAAGGTTCCTCCAATTGCTGCACTTTAATGGTAGCTTGATGAATGCCTACCTCGTGATGATACGCCTTAACGGAAGCGATGATTTCATTTGCACTTTCAAGCACAATCATGCGTTTTCCATTGATCAAAGTAATGTAGGTGTCAGGAGTCTCCTCAACCATTTCTATCAACAGCGCGTTAAGCCACAACTGCGAACCATTTAACCTCGTTACCGATATCATGGACAGCCTCCTTGTTTAATCAGGGAGGGGATTGCCCCTCCCTATCCATCCTTATCGTTTCAGATTGACAACTTCTTGAAGCACTTCGTCCGAAGTCGTGATGATCCGGGAGTTGGCTTGGAAGCCGCGCTGAGCAACGATCATTTCCGAAAATTCACCTGTCAAGTCAACGTTGGACATTTCGAGCTGTCCTGAAATGATAGCGCCAGTTCCTTCTTCGGCGTTATTAGCTTCGAACATGACAGCATCCAGATCGCCATCAGGAACCGCATTAAGAGTCACACGATACATATTGCCGCCGATTTTCTCCAGACCTTCCGGATTCGGAATTTTCGCAACGCCGATGATGGCTCCCTCTTCCGTTGATCCGTCACTCATCTTCTGAATGATGGCGCCATTCTGTGCAATCGTAAATGCCGTTACATCTTCCTCCAGCTGGATAGGTTCACCAGTTGCATCAAGAACGAGCATCCCATCTGAAGTTACCAGGTTACGCGCTACGTCTATATGGAAGTCTCCAGCTCGGGTCAAGAAAGGCACATCTTGATCCTCGCTAAGCTTCACCATAAAGAATCCGTCCCCATCTATTCTCAGATCCGTCGGATAGTTAGTTATCATTGCACTGCCTGGCGTATGCAGCGTATCGATGGAACCGATCGATACACCAAGACCGACCTGCTTCGCGTTTACACCACCGGATGGATCGTCGGTTCCCGGGGTAACACCGGACATCGTTTGACTTAGTACGTCTTTAAACATCACACGTCCCGCTTTAAACCCAACTGTGTTTACGTTGGCAATGTTATTACCAATGACATCAAGCTTGGTTTGGAAACCTCTCATTCCGGAAATACCGGAATACATGGATCTTAACATCGATTTTCCTCCTTCAGTTATGGACCGCTTCTGTCGATCAGCGGCCGCCTGGCTTCCTCGCGGGCCAGCCAGATTTATGAAATAATTACTGCACTATCTATTTGCGTAAATACGTTATCCTTCATCGCGTTGCCATCCATTGCAGTGACTACGGTCCGATTCGGAATATTCACGATGAGAGCCATATCCTTCATCAGAATGAGTGACTCCTTGCTCCCCTTCGCCGCAGCTTTATCCACCGCGCTCTGGATCTGCGCAAGCTGATCACCCTTTAATTCAATGCCGCGCTGCTGAAGTCTCTTTGCCGCATGATTGCTAATTTTAAGCAGATTCTCATTTAAAAGTTCCTGAAACGTCCCGGCTGGCGGGTTAGCTTGAGCTTGCGTTTTACGCTCATTATGAAGTGCCGCGGGATGTATTTTTCCAGGGTATAAATGCCCTATGATCATGCGGTCACTCATGGCGCTACTCCCCCAGGCTCTTCTCCCCCTTGTCCAGGATCTACGGCCTCAGGAGCTGACGGCTCGGGATTGCCTGTTTCGGGTACGGAAGGATCGGGATTTGTTATTTCAGGTTCTGTCGGACCTGGACTGCTCGCGTCAGGTACGGAAGGACCCGGATTCGTTGTGTCAGGATCAATCGGACCTCGATTATTTGTATCAGGTACTGCAGGACCAGAAATCAACGCTTCTGGATCATTCTCGGTTACGGCGTTCTCGATTTTCACGATCTGGTCAAGCGATACTTCACTGTCGCCGACTTTGGCATAATGTACGCCTTCACGAACAATGATGGAATCTACGATACCGCTCTTCATGACGGAATCCGAACCATCCTCGGGCTTGAACATCCAGCTGATCTGTTTACCGATCAAACTTGAAGCAGCACCCAAAGACTGACTCATTGCCGTTAATTGAGTATTGATATTCATTAACTGCTCCAGGGAAGTAAACTGGGCCATTTGGGCAATAAATTCCCGGTCCTGCATTGGCTGAAGCGGATCCTGATGCCTTAATTGCGTAATCAGGATGCTCAAGAACTGATCCTTTCCAAGCTCCTGGCCATTCCCGCTTTTACTGCTGACATTCCCTTTAGCATAATTGGGCCACATATTATTCGTAGACACCGGATTTGTTGCCATCCAAGCTCACCTCCTCACTGTTAGGCTTTAGCGGTAAATGTTCCTGCTTGTACCCGTTCATCGTCGGCTTGGTGCTCGGCAATCCAATCGTTTAGTTCTTCTGTCAGATTTGCTGCCAGCACGGCATCATCGGATGGTCTGTCCTTCTCCTTCGAGCGATGCTGTGACTGCTGCTGGCCTGATCCAGGCTGACGGCCGTCTTGATAAAGATTCGCATTGGAAGGCTGGCTGCTCTGTGTAACTTCAATTTTCTCGATCTGCAGTCCTTGTGCAATCAATGCGCTGCGAAGCTGTGCCATTTGCTGGTCAATCAGCTCTTTAGCATCTGTCGACCGCGTCATGAACTGGGCGATTAATTGGCCATTCTGCATCGTAAGTTTGATATCTACTTGACCCAGATGTTCCGGATTCAAGGAGATTCTCGCTTCCGTAAAACCGGTTTGTTTCACGATTTCAAGCTTATTAATAATGAAAGAAGTCATTTCGCTTGAGAAATTCTCAACAGGTACCGGCGGAGCTGCAGGTTTTACTGCAACTTGCGTTCCTGAACGCAGGGCTAGTTGTCCGGCCGTGACCGTTCCTTGCTCCAACAGCGAAACTCCTTCATTCATCATGAACTCAGATGCTGTACCCTCTACTTGAGTGCTCGTCGTCAGCGATGACCACTTGGCATTCGCCTGTCCCGTTGTTTGAGATGAAGCCGACTGTCCTGAAGTATTCGTGGATACAGTAGGCTGAGCGGCATCCGGCTGTTTTTGAGCAAGGATATGATCAAAGCTGCCGCTTGCTTTAGTCTCGCCAGTCCCAGTTCCTTGACCAAGCAAACCATGGAATGATTGGACAAGCTGTTTTACAGCAGCTTCGGTATTTAGATCCACCTGACCAGATTTGGAAAGCATCGATGCCAGCTGACTGATCGTATCCTGTACCGCGAATCGAATGGTCTCCGGTCTGGAAGCCAATGGAGACATCTCATTCCCACCCGCGTTCTCTTGTGCCTGGGAAGCAGCTCCGCTCAGCATAACATTCGCTTGCGTGAGCCAGTTCTGCAGCTCTTGCAATAGGGATGGATCCTCCATCAATGCCTGGTCCATGGTGTCCAGCTCCTGCAGCAAACCTTGAAGCAATTCCATCAAGCCTTCAATCGATGCATCGGTTTCCGAAGAATACTGCGTTAGCAAGGATTCCAGCTTGGCAGCGACTTCCGTCGATGTTGTTGAAGCGCTGTTCCCGCTGCTATTCATCTGGTAAGCCAGTGTCGCATCAAAGGAAACACCCGCTGTCGACTGACCCGCCGCGCTTGCCTTTCCGCTTCCCGAGGGACTGCTTACGGATGAAGACATATTTTGTACCGTTATTGTCATCGTCTTATTTCACCTCCCTTCCTGGGGATGGAGATTCATTTCAGAGCTTATTTAGAGCCCATCAGGCGATTCAATATCTTTGCTGCCAGCTCCGCATCTTTCGAGGACATCGCATTTAAAATCCGTGAACGCGTTGCATCATCCACAGTATTTAGAATGGTCATGGTCTTAGCAGGGCTGATCTTATACGTTTGCATCAGCAGTTCGGCAGCGTTGGCGGGTGTCATTCCGGCAAAGGTCTGATTCAACTGGTTTTTATCCAGATTGTCGGATGTCTTCTTCTGGGCCGCCTCTGTATCATTCTTCTTGAGCCTGGATTGCAGTGCCGCGATGGCCATATCTTCAGAAGTCTCGGCATCTTTAAGCATCATGGTTGCATCCGCGGCCGTTTTGGGATCCATTTTTTGCAGAATGGCAACCCGATTGCTGCTCTTCATCTGACTAAGCATAAGCACCATTTCTTCCAGCGTAAGGTTTTGCATGATCGGTGCCGCTTTGCTTGGACTCATGTCGGCGTAGAGCTTGGACAGTTCGCGAATTTGCTTGGTATACGCGTCTTCCTCTTCGGTCTCACCGCTTGTCGATGTACTCTGCATCGAATCAATTTGGGTTTCCAGCTCTTTCACCTTGTTTTCCTGCGCTGTTTTTTGCTCCGTTACTTCATTTAATGTTTCTTCGCGTTCGGCAAGCTGCTTCTTAAGTTCAACAATCGTTGCTTCCGCGCTTTCTTCCTGCTGCTTCGCTTCTTTGAGTTTCTGTTCTTCCGGGGTCAGCACCGGATCCGGGACCCAGTTCTTGACGACCGGAATTTTATTGGCTACATCGATTAGTCCATCCCGCACATCGGCTCTAAAAAATACGGCAAGCGCCCCGAGCAGTACAATCGTGAATATAGCAGGTACCAAAATCAACAGTATCCGTTCAAATCCTCCGCCTGATTCTTCCTTATCAAGCGGCATGTCTTTTCGTGCCACTCTCATTCCTCCTTCGCGGTCATAACCCTTCGGTGTTTGCAAACCTTATCGGGCTTTGATCGCAAAACGTACCGTCGCCATTTCGTCCAGCTCGTTTTGTTCCCGAAGGAGACTTTCATGCCGGAACTTTTCTTGGGATTTATCTCTTGCTTTCAGCCACACTTTTTCGTCTAGCATTTTGTCGGACAATACCTTCTGTTTCTTGGTTACATTGACATGAGCGATCCGTATGTCATCCCGCTTACGCTCAATGCATTCTTCCAAGTGCTCTGCGTATACCTGAATGTTTCGGATCTCAGCGACCGGCACGCACCGTGATGCAGCCTCCTGCTGAGCGTGATACATTTGATCCCGCATCTCATACAGCTCATTCAGACTTTTCTCTTCCGCCTGCAGCTTCCCGATGGCGCTTGACAGCATCCATTCGGCTTGCGTTTTCTCGTTGCTTTTCAGGTCTACGATTTTCTGGAATGCATAATGAAATTTCATTCTTCAAAGTCATCTCCTTGAAAACTCGGAAATCAAACGTTCCTGAACCTCATTCAATGTTGTCTTTTCATTCACTTTTTGCTTCGTGAAATCCCATATTCGCCCGATATATTCGATCGATTCATCGATATCGGCATTCGAGCCCTGTTGATACGCCCCGATATTGATCAAATCCTCCGAGTCCTTATATATCGCCATCAGTCGCTTTACGTTCTCGGAAGCATCGATTTGTTCTTCTGGAGATATATCTTTCATCACCCGGCTTATGCTAGCCAGCACATCAATGGCCGGAAAATGCCCTTTATTTGCGATATTCCGGTTTAGAACGATGTGACCATCAAGTATGCCTCTAACCGCATCCGCGATCGGTTCGTTCATATCATCACCATCTACCAACACCGTATAAAAGGCTGTAATCGAGCCCGTTGGCCCTGTGCCTGCTCGTTCCAGAAGCTTCGGCAGACTGGCAAATACAGACGGAGTATAACCGCGCATGGCCGGCGGCTCTCCTACGGCTAGTCCTACTTCTCGCTGTGCCATCGCATAGCGGGTAACGGAATCCATCATCAGCATCACATTCAGGCCGCGATCCCTGAAATACTCGGCGATCGTTGTAGCGATCAAGGCCCCTTTAATGCGGATGAGTGCCGGTTGATCCGAGGTCGCAACAATTACGACGGACCGTTTTAACCCTTCGGGACCCAAATCCCGTTCTATGAAATCCAGCACTTCGCGTCCACGTTCCCCGATCAAAGCTATGACATTGACATCGGCAGAAGTGTTTCTCGCGATCATTCCCATCAGGGTACTCTTCCCGACACCGGATCCGGCGAATATACCGACCCGCTGGCCTTTGCCGATGGAGAGCAATCCGTCAATCGCGCGGACGCCGATGCTGATCGGCTCCTGAACCCTCGGCCTATTAAGCGGGTTCTGTGGAACGTTATGGGTTGAATAGTGCGGCATGCGCGCCGGAATGATAGATCCGTCCAGCGGTTGTCCCAATCCGTCGAGCACTTTGCCAAGCAGTTCCGAACCCACTTGCACGCTCAGTGGTTTGCCGGTACCGACTACATCACAGCCAGGACCAATGGAGTGAAGCTCGCCGAGAGGCATCAGCAACACCTTATTGTCTCTGAAACCCACGACCTCCGCCTTGAGCGGCTTGGTTTGCTTCGTGGGATAGATATAACAAACATCGCCGATGCTTGCATCCGGCCCTTCGGACTCCACCATCAGTCCGATTACCTGTGTAACTTTACCATTGATGCGAACGGGGTCCAGATGCTTCAGATGATCCATGTACCGCGCGCTATTCAGCTTCTTCATCTTGATTTCTCCGTTCCTCGTCATCAAGAGCGAACCGCACGAGCTCTTTTTTGATCTCGGATAGCTGTGTATCGATCCGGGCATCCACGCTTCCGAAAGAAGACCTGATCACGCAGCCGCGATCCTTAACCGTGGAATCCGGCAAAATTTGAAGTTCTGCCTGAGAGTCGATCGATAATCCGAGCTCTTCCCGTGCCGCGTATACAAATTCGAATTGTTCAGGAGCTACGCAGAGGGAGATGACTCCTTTTTCCCGCTTGCGTGCCAGATTCTTTCGAATCAGCTCCAGCGTGAAATCAGGTTCGATCGTCAGCTGACGATCCAGTACTTTCTCCGCGATGCTGCAGCTGAGCTCCACCAAAAAAGGCTCCGCTTCCTGAATTAGATCATCCTTGGCTTGATGGGCAAGCTGAAGCAATTCACTCGCCTGTAATGTCGCTTGCTCCATCAATTCCTTCATCTCAAGCTCTGCCTTGGCTGAACCTTCGGCATATCCTTGATTAAAGCCTTCCATCTTCAGCGTTTCGGACAAATCCTCGTCCTGAAGCCTTCTGTCGGTCCACCACGCTTCAATCTGCTGCTGCGCTTCGGCCAACAGCCGTTCCGCCTCTTCCGAAGCTTCGCGGATTTGTCGTTCGGCAAACTCCTGAGCATCTTTTAGCATCTCATGCTTTAAACGTTCGGCTTCAGCCAGTGTTTGTACGGCAGCCGGCTCGGCAGTCGGCGGAGTATATTCCTCTACCGTTTCCTCGGTTGGCGAAGCGTAACGACGAGCAAGATCCAACTCTTTCAACACATCCATCGGTTTATAGTGGGACGATTTGATCAAGTTAGACAATGATGTCATCTCCTCCGCCACGGGCAATAATGACCTCGCCCGCTTCTTCGAGTCTTCGGATCGTGCTTACAATCCGAGTCTGAGCTTCCTCCACATCACGCAGCCGCACCGGTCCCATGTATTCCATCTCTTCGCGGAAGGTTTCGGCCATGCGCTTGGACATGTTGCGGAAAATGACGTCCCGTACTTCTTCGCTTGCCACCTTGAGTGCAAGCTGAAGATCGGCGTTCTCGACATCGCGGATAATACGCTGGATCGAACGGTTGTCCACGTTGACGATATCCTCGAATACGAACATCCGCTTCTTGATTTCTTCGGCGAGCTCGGGATCCTGGATTTCCAGGGAATCGAGGATCGTTCGTTCCGTACCGCGATCCACACCGTTCAGAATTTGAACGATGGATTCAATGCCACCCGCACTCGTGTAATCCTGAGTAACCGTCGCCGACAGCTTCTGTTCCAGCACGCGTTCAACCTGGGCGATGACTTCTGGTGAAGTACTGTCCATGACTGCAACCCTACGCGCTACTTCGGCCTGCTTCTCTTGCGGAAGTGAAGATAGGATTGCGGATGCCTGCTCGTATTGAAGATACGACAAGACGAGTGCAATGGTCTGTGCATTTTCGTTCTGGATAAAGTTCAGAATTTGGCTTGGGTCCGCTTTGCGGGCAAAGTCAAACGGTCTTACTTGAAGCGTTGCTGTCAGTCTGTTGATCACTTCCATCGCTTTTTGCTGTCCAAGCGCCTTCTCCAAAATCTCTTTAGCGTAATTAATACCGCCTTGCGAGATGTATTCCTGGGCCAGGCAAATTTGATGGAATTCCTGAATAATGCTATCTTTTTCATCACTGTCGACTTTACGAACATTCGCAATCTCCAGCGTCAATTGTTCAATTTCTTCATCTCGAAGATGCTTAAATATTTGAGCAGACACTTCCGGGCCAAGTGTAATGAGCAGTATAGCCGCTTTTTGACGTCCGCTTAACATTTGGTTATTTCCCTTAGCCAATGCTTCCACCTCTATTCCTCAGCTAGCCATGTGCGAAGTAAATTCACGAATTCATCTGGCTTCTTCTTCGCCAAGGTTTCGAGCTGTTTACGAACCTGGCTTTCATTGGTTATACTTTCGAGATTAATCGATGGGAATTCCGTAACTGGCGGAAGCTGAATATCATCTTCAAATTCTTCCTGCTGCTTTCTGCGTCTGCGGATTATGAAATAGGTTCCTCCAGCAATTAACGCCAACGCAGCGATACCAATCCCCCATAATACAGGCTGAGAAAGAACGGTTTTCGGATTTTCATCCGCATTTACATTAAATACCTGTGAAATAACCGAAACTTTTTTGGACAAATCAGCGTCTGTATAAGTAGAGCCTGTATCCGAGAGCGATGCACGCACGATATTAACCAGAATGTTCTGTATTGCCGTTCTTGTCGCGTCATCCAAAGTTTGTTGACCGGCAGGTGGTTCAACCGAGACATTAATGGTTAAATCTTTAACAGTATATGGACTTGCTATGATATCCTTCGTAATCCGGTTAACTTCATAGTTAACGGTTTTGGAGAGCTCTTCCGAGTTCGTTTCCCCGCTTCCAGAATCGCTTGGATATCCCGGAACAGCTTCTTCGCCTACGCCGGCTACTCCGCCGGTTGGACTACTGGTTCCCGAATAGTTCTTCTGGATCTCCTGAACACTGAGCTCAATCCCCTTCATTTCTTCTTCATCAACAGGGGTTACGATGTTTTCCTTGCTCTGCACCTGATCAAAGTTCAGTTTGGAAGCGACCAGAACATTGACTTTATTCGATCCCATGTACTGCGAGAGAAACTGCTGAACATTTTGCCTAACGTCGCTTTCGAATTTTTTCTGAAGCGCGAAGTTTTCTTCCACCTTACCCATCAATCCACCTTGACCGCCTTTAGCTGTTGCGAGCAGCTCGACTTCGTCATTGGTGATTGTAATGTTCTCAACCGGTAAGTTCGGAATGGCCGTCTTCACGAGGTTATAATACCCGTCTATGACTTCTTG
Source organism: Paenibacillus sp. JZ16 (assembly GCF_015326965.1). Lineage (NCBI taxonomy): Bacteria > Bacillati > Bacillota > Bacilli > Caryophanales > Paenibacillaceae > Paenibacillus > Paenibacillus sp. JZ16. The sequence goes on from NZ_CP017659.1 coordinate 1,906,922, forward strand.
ATTAGGCCGATAGCCTGGTTTGAATTGCACAACTACGGAGGCGCTGGCTTGATCTTCGTTTCCGTTTTTTGCAAATACACTTTCTTTTGGCAAATTCAACAATACCGTTGCATCCTGGACGCCCTGCATCTTCTCAAGCAGTCGTTCCACTTCGCCATTCAGTGCATTTACATATTTCACTTCGAATTCGTTATCTGTCATCCCGATGGCTGATGCGTTCTTCTCGAAGGTTTCGAATCCGATCGTACCATTCTGTACAAGTCCTTGCGACCCTACATCAATCTGGACTTTAGCTGCGCTCGTACTCGGAACCAGGATGCTTCTGCCATCCTCGCTCAGCTTGTAGGAAATCCCTTGGGTCTCCAGGTGGCTGATGATTCCTGCAGCGTCGCTGGAATTTAAATCCCGGAATGCTACTTCGTACTTCGTCTTGGAGAACTGCATCGTTAGTACGATTAGAGCAATCAAAACAAATGCTATTGTAGCGATTAACATTATTTTTTGTTTGTTGCTGAATTGGTTCCAATACTGGGTCATTCTCTCCCGATACTGGGTAATTCTCTCGTTCACATTGTCACCCCATCCGAAACTTTGCTAGAAACATTTAGATTTGCGTGCGCATGATCTCTTGATAGGCTTCTACCACTTTGTTTCGGACCTGTGTTGTGAGCTGAATGCTCAACAGAGCCTGTTGGGCGGATATCATCGCCTGATCTACGTTTACTTGTCCAATCATTAATTTATCGCTCATAACATGTGCATTTTGTTCCTGTGATGCCACAGAGTTCAGTGCTTCATTCAGGTAAGAGCCAAAATCGCGAATCGATTCGGATGGAGTCGCTCCATTTTTCACTTGCTCCTGCAGTTGAAGCGGCTGCACGCCCTGAACACTGAACATTGCATTTTGAATCATTTCTCTCTCTCCTCCTACAATATGGGCTTATGTATTTTTCACTTGTTATCTACCGATCTCCAGCGCCTTCATAATCATCGCTTTCGAAGCATTGATCGCCGTAACATTAGCTTCGTACGAACGGGTAGCTGCTATCATATCCACCATTTCCTTCGTAATGTCCACGTTAGGCATAAAGACATAGCCTTCCGCATTCGCATCAGGATGTGTAGGGTTATATACCTGTTTCAGCGGGGTTTGATCTTCCCGTACCTGCGCAACCTTTACCCCTTGTCCCGCATTCTGACCATTCATCTGAGCTCTAAGAAGTCCTTCAAATGATTCCTGCTGCGGTTGTAAAACAACCGTTTTTCGACGATACGGAACGGCTTGGCCGTTCTCGATTCGCGCGCGAGTGGTTTCCGCATTGGCTATGTTGGAGGAGATGACATCCATTCGAAGCCGTTGTGCTGTTAGAGCTGATGCATTAATACCGAAGCTATTGCTAATATTCATGAACCCTATCTCCCTTCAATAGCTGTACGCATCATTCGAATCTGCTCATTTACAGCTTGTATGTATGAATTATAACGGAGCTGATTCTCTGCAAGCAGCGACATTTCTCTGTCTGCATCGACATTATTCTGGTTGTTATTCATGGAGCTGCTGCCATCCTTCATGACCGAAGCCTCAGGAATCCCCCCGGTTGAACCAATGACAAAATGTCTGGGATCTGTTCTTCTGCCCTGTAATGACAATTGGGCCCCATCCATTTCTTTTTTCAGAAGACTCTCAAAGGATACCTCGGATCTCTTAAAATGAGGAGTATCCACGTTGGCGATGTTGTTTGCAATCACATTGTTTCTGAGATTAGCTGCATCCAAACCGCTTTGAAGCCGTTGAAAAGAACTATTATTCAACAGATTCACTAGCTCATTCCTCCTGACTGGACTTTGCAGAAAGGTATTCCACTCTTCCTAGCTAAATCCTCTTTTTTCGACAAATCATATAATCCGTATGAACTAACCTAGGTCTTAAGTAGAAAAAGACAACATGATGTCACATAAACTAAGTTTCTTAAAGTTTGGGACTTTTTACAATAAGAAAAAAGCCCTATCTTTTACCAAAAAGAAGGGCTTTGTGTTCATTTTTATCCGGTTTTTTTCTATATTATTGCAAATCGTATCACTAAATCTGTAAAATTTAAGCGATTTTTCCCGAAGGGTAGGTCCTGATGGGGACCATAAAATTCACAAAAAATTACGAAATCCGTCCCGATCCCTTCCAACATGCGAAAGCGCTTCGACAACTTGCTGCAAGGGAAGGGATGAATATCGACAATTATTTACTTTCGCATACCCGGCAAATAGACCTATATGCATGCAACTACAGAATATACTGGCTCAGGTCCCGGTCCTGGGCAATGCCGGCAAGTTTCTCCCGGACATACTGCGGCGTGATCACCATGCGGTCCAGCGTCAACTCAGGCGCTTCAAATGACAGGTCTTCAAGGAGCTTCTCCAATATCGTATGAAGTCTCCGCGCGCCTATATTCTCCGTGTTCTGGTTAACCGAAGCCGCAATTTGGGCGATTTCCCGTATCGCTTCTGGAGAAAACTCAACCTCAAGATCCTCAGTACGCAGCAGATTTACGTATTGCTTGGTTAGTGCATTTTTCGGCTCGGTCAAAATGGATACAAAATCGTCGAGTGACAAGCTGCTGAGCTCCACCCGAATCGGAAAACGCCCCTGAAGCTCGGGAATCAAATCCGATGGCTTCGCAATATGAAAAGCACCTGCCGCGATGAAGAGGACAAAGTCCGTTTTTACCGGTCCGTATTTCGTCATAATCGTCGAGCCTTCCACGATAGGCAGAATGTCGCGCTGCACACCTTCTCTGGACACATCCGGACCCGATTGGCGGCCCTGGCTGGCAACCTTGTCGATCTCATCGATAAATATAATGCCGGATTGCTCTGCCCGACGAATGGATTCCTGGATGACATCATCCATATCAATGAGCTTGCCTGCTTCTTCTTGCGTCAGTACTTTCCTGGCTTCTTTCACTGACAGCTTGCGGCGCTTTGTGCGCTTTGGCATCAGATTGCCGAACATTTCCTGCATGTTCATGCCCATCTGATCATTGCCCTGCCCCGCAAACATATCGAACATGTTTGGAGCAGCATCCTCGACATCAATCTCAATCGTTTCGTCTTCAAGCTTACCGGACAGCAGGTTAAAGCGCACCTGTCTCCGCTTCTCTTTGAGACTAACGTCCTTATCGTCCGCATCCTCATCTTCGGTCTGGGTATCGTTATTCGCACCGCCAAACAGCATCTCAAAGGGATTTCGCTGACTCTTCTGCCCTTTGGTTGAAGGCGCCAACAGCTGAACGATCCGCTCGTTCGCCATTTCCTCGGCTTTGTCCTTAACCTTCTCGGTGCGTTCCAGCTTCACCATCCGGATCGCGGTTTCCACAAGATCCCGTACCATGGATTCCACATCACGGCCGACATATCCAACCTCGGTAAACTTTGTCGCCTCGACCTTAACGAACGGTGCATGAACCAGCTTGGCAAGCCTTCTTGCAATCTCCGTTTTGCCGACGCCGGTGGGACCGATCATCAGTATGTTCTTCGGTACGATTTCATCCCGCTCGTCATCCGTAAGCAAGCTCCGGCGATAGCGGTTCCGAAGTGCTACAGCGACCGATTTTTTAGCTTCCTTTTGGCCTACAATGTATTTATCCAGCTCGGATACAATCTGTCTTGGCGTCATCGATTCTTTACTCATCGCGAATACCTCCACCCCTGATATGGCTATATGTTGCTGTATGGCATCCTTACAGCTCTTCGACAATAATATTGCTGTTGGTATAGACACACACCTCAGAAGCGATCTGAAGCGCTTCTCTGGCTATATCCTTCGCTTCCATATGTCCGGCATGACGCTTAAGCGCCCGTCCTGCCGACAAGGCAAAATTGCCGCCTGACCCAATGGCCAGCACATCATCATCAGGCTCGATGATTTCGCCGCCACCTGAAATCAGCAGCATCCCGGTTTTATCCATAACAATCATCAAAGCTTCAAGCTTGCGAAGCACACGGTCTTGACGCCAATCCTTCGCGAGTTCAACAGCGGCGCGCTGCAGATTTCCATGGTGCTCTTCCAGCTTGCCTTCGAATTTCTCAAATAACGTGATAGCATCCGCCACAGAACCGGCAAAACCGGCGACAACTTGTCCCCGGTAAAGACGGCGCACTTTCTTGGCGGTCTGCTTCATGACTACACTTTCACCAAATGTAACTTGGCCATCGCCGGCAATAGCTGCTGTGCCATTATGCCGTACTGCACAAATTGTAGTGGCGTGAAAAGTCATTTCCATGATGGCAAGACCTCCCTAAGAAAATAAGATTAGATTGTATTTAGTTCGTTAGCATTAATAAATACGCGTACTCCGTCAAGCGCTCTGCTTGCAAGCGCTTCGTTTTTTTCCTTTTTGTTGCGAATGCGCTTCTCGAGACTCGGAAGAAGGCCGAAGTTCGCATTCATCGGCTGGAAGTTATCTGGATCTGCATGGGTTATGTAATAGGCCATGCTCCCGATAGTTGATTCCTGAGGGAATACGATCCCCTCCTGCCCCTGAGCGGCTCTTGCTGCATTGATCCCGGCAATCAATCCGGATGCCGCCGATTCAACATATCCTTCTACGCCCGTCATTTGTCCCGCCAGATACAGATTTGGCCGTGTTTTCACCTGATAGGTTTGTTCCAGCAGTCTAGGCGAATTGACAAACGTATTGCGGTGCATGACACCGTAACGCACAATTTCGGCGTTCTCAAGTCCCGGAATCATGGAAATGATCCGCTTCTGTTCACCCCACTTCAGATGAGTCTGGAAACCGACAAGATTGTAGAGGGTACCTGCGGCATTATCCTGACGGAGCTGCACCACAGCGTGCGGCAGCTTGCCTGTATGCGGGTTCACCAATCCAACAGGCTTCATCGGGCCAAACAAGGCGGTTTGTTTACCACGCTTCATCATGACCTCGATCGGCATGCAGCCCTCGAAATAAATCTCCTTCTCAAACTCTTTCAATTGAGCGACTTCGGCATTGATAAGAGCGTCATAGAAAGCGTCGAACTCTTCTTCTGTCATGGGACAATTCAGATAAGCCGCTTCGCCTTTATCATAACGGGATGCCAGATAAACCTTGCTCATATCAATTGAATCTTTTTCCACGATCGGAGCAGCCGCATCGTAAAAATAGAAATAGTCCTCACCCATCAGCTCACGAATCTGTGATGACAACGCGGGCGAGGTCAGCGGCCCAGTTGCAATAACAACGATGCCTTCTTCAGGTATATGCTGAATTTCTTCATTTACAACCTCAATTAAAGGATGCTGATGCAGAGTTTCCGTAATTTCTCCCGAAAAACCGTCACGGTCAACGGCCAATGCGCCGCCAGCCGGGACGGAATTGCGGTCTGCCGAACCGATGACAAGCGAGTTCAGCATCCGCATTTCTTCCTTCAATACCCCTACTGCGTTGGTTAAACCGTTCGCCCGAAGCGAATTACTGCATACAAGCTCAGCGAACTTGTCCGTATGATGAGCCGGCGTCTTAACGACCGGCCGCATCTCATATAATGTAACGGGTATGCCCCGGCTAGCGATCTGCCAGGCAGCTTCACTGCCGGCAAGCCCTGCACCGATAACCGTAACCCTCTGTGAATCTGTCAACGTCATTACCCCCTGTATGCCTTACAAATCTGCTGCGTCGTCTTGTTCCTCGACCATTTCGGAATAATCACAAGAAGTACATTGAAGCTTGATGCCTTGCTTGCTTTTCTTCTCTACCATTAAGCTGCTGCAATTCGGACACGGCTTCGTTGACGGTTTATCCCATGATACGAAATCACATTCGGGATAACGATCACATCCAAAGAAGACGCGCCCCTTCTTGCTTCGTCGTTCCACGACATGGCCTTCCTTGCATTTCGGGCACGCCACGCCGATATCTTTCACGATCGGCTTGGTATTCCGGCAATCCGGGAAGCCTGAGCATGCAAGAAACTTGCCAAACCTGCCCAGCTTATAGACCAACGGCTTTCCGCACTTTTCGCAGATCTCGTCGGAAACCTCATCTTCGATTTCGATTTCCTTCATTTCTTCCTCTGCTACTTCAAGGCGCTTTTCGAAGGATTCATAGAACTCTGCCAATACTTTGACCCAATCTTCGGAGCCCTCCTCCACATGGTCGAGGTCCTCTTCCATGTTAGCCGTAAACTCCACATTGAGAATTTCCGGGAAGAACTGCTCCATCTGCTCGATGACAAGTTCACCGAGCTCGGTTGGCATGAATTTCTTCTCTTCGATGGCAACGTAGCCTCTCTTCTGGATCGTCTCCAGTGTCGGTGCATACGTACTAGGTCGCCCTATGCCGAGCTCTTCCAGCGTCCGGACAAGACGTGCTTCCGTATAACGCGGAGGTGGCTGCGTGAAGTGCTGCTTCGGCTCAATGTCCTGCTTCTCCAGAATGTCGCCACTATGAAGCTCCGGCAGGTATTTATCTTCTTCTGTCGTCCCGTCGTCGTTGCCTTCGACGTAAACCTTCATGAATCCAGGGAAACGAACCTTCGAACCTGTTGCGCGGAAGACGGCCTTGCCCGCGGCAATATCAACAGAAAGCGTATCCAGCACTGCAGAAGACATCTGACTTGCCACAAAACGCTCCCAGACCAGTTTGTACAAGCGGAGCTGATCACGGCTCATAAACGGCTTCATGGATTCAGGATCCCGCAGCACCGATGTAGGACGAATCGCTTCATGCGCATCCTGAGCGTTGGCTGCTTTTTTCGAGTATTGTCTCGGGCTCTCCGGAACGAACGGATCACCATACTTCTCGGTGATGTATTCTTTTACTTCTTCTTGAGCCGTCCCTGAGATGCGCGTGGAGTCCGTACGCATGTAGGTAATCAAACCGACGGTGCCTTCCTTGCCAAGCTCGACGCCCTCGTACAGCTGCTGGGCAACGGACATGGTCTTAGCCGCCCGGAAACCAAGTTTACGTGCAGCTTCCTGCTGCAAGGAACTCGTTGTAAACGGTGGAGACGGATGGCGCTGACGCTCTCGCTCTTTTACTTCGCTGACTTGGAAGGAAGCATCCCGAATCGCTTGAAGAATTTCATTTACTTCCTGTTCATTGGTGAGCTCTTTCTTTGCGCCATTAAGCTGCGTGAATTTGGCTTCGAATGCAGAACCTTTAATGGCCAGTTTGGCCGTAATGGTCCAATATTCTTCCGGCACGAAAGCGCTGATCTCATTCTCGCGGTCGAGAATGATTTTGACAGCTACCGATTGAACACGGCCGGCAGAGAGTCCCTTTTTCACTTTCTTCCATAGAATAGGGCTGATCTTATAACCAACCAATCGGTCCAGGATACGTCTTGCCTGCTGCGCGTTGACCAGATCCATGTTAATTTTGCGCGGCGTCTTGAAGGCATCCTTCACGGCTGTTTTTGTTATTTCATTAAATACAACCCGCAGGCTTTGAGTATCATCCAGCTCCAATGCATGCGCAAGATGCCATGCAATGGCCTCCCCTTCGCGATCGGGGTCAGCTGCGAGGTACACTTTTTTCACCTTTTTGCTAGCATCCTTAAGTTCCTTTAAGACAGAACCTTTTCCGCGGATCGTAATGTATTTCGGATTGAAGTCGTTTTCTACTTCAACCCCGATCTGGCTCTTCGGCAAATCGCGAACATGACCCATCGAAGCCTTCACGATATACTTGCTGCCGAGATATTTGCCAATCGTTTTCGCCTTAGCAGGCGACTCTACGATGACGAGTGAATCCGCCACAGGTTCATCCTCCTCTCCAACATTCAAACTTTCCCATTAAATGATCTTATATATAGCACCGGGTAATTGGGTAATCTGCTTTTTTATGATTAAAGATAACAGAACTGAATGCAAATGTCCAAAATCCCACCGGGTTAACTCGATCATTTCATCCAGCGACCCGGGACCCTGTTCGAGCATATGGTATATTTGTCGTTCGTCATTTGTCAACCCGGCTAGTTCATCGGGCTGCTCCTGACGAGGGGCCCGCCGCTCCTTATTGTATGTACCGGAGGCCACTTTTGGCAACAAGGAATCATATTCTTCTATTATATCCCTTGCTTCCGTGACCATCTTGGCTCCTTGCTTGATCAAATCCAAAGTCCCTCTGCTCTTGGGTGAAGTAACAGGACCCGGAACGGAGAACACGTCCCTTCCCGCCTCCAGGGCTAAATCCGCCGTAATCAACGATCCGCTGCGGGCATCCGCCTCCACCACCACGGTACCTAACGTGAGTCCCGCGATAATCCGGTTACGCTGAGGGAAGAACCCCGGTAGCGCCTTGGTGCCTGGCGGGTATTCGGAAATGATAAGCCCCTTAGCCGCAATCTCTTCATACAGTGATCGGTTCTCCGGTGGATATATAACGTCAACGCCGGCTCCGAGAACCGCCACTGTCGGTCCCCCGCTTCGCAAAGCCGCATCGTGGACTACGCTATCAATGCCTCTGGCCATGCCGCTGACAACCATGAACCCTGATCGTACCAACTCCTCGGATAGCATCGTTGCAATTTTGCGCCCATATGCCGTAGGCATTCTTGTACCTACCATCGCAATCCCAGGCCTCGACAGCAGATGTAGATCGCCGATGCAATACAACACCCAAGGAGCCTGTGGCGAAGATCGTAATCTGTCCGGATAGATATCATCGAGGGCTGTTATAATACGTATTTTTGAACGGTTTGTCAAATTCCATACCCCGGCTTCATGTTGCCGATACCCGGCATCATTCGCATTCGACAGATCGATCTGCTTTCTTTCGACAGCGGAAGGGAAGTCCTTGGCCAGTTTATTCGCTTTTTCGACAGACAAACCACAGGCCCTCCAATCATTCGCATCATAAGACAGCAACCCCTCATGCAGCTCACCGTTCGATATGATTCGGTTAATGGTCTTCCATCCGACACCTTCGCTTTCATGCAATGCGATCAGCAGTAAGCTGTCTACCTTCATAATGGGACCTCCTTAAAATATAAAATCAAAAACAAAAAAGCAACCCTTCATTTCCTGTTTAGGAAATAAAAGGTTGCTTACCTTAAGTTACGCCTTAGCTAGAATTGCATAAAAATCTAGATCTAGTGAGTCGTGCAAGACTCCAGGAGACCCTTCTCCTCAAGCACGCTAACCAGGGTTGAGCCCATTTCAGCAGGTGTAGGAGCTACCTTGATACCGCACGCTTCAAGTACAGAGATTTTCTCCTTGGCTGTCCCTTTACCGCCAGAAATAATCGCGCCTGCGTGGCCCATGCGTTTTCCTGGAGGCGCCGTTGCGCCGCCAATGAAGCCTACCACTGGTTTAGTCATGTTCGCTTTGATCCATTCAGCCGCTTCTTCCTCCGCTGTACCGCCGATCTCACCGATCATAATAACCGCTTTGGTGTTAGGATCTTCATTAAAGAGTCTCAATACATCGATAAACTCCGTCCCTTTAACCGGGTCGCCGCCAATCCCTACGGCGGAGGATTGTCCGATGCCGCGAGCAGTCAGCTGATGAACGGCTTCATATGTCAGGGTACCGCTGCGCGATACAACTCCGACATGTCCTGGCGTGTGGATGTAACCAGGCATGATGCCGATTTTGCATTCACCCGGCGTAATAACACCCGGACAGTTAGGTCCGATCAAACGAGTCTTCTTGCCTTCCATATAGCGGGATACTTTGACCATATCCAGCACCGGAATGCCTTCTGTAATACAGATAACCAGATCCATCTCGGCATCAACAGCTTCCAGAATGGAATCGGCTGCAAAAGCCGGGGGTACATAAATTACGCTAGCGGTTGCGCCTGTTTTGGCTTTGGCTTCCTCAACGGTGTTGTAAACCGGCAATTTGACGGTTTCACCGTTCTCAAGCGTAATTTCGACTTCGGTTCCACCTTTGCCGGGTGAAGTCCCCCCGACCATCTGTGTACCGTAATCCAGGGCGCCTTTTGCATGGAAAAGGGCTGTTTTACCTGTAATCCCTTGCGTGATAACTTTTGTATTTTTATCGATCAAAATACTCACGATTGATTCACATCCCCTATTGTTATTTGAAAATGAAAGCAACCGCACGGCAGGGCTTTCGAAGCCCATCGTGCCATGCCCCTTCAGGAATGAAATATTACTGAACGAGGGAGACGATCTTCTGTGCTCCGTCGGCCATGGAATCAGCAGGTACGATGTTAAGACCGGACTCAGCCAAAATTTGCTTGCCGAGGTCTACGTTCGTTCCTTCCAAGCGTACAACCAGCGGACGAGTTAAGCCCAGCTGTTTAGCAGCTTCGACAACACCGGTAGCGATAACGTCGCAGCGCATAATACCACCGAAAATGTTGACAAAGATTCCTTTTACTTGAGGATCGGATAAAATGATCTTGAAGGCTTCCGTTACCTTCTCCGTTGTTGCACCGCCCCCAACATCAAGGAAGTTTGCAGGGTCCCCGCCATAGTACTTAATGATGTCCATCGTAGCCATGGCAAGACCGGCGCCATTAACCATACAGCCGATGTTGCCATCCAGAGCTATGTAACTCAAGTCGTATTTGGATGCTTCAATTTCCTTCTCGTCTTCTTCGTCCAGGTCGCGCAGCTCAAGGATGTCTTTATGACGGAACAACGCATTGGAGTCAAAGTTGAGTTTGGCATCTAGAGCCATGACGTTTCCGTCCCCGGTTACGACAAGCGGATTGATTTCAGCGATAGAGCAATCCTTCTCTACAAATGCCTTATACAAGGCCAGCATGAACTGAACGGCTTTTCCTACCAGTTCATTCGGAATATTAATGGAATACGCTAATTTCCGTGCTTGGAATGTTTGAAGTCCGATCGCTGGATCTACGACCTCTTTGAAAATCTTCTCGGGAGTTGCTGCGGCAACCTCTTCGATCTCGGTACCGCCTTCTTCGGACGCCATCAAAACGACACGGCCGGTAGCACGGTCAACGACCACACCGATATAATACTCTTTGCGAATATCGCAGCCCTCTTCAATGAGGAGACGCTTGACTTCCTTGCCTTCCGGACCCGTTTGGTGAGTCACCAACACCTTGCCCAGAATTTCTTCAGCATAAGCACGAACCTCGTCCAGGTTCTTCGCCACTTTAACGCCGCCGGCTTTACCCCGACCGCCTGCGTGGATCTGTGCTTTGACAACGGTTACGGGACTTCCCAAAGATTGTGCAGCTTCAACTGCCTCTTCTACCGTAAACGCTACCTTGCCGTTCGGAACAGCTACTCCATATTGCTTCAGTACTTGTTTTCCTTGATATTCATGGATATTCATTCTCGAATCCTCCTATCAACATGACTGGAACAAGGCTGGCTAACACGGAACTAATCTATGAAAGATTACCCTGTCAACCTTTATATATTAAACCCAAGCTATTGTAACATGTTTTTAAAACGCTTACCTTAAAAAGTTCACAGTTTATCCACTCGATTTGGCATGGGTATGATTCCTTCCAGATATAAATTGGAGAAATATGTAAAATTCATTTATTTTTTCGTGCAAAGCTTATCAATCCGACAATCCCCAATACGACAACGGCAATGCCTAACAATCCTGCAACTAGTGTAAGGATGATATTTTCCCATAAAATTGTCATACCGAATCCCTCTCCCCTCCCCGTAATAATTAGTGTATTGATTACTATTATACCATTAAATCCCTTTTTGTTCGCGTTAAACTGTGACGCAAAATAAAACTCTTTATCCTTTTTCTGCTATCCGGTAGAATGATTGAAAGATTAGTGAACGCAATTATAAGGAGATTCAGCATGAGTTGGTTGAAGTCATTTTTTCCGCTGCATTCATTATTTGTCAAAATGCTCGTGTATTTTCTCGTCGTGATTTTCCTGCTCTCCTCCTATAATCTATGGTCGATGACATTCTACTCCCGCAATGTTAACAATGAAATTGTCAAATATAATCTGACCCTGATTCGAAACACCGTCGATCATTTTGAGAAGCAGTACTCCACATGGAAAAATCTCCTCCTCAACCTTCAGCACGATGAATTTGTCGGCAATATCAGCAGGCAGGCCGATTCCGGGGGAAAGAAAGGCATCAATTATCTGCAGGTGGATACGGTCATGGATCAGATTCGGACCCTGGTAAGCCAGCCCTACTACCACTTAAATAATGTCATGATTTACTACCAAAATCATTCCTTCCTGCTTGAGCGGGATGGCATCGTCGATGATGACCGCATGTTTAAGCATTACTACAAAAGCGACTCCTATTCATACGAATTCTGGAAGCGTAGAGATCACGCAAACGGTTTTCTGCACATGCTTCCCAGCCGCACGTTCACCATCGGAACCGAGAAGAGTGAATTGCAGCTGATGCCTTTAATTACGAACGTACAAGGCAGCCCCTGGAAGATCATCGCTTTCGTAAATATGAAAAGCTGGTATGAATCATATAATGGAATGGCCGATTCCCGTTTTCTGCTGGTGGACTCGGAGGGAACAACCCTGTATGAATCCGCCCCGGATGCTAAATCCCTGCCACTGCCGGAATGGGACGGCCAATCGGAATGGATGATGGAGAAGGGAACCTATTACTTTTTCGAAAAAGGCGCCCGCTCCGGTCTTACCTACGTTTCTATTATTCCCCATAAGGAACTCAATCAAAGCATCAGCCGCATGAACTGGATGGCTGTACTCTTATTTGCAGCTACCCTGCTTATTGGTATTCTGGCATCATGGGTTTTCTCCCGAAAAATCAACCTGCCGCTCAAGAGAATGGTTACGGGCCTGGGCCAAGCGGAGATGGAGCTATATCAAGGGAGTATCTCCGAATTCAGCGCCATTTCCAACCATCTGAAGGGTTTGCAGCATGAACGTAAGATCATCAAGGAATGGATGGACCATACCAAACCGCTGCTGACAAGCTACCATTATTTGGCCCAGTTCAAAAACATTGCCCTTGATACCAACGCTTCCAACGAACTTTGGGTCGGCGAGGGTGAATTTATGGTTATCCTTTATCAGTTGAGATACCGGCACGTCCCTTCGCGTCAGCTTGATGCCTTAATGACAAGGGCAACCGGCAAGATCAAAGACATGATCACGCTGCAGATCCAAGAATCGTTTCCCATATCCCATACCCTTCAGATGGAGGGCAAGCAGATTTTAACCATTGTGTATACACAAGAAAAATCCGACATGCTGCAGCAGTGTCTCAATCAGCTCAAACAGATTTTTGATCAAGATCAAAGCACCTATCTCGTGAATATTGCGGTTTCGTCCGTGTTCCAGCAAACCTCTGATTTTGACCGGGCTTATGCAGAAGCCATGTCGCTCCTGCAACAAGCCATGCCGATTGAGGAAACCCAGATCATCTGGGAGAAGGAACGCCGAGAAGATGTAACAGGATTCACTGCCGAGCAGGAACACGAATTTTACGTGAACTTACAGGCTGGCAACGAGAGCAGCTGCCAATCGCTCATTGAGCGCGCCCTGGATCGATTGCAGCGGCAAGAGGCCACGGCCGATCAACTAAGCCACTTTGCCAAATCGGTCTCGGTCCGCATGAGAAGGACAGTAGAACTGCTGAAAATCAATATCGACGCCCTTCCGGATTACGCACAAAAGCTTGCTTATAGCGTAACCCCCGAGCAATACCGGGAAATCCTGCTCGACGAGCTTGCCCATGCAGCCCATGCGATCCGTCTGAAACGTGAAGAACATTACGATATCATTCAATATGTCATTCATTATTTGGAGTCCCATTACGCTGAAGATATATCACTCGAGCAGCTTGCCTTTAAACTCAACATGTCGCCAACTTATCTATCCGGGTATATTAAAGAGAAGACGGGGAGCAACTTTAGCGACCAATTGAATGCGATTCGAATAACAAAAGCGATAGAACTACTGCAGACGACAAATATGCCGATTCAGGAAGTTGGCAACCGGATCGGCTACCGTAATGTCACTTCCTTTATCCGCATGTTCAAAAAAATAACCGGCCAAACACCGGGTGATTACCGGAAAACCAACTGGATCCGATAACACACAGGTGAGCGGCCGACCGCTTTACCTTTAACGCTAACCCTTAACCGAGCCTATCAAAGCCCCTTTTACAAAATACTTCTGTATAAACGGATAGACAAGCAGGATCGGCAAGGTAGACACCATAATGGTAGCGAATTTCAAGCCATCCTCCACCACCACGATATCGCCCACAACCGGACCATCCGTCCCCGTCAATTGCCCCGACAGCACGATGTTTCTTAAAATGACCTGGAGGGGCTGCATATCGGCATCCCGCAGATACAGCAGCGGCCCCATAAAGTTATTCCACATCCCGACGGCATAATACAAGCCGATGGTGGCCAGCACCGGCTTGGATAGCGGGAGCACAATCCGGAAGAAAATCCCGATTTCGGACAGTCCATCTATTTTTCCGGATTCCTCGAGCTCTTGAGGCATGCCCATGAAGAAAGTCCGCATGATGAGCAGATTCCAGGTACCTACCGCTCCGGGCAGTACCATGCCCCATATCGTGTTGACAAAGCCCAGCTCCTTCACGACCAGAAACGTCGGAATCATCCCGCCGTTAAAAAACATCGTAAAGACGATCAGCATCAGGATCGGTTTGCCCATGACCATCTTGGTCTTGGACAGTGCATAAGCCCCTAGTGCCGTTACAATCAAAGAAATGGCGGTCCCTGAAATCACGTAAATCAGCGTGTTCTTATATCCTTTCAGCACCCGACCGTCCTCGAACACATACTGATACATATCCAGATTGAAGCCCTTCGGCCATAGCCACACTTCCCCTGAGGCGATCGATGCGGAATCGCTCAGGGACACGGCCAGCATATAAACAAACGGATATAGACACGCGAGCACGATCCCGGAAAGGATCAAGGCATTGAGCGCGTCAAACCAATTCCATTTCGGTTTCATCACGTTCCTCCTTTACCAGATGCTGCTTCCGCTAACCCGCCGGCTGAACGAATTCGCCGCGATAATGAAGATGAAGCTGATGATGCCGGTAAACAGATCAATCGCCGTGGCATAACTGTAGTTGCCTTGCGTTAAGCCGACCCTGTACACGTAGGTGGATATAATATCAGCTGTCTCATAAGTGGCGGGAGTTGCGAGCAGGTATACTTTCTCAAAGCCAATTTCCAGTATTTTTCCGATATCAAGTATCAGGATAATCACGATTGCAGGCGCGATGCCGGGAAGCGTAATGTTCAGCGCCTGCTTCCACCGGTTAGCCCCATCCATCCGTGCCGCTTCATATAACTGCGGATCGATTGCCGTCAAAGCAGCCAAATAGATGATGGTCCCCCATCCGATATGCTGCCATACGTCGGTCGTTACATAGATCGACCTGAACCAGGAGGCCTCAACCAAAAAGTTGATTCGTTCGAGTCCGACGGCACTCAGCAGCTGGTTGACTACCCCGCCTGTCGGGGACAGGAACATAACCGCGATCCCCGCTACAACGACATTGGATATGAAGTGCGGGAGATAACTGACCGTTTGGACAAACCGTTTCAAAAACGACTTGCTCACTTCATTAATGAGTAAAGCAAGGATGATAGGTGCCGGAAAGCCGAAGATCAGCTTGTATAACCCCAGCAGGAATGTATTTCTGAGAACAGGCCAGAAATCAGGCGTATTAAAAAACATGCTGAAATATTTGAAACCCACCCAGTCACTCTCCGTGATCCCCTTAAATAGGTTGTAGTCCATAAAGGCGATCGAAATGCCGAATATGGGAACGTACTTAAAGATGATGTAATACAGAGCACAGGGCAGAAGCAGCAGCAGCAGGTATTTGTCCCGCTTCACTTTCGTCAAGAAACCCGGATTCTTCTGTGGTTGCAAAAAAACGCATCCTCCTTTACCCGTTAGTTCAAAACTCATCCATCAGGCCGCTTCCCCCATAAGGACCGGGACCAGCCATTACTTAGCCGAGAGCCGGTCCGGGAAAAGAAAGCAGTGCGCTCATCTTGCCGTATGCCGCGCAGATATCCATTACTTGGCTTCGTTTAAGAACTTTTGCGTCCGCTCATAAGCACTTTTATGCACATCCAGCACCTGCTGCACGCCAAGCTTGTTCACTTCATTCACGTAAGCATCCCAATCATCCATCGGTTTCTGTCCTAGAATGAACTTGGCGATCTGCTCCTCATGGAATTTTTTCACCGTTTCGCCGACCATGCTGAGCACTTCATTTTCTTCATTCGTATACGCAAGCCTTGGCTGGGGTCTCGTTTCATGGTCTGGCGCGATTTTCATCGCTTCCCGCATTTTTGGGGAATACATGGACTCGTATGCCGTCATATCCAATACCGTATGCGCTCCGATTGTTGCGATGCCCGTCTTGGTTCTCAAGTCGCCGAACTCTTTGTAATCCGGGTTGAATTTGCGAGCCCCGTTCTCGGTTGTGAACGTCTCGCCTTCCCTACCCCAGGTTGCCAGCTCAATACCTTCGGGGGAGAACAAGAAATCAAGGTACTTCAGCAGCCGATCCCGCTCCTTGGAATTTGCCGCCACCGCAAACCCGTCGGACTGCAATCCGGCAAATACATTGTGGGACTTGCCATCCGGCGTTCCAACAGGAGGAACCATATAATCAAGACTAAACTCGGCTGCTTTATCCCCAAGCATTAACGGAAGTTCATCCATGATGCCGATATAATCGCTGGCGATAAACGATTTGTTCTGAAGCAGCAGATCGTTAAATTGCTTGCGTTTATGAGCCATGAAGTCAGGCGCAACCAAGCCTTCCGTGTAAAATTTATTCATATACTCAACCATTTTCTTGTAGTTGGCCTCTGTCGGACCATAGCGCCATTCATTCTTCTCGAAATCGTAATAGTAGCTGCTGTTTGTATTAAACGCAGGTGCCATATTGACCAGCGGACTCAAACCGTTGAAAACGGCAATCGGGAAGCTGTCAGGGTACAATTCCTTTAATTTTTTCGCGACGGTGTACAGTTCGTCGTATGTCGTCGGCGGCGTCAGATTGTGTTTTTTGAATATATCGTCTCTGTATAGCCATGACCGCCTGGACTGCTGCTCAAGTCCATACAACGGCATAAAATAGTTCCTTCCCTCTGGAGACAGAATAGCTGCCTTCACTTCGGGATGGTCTTCGAGAAACTTCTTATAGTTCGGCATCTGTTCCAAATGCTCGAAATAGTCGACAAACGCTCCGCTCTCCCCGTGCGTATTGGCGGCGTTCAAGCTGTTGACCATCATAAGATCCGGTATTTCGCCCGAGGATATCGCCAGGTTCATCGTTGTGGTGTAATCGCTCATCACGGGTTGTACCTTGAAGGAGATGCCGGTTTCTTCTTTTAAGTACTGGTAAATCGGCCAGTTTTCCTTATAGGGCCAATTCGTATGAGAGAAGGTCATCATTTCTAGTGTGACTTCTTTGCCTAAGGCGGCGTTTTCAGGATTCTCCTCTTTTGCCACGTTTTCTTTTGTGCATCCGCTCAATAATGTGCCGGTTATAACGGCGGCCAATGCCACCAACCCGAGCTTTCGGTTCCAAATGTTCACGCAACCCTCTCCCTTATGTATGATGATGTAACGCCAGCTACTGTTTACAGCAGCATGTCGTTTATGATTTTGATTCTACTTGCCGGAACCATGGATTGACTATTCACATTCCTTCCCGTTATTGACTGTAGCTACGATTCTGAAGAAGTGACAACTTTCTGAATTATGGTACATTCACGACTCAGATCCCGCACCGCGGTTGGGTCCTTGTCTCTTGGATGGAGTATCTTGAAGAGGAGTGCGAATTGACAGCCAAGAGGTAAACTTTTACAATACGGACTAGAGTCACCCAGCGAAAATGAGGAAGCACCCATTTCGAATCTTGGATGTTCTTTTGCGATTCAATCCACTGATATCAGAAATGAGGTGCTTTCATTTATGTACGGAAAACTTCATAGCGCTTGCTTGCACGGCATTGACGGCGTTGTCATCCAGGTCGAGGTAGACCTGGCGAACGGACTGCCCCAAACCTCCATCATCGGTCTGCCCGATTCCTCCATTCGCGAATCCATTGAGCGGGTTCGGGCAGCGATTAAAAACTGCGGTTTTATCTATCCCTTAAAACGGGTAACCGTCAATCTCGCACCGGCAGATCTGCGCAAAGAAGGCTCTTCCTTCGATCTGGCAATCGCCGTTGGCATATTGCTAACAAGCGAGCAATGGACCTTTTCGAATGCCGGGCAAATATTGATCCTTGGCGAACTTGCACTGGATGGTACGCTAAGACCCATCACCGGGGTGTTACCGATGGTGGAGCAAGCGAAAAAGGAAGGATATGCCGGAGTACTTCTTCCGAGCGAAAATGCCCCGGAAGCTGCATTGATCGGGGGGATCGAAGTTTATGGGCTCAGGCACTTGAATGAGCTCGTCCAGGATGGATCAGATGGAGTTATCGATAACCGTGAAACTGGAGGAGCAACCATCGCTTCCGTTTCGCTGGCAAAGCTCAGATATGATCGGGCCACGCATCCAAGCAGAATACAAGCGGACGGCCTCCAGGACAAGCAGCTGGAAGACTATAGAGATGTAATTGGCCAGCAGCATATCAAACGCGCTCTGACCATTGCTGCCGCAGGCATGCACAATATTCTGCTCATTGGGCCCCCGGGTACGGGTAAAACGATGCTCATGAAGCGCCTCCCCACCATACTGCCGCCGCTGGCGGACCAAGAAGCGTTGACCACAACGAAAATCTTCAGTGCTGCCGGAAAGCTAAAGCCATCCGATGGGTTAATGACCAGACGTCCTTTTCGGTCCCCTCACCATACCATATCGGCCGGCGGGCTCATCGGAGGCGGTACCATTCCAAAGCCGGGAGAAGTCAGTCTGGCCCATAAAGGCATTCTCTTCCTGGATGAGCTCCCTGAGTTCTCAAGGCATGTGCTGGAGGTGCTGCGACAGCCCTTGGAGGATCGCGAAGTAACCATCAGCCGGGCACGAGCGGTATTTACCTTCCCTGCGCATTTCATGCTCGCTTGTTCGATGAATCCCTGTCCGTGCGGTTATTACGGCAGTGATCACCCTCATCAACGCTGCACGTGCAGCGTTACACGAATTGCTCAATATCGCGCTAGAATATCGGGGCCCTTGATGGATCGGATCGACCTTCAGGTGGACGTGCCTCGGCCGAAGGAATGGCCTGGAGGCGCAACACCTATATCCTCCAAGCAAATGCGGGATCAAGTTTATGCGGCACAAAGGATTCAATTGGAACGTTACAGCAAGTTACCGTTCAGCTGGAACAGCGAACTGTTCGGCAGCTTCCTGAGGAAACATGCGGTGCTGGACAAGGACTCGGCTGAGCTTCTGCAAGCGACAATCGATACGCTGGGCCTGAGCATGCGCGCTTATGACCGAATCCTGAAGCTGGCCAGAACCATCGCCGATTTGGAAGCATCCGATAGGATACAGAGCCGGCATGTCGCAGAAGCGATTCAATACCGTCAGCTGGATCGCCAATATATCACCGCCGATGAAACCACTCATTTGTGAAATGGAGCTGGAGAGTGATATGATTTGGATAACAACGGTATGGAAGTTCGCTCCTATTGAATAAATAATCTGTACTGCGCAAAGAAGGTGATGGAGCTCGGCTCCTATCACCTTCTTTTTGGTATCCTTATAGATGCTTTGGATCGTATCCATCTAAAATGCATTCTCGATATGATCCATCGAGACGGGCGTCAGATCTGGGCGAAGAATAATGGAGATAACATCAAACCGGACCGGCCGTTCATAATAACGCTTTTGATGAACGTACTGCTGGGCTGTGTTTCGGACCTGCATCATTTTGCGGGCGTTCACGGACTCGGAAGGCGTGCCGAAGCTGACTGTTCCGCTTCGGCTTCTGACCTCAATCACCACAAGGGTCTCCCCTGTTTCGGCAACGATGTCCAGTTCTCCAAAGCGGCAGCGCCAATTCCGTTCCAAAACCCGGTATCCTTTTTCAATTAGGGCAGCGGCCGCCAGCTCTTCGGCAGCGGCTCCTTTTTGCTTGCGGCTGTCCTTTTTGCCGGAAGGCGAGTTCATTATGGCATCATCCCTCCATCTTTCGCTTGACGATCCGCACGATAAACAAATGTCAGCACTTCCGCTACAAGCTGGTACAGCTCCTCGGGAATCTGCTGATCCAGATCCAGCTTGGAGAGAATCTCCACCAAAGCTGCATCTTCCTGGACAGGGACGCCATGCTCTTTAGCTTTGTCTAATATAGACTCCGCCAATTTCCCTTTCCCTTTGGCAACCACAACCGGCGCTTCGCTCTCGCCAGGCGTATATTTCAGGGCAACTGCCTTTTTCATGGCTGTTATTTGCCCTTGCTCTTTCTCTTGCTTGGTCATATGCGCATGTCCACCCCTTTATAGGTTTGCGGGGTGTATTCTGCTGCCGTTCCCTGTACGGACATGTCTGAATTAGGCGGGGCAACTAGGGGCAGCGGTTCTGTTTTTACGCTGAGCAATTGGTAGCCGATAGACGAAACAGCTTGAGCCAACTCTTCTTTTTTTCCCTCAAACAGCTCCGCGGCGTAACTTTGATCATTTCGAAAGCTGAGGCTGACGATCCGGTCAACAACCTGCACATCGATCAAGGTCGGGCCCAGAAATTTCATGTCCAAGTCAAACAAAAGCCTGCAGTTGGTTGCATCCAGCTCGCCTTTGCGGCCTCTGCGGGATTGAATATGTACGGATGCCGTCTGTTCCCCATCGACCCCATGCAGAGGGATGAACATCGTGACCTGCGCAAACGGTGCCGTGCGATCCGTGTTTAGCAAGAGCTGCTGGCCTGTTAAATGCTGAACGAGTTGCTGTGCCGCTTCCTTTAGCGCAGGCGGCGTTTCTTGGCTGGATAGCACCTGAAGCAATACTCCCTTCAGTGTGTCTTGCAGGGCAAGCGCCGATTCACCCGTTTGTGTTGAGGCCATGACAGCCTGTTGTACGCCTTGGACAGAATTCTGCTGGCCGGATGGCACAACCGGCTGCGTCAAGCCCTGTTGATTCACGGCACCAGCCTGAGCATTCGGAACAGCTTGCTGATTCGCATTCGCCGCATTCGCCGCATTCCCCGCATTCCCTGGCGTGGCGGAGGCTCCTGGCGTACTCGCTGCTGCGCCACCGCTGCCAGGGGCAGGAGTGGCGGGCAGGGATGCTTGGGCTGCCGCAGCAGCGGTTGGCTGCGCTGCAGCAGGAGGCGGGGCAGCCGCGCCTGCTGCCGTTGGAGCAGCTGCCGATGCGGGCACAGCCGCACTCGCTCCGGGCGCGGCGGCCGTGCTGCTGCCGTGCGCCGCCGCAGGCTGCCCGGCTGGTGCTGCGGCGCCGCCACTGCGCGCCGCTTCGCCCGCGGGGCCCGTCCCGGCCCCGCGCAGGGCCTGCTGCTCGTGCTCCGCACCGAGCAGCTTCAAGAGCCGCCCCACCCACGGCTCCGCGCCAGGGGTGGGCGGCTTTGGCGAAGGGCCTGCGGCCCCTTCGCCTGAACCCGCCGCCGGCCCCATTGGCACGGCGGCGGGTTGGCCGGCGGCAGGCGTTGCCGTGCCGCCGCTGGCCCATGGCTGCGCCAGCTCGCCGCGCAGCTGCTGCAGCAGGCCCTGCAGCTTGGTCAGCAGTGCCTGCTGACCTGAGCCGGCCTGTGCGGCACCTCCAGCAGCATTGTTCGCCGCTGCTGCTTGCTGCTGCGCGGCAGCGATCCCCTCTGCGCCAGCTGCTGTCGAAGGCACAGCGGACGCTGCATTTTTTCCGGCAGCCGCAGCGCCTCCGTTACCGTTGCTTAAAGCAGACGCTAGCTGCTGCTCCAACGATTGCAGCAGTTGATGAAGCTGGGGTCCAAACACAGCCTGATGCAGCCCCTTTACACTTTCGGGGGTAATCGGCAGGCCGCGGTGAAAAGCGATTGCAGCCGACTCCGCCCATTCCGCCGCGGGAATCTGCGGAGGCTTCACGGCCAATGCCTCACGGAACATGGCGATATTGTCCTTCGTCAACGGGACTCCTGCATTTTGCATACCCTTGATCATTTCGCGGTTTTCCTTCGTATCCGGAAGACCGGCAAAATCCAGCACCTCAGCCATCGAAGACGGGGACAGCGGCTGTCCTGGCGTTTGACTAAGCGGCTTGAGTACGGCCGTCCCTCCCTCTCCCGGCGGCTGAACCTCCAGAAGAGCGGTTTCCCCGGCTCGAAGCGGCGTTTCCAGCTTCGCCTTCACTTGAACGCCCTGGATCTGCACCACAGCTTCCTGCCCGTCCTCCGATACGTTCATAACGACACCGCGAACGACCTGACCCGGCTTTAATTCCAACGTCTTGGCGTCTCCCGGCTTTTGCTCTCCCAGGAGTCCGCGAATCAACGATCCGATGTTCACGATAGTTCCTCCCACACCTTCTGTATACCTTATATATCGGCAGCAGCCCGCCTTTTGACGAGGGCGGGCTGCATCGAAATCTAGAATAGCGACAATTGCTCAATCTCCATATTTTTCAGAAAACTTCTTCTATGCATCGCGGTAGGTCCGTGCAGCTGCAGCTGTTCACGGTGAAACTTGGTAGCGTAGCCTTTATGTACGGCAATTCCATATTCCGGATAACGCGTCTCCCATTCCCCTTCGCACAATCTGTCGCGAGTCACCTTGGCAATAATGGAGGCCGCGGCAATGGACTGACTGTTCGCATCGCCTTTGATGATGGCACGCTGGGGAATATCGCATTCCACCTTCTCGGCATCAACAAGCAGAAACTGGGGAGTAACAGCCAATTGCTCGATCGCCATCTTCATGGCAAGTCTTGCGGCTTGTTTGATGTTAATGCGGTCAATCGTTTCCGCGTCCACCAAACCAACGCCGACCGCCAGTGCCTGTTCCATAATGAGGTCATAGAGGGTCTCCCGCTTCTTGGCACTGAGTTTCTTCGAATCGTTGATCCCCTCAATCACTAACCCCTCCGGCAAAATGACTGCTGCTGCGACCACATCGCCGAACAAACAGCCTCGGCCGACCTCGTCGATGCCTGCAATATGTATATAACGGCTCCAATACTCTCGCTCATACATTAATAAATCTGTCATAGGTTTAACCCCTTTGGTTCCGAATTACCGTTTGTTACCTATTCGTGCACACGGTGTTTCCCATCTGTTCTATCAATCTAGTAACTCTTCTAGAGTATCATACTCGCCACGGAGCGTCACCCTTTTATCCGTCCCCGCATCCCGGCAGGAATTGGTTCGTCCATCGCCGAACCATCGGTTATATACCCCGAAAAAAAGAGCCGCCGGCAACGGCAGCTCTCCCCTTATTCGATTATCGCTCCCTTGGCTTCAGGGCCAAGCCGCCATCGCTGACGATCCGAACCGGCATCCGGCTCATTCATTTCAAGCCCCGAACCGTCAGCCCTTACGGCAATCGCCCGGCCATCGTGCACGGATCGGATGGTTACCGTATCATCTTCCTGACGTTCCACTCGCCATCGCTGATTGTTATAACCGAGATATGTGTATAACTGAATCCGGTTCTGCCCGGTATCCACATCCAAAGCCTTGCCTTCCGGCGTACGAATGGAATACGTATCGTCCTCTCCTGTTGGTACCAATACCCATAACGGGTTCCCCGTACCCGTTGATTCCTTCACGGTAACGGGTTCGCCGTTTACGGATTTCTCGGTATAGATCACCTGGTTCATGGCTTCGTTCATGAAGCTGGTTTTCCTCAGACGAGCTTCAGACGAATGACGGACGTAGACATTTTGATAGGAAGCCTGCCCGCCGAACACATTGACGCCAAAATGCCCTTCGGCAAATGTCCCGTCCATCACATCGATTACCGTCTTCCCGTCCACGTCGACTTGAATATGCGGACCTTTCGCTTCAATCCTCAGGTGATAGGTTCTTCCCCCTTGGATAAAACCGGGGACTCTGGCCAGGACCTGACGTTCCTCGAATCGACCTTCGACCATGTAGAAGAGCCGAATCGCCTTCATACCAGGATCCAGATTCAGATAATATCCACTGCGTCCGTCCCCGCTTGCCCGAAACAGCATGGACCCGGCACCGCCTGCTTCCCCAAGCCGCATGTCTCCTTCGAACGTGAAGTCTCCTGCCTTCTCTTGCGCCATATAATTGGCATCGCTTGAATGGCTGCCCCGGATTCCATGCTCGGTAAGAACCCATTTCGAGGCCTTGAGGTCCGGTTTCCATCCCGTCAGATTTGTTTTGAACGTTCCGCTCGTGACCAACACGCGGGTGCTCGCCGATATTTTTCCGTTTGGCGTTGAGGCCATAATCACGGCTTCTCCCGCATTCAAAGCTTTCAATACGGCATGGGTCTCATCGGATGAAACAATCCGGACCGTATCGGGATGACTGGATGTCCATACCAAAGGTTTCTTCCCGTTGCCCTGGACACGATCCACGGCTGCGTACAACGATTCGGTCTCTCCCTGGGACAGGTCCAGCTCGTATGAATCCAACAGGATTCGGGAAGCAGGTTCTGATAGATCAAGATGCCTCCACACGGAATCCAGCTCATGCACCTGAAGGGATTTCAGCTTTACTTGGCCGCCTTGGGTGTAAAAGCTCATCCCCCGTCTGGCCCGATCCGGAAAAATAACGTCCGAGAACACAACGTTTCCGTCATTGCCGAACACCTCGACGGAAGATTCATCGACATAAATACTCAGCTTGACCACTCCATCTATGGGGTGCAGCAAAGCTTTGTGTTCGGTCGAGAACAGGCTGGAGAAATCCGTGGTTCCCGATGCCGAACGGTCAATGAACATGTGATGCGCGGCATTATTATAACCGACCACCGTCTGTTGTCCGCCGCCTTCCCGCAGCCGGAAGCCGAATTCCAGCTCGCTGCTGTCTGTCGGAATCTCGACTTCCGCCTCGATTTCAAACGCGCCGGCCTGAATTCCCTTTAACACATTCTGCGAGGTCTCCGTCACTTCCCTGTTGTTCACATGGATGACCGTATTCCGGAGGGTCTCAAGCTCAGAGATTGGAGACTGGTGCAGACGTATCCCCTCACTCGTCGTTCTGAGCGACAGCTCTCTAGGTATGGTCAGCTGGCCCTTCCAGCCCGAAGTCGGAAAACTGAAGGGATAATCCCAGTTCGTCATCCATGCCAGCATGATCCTACGATTGTCCGGCAGGTCGGAGAAGGACATGGAGGCATAGAATTCCTTGCCCCAATCCGTTCTCAGCACGGTCCCCGCCGTATGATCATTCATAAATTTGCCGTCTGGCGTCACATCGCCGATAAAATATTCCGCATCGGAGCCTTGGGTGTTCGGATTAGCGCCGCTGCTGATCATCAACACCCATTTGCGCTGACCCGAGCCGTCCACGGCAAGCTGAAACAGATCCGGACATTCCCACACGCCTCCACGGATATATTCCCCATACCCGAAACGGTCCGTTAAGGACCAATCGACCAGATTGTCGGAGGTATAGAAGCGAATATGATCTCCCCCTGATACCACCATGATCCAGCGGTTGTTGGCTTCATCCCGAACCACTTTGGGATCGCGAAAATCCCATCCTCCGGGATCCTCGCCCTGTTTGCCCGGGTTCTCGATGAGGATCGGCCGTTCTTTCGAATACGTCCAGGTCCGTCCGTGATCGGTGCTGTAAGCAAGTCCGATCTTCTGATTCCCGCCCGGCCGATCAGGATTAAAGGATGTATAGTAGGCAATGAGTCCTTTGCCTCCAGAATCCCCGAACAGACCTGAAGCGTTCGTTGTATCGGCTACGGCGGAACCCGACCAGACATGTCCGAGATCGTTCCAAGGCAGTGCGATCGGCAGCCGGTTCCAATGCAGCAGATCCCGGCTGACCGCATGCGCCCACTGGCCTGCGTCCTGATGGAAAAGATGATACTCCCCTTCGAAATAGACCAATCCGTTCGGATCGCTTACCGAGCCTCGGATTGGGCTATAGTGATACTGCGGGCGGTATTCCTCCGTATAATAATCTTCCATCGGAGTTACGTACACGTCCTGAAAGTAAGCCGTTCCGGACTTTACCTTCATCCCGATCGATCCGTCCGCGTAACTTCCGTCGGAAATGCGGATCGCAGCGGGTTCGTAACCATCTACAGTGACTTGAGTTCTGTCTCCGGAGACGTGGATCTCTACATGATGCACACTTGTGGGCAGGCTTGGGTATGTACGGCTCGATGCGCCAATCACCTTTCCATCCGAGGTTTCCAGCGTTACCCGAACCTGATCATCCTCTCTCCTGAATATGGCTTCGTATCCCTCCGTTCCTTGATCGTTCCCTCTCCAATAGAACCCGGCTTCAGCCTGTCCCCCTAAGGTGATATTTCCTTCCAGCACATAATCCGCAGCCGCATTCTTATAGATTCTGTAGGCTTCGAGCCCTTCCGATGCCGATCCCTTAAGCCCTTTGATGTCAGGCTGCCAGTCCCCGCTCGTATTTACCGGTCCGAACAAGTTGCCTTTCCACTCGCTCACCTTGATATTTTGAAACAGGGCGGAACCATCCCACACATGTAGACCCAGCTGTCCTGTGGAATAAGCCGTATCATCGACTTCCATTATCGGTTCATATTGGTTTCCCCAAAACACCTTGATATTGCTGCCTACCACCTTGACCTTAAGGTGAACGATTTCCCCTTGACTCAACGAGAGCGCTTTTTCAACCTTCAATCTTCCGTTCCCTTCGCGGGCATCCTTGAGGCGAACCAAGCCTGCACTGGGTACGATTTGCAGCATATACGATGACCAGCCGTCAACGCTTGAACGAAAGACCAGCGAAGCATCTGCTTGCATATCCGTAATCATCACATCGGCTTCATAGACAAAATCATCCGCTCTGGTTGCTGAGATCGCCGCTGCATTCTCACTTGAATCGGAACTAAGCCGTAAACCTTCTGCCGTTTGTTCCATATTGCCACTGCCCTTCAACTGCCACCCTTCGAGGTTGGTCTTTACATTGGATACGCTTTCAAAAATATCGTTTTCTCCTTTCCCTTTCAAAGCTGCATTCGCTTCTTGGATCGCTGACGCAGCCCATGCCGAATCCGGAATGACGCTTGTCGCCAGCAATAAGGTCATCGTGATGGCAGACATCGTGCGCAGCAACATGGTATGTACATCCTGCGGTAATTTCATATAACCACCTCGTTTCGATTCTTTACCACACGTTATATAGGAAGGAACAGCCCGAACACTCGGGCTGATCTCCCAATTGTTTATCGTTGCGAATCTTGCCATGCCCGGATTCCCAGAGCCAATGCGCCGCATAAACCGGACTGGGTGCCTAATACCGGAGGAACTATATAATTCTCGATATCGTGTACAATTTCGTCGGCAAGCACATATCCGTTCAAATTGCGCTTCACCTCTGCACGAATGAGGGAATACAGCTGAGCTTGCTGCATAACCCCGCCGCCCAGTATGATCTTCTCCGGGGAATTCGTCAGGATCAGTCCGGTTATGGATTGCGCTATATAATAGGCTTCGATTTCCCAAGCGGGATGGTCGGCCGGCAGCAGATGTCCTTTCAACCCCCATCGGGCTTCAAGCGCCGGCCCTGCTGCCAATCCTTCCAAGCAATCGCCATGGTAAGGACAGGTTCCTCCAAAGCCATCTTCCGGATGGCGTTTAACGGGAACATGGCCTCCTTCCGGATGAACCAATCCATGAACCAGTCGTCCTTCGGCATAAAGGCCGATCCCAAGACCTGTACCCACCGTATAATAAGCGCAGCTGCTCAGCCCCCTCGCTGCTCCCCAAGTCGCTTCTCCATAAGCAGCTGCATTGACATCCGTATCCCAGCCATAGGGAATGTTCATATGCGACTTCATCTTACCAAGGACATCTGTATGCGACCATCCAGGTTTCGGTGTTGACGTTACATATCCGTATGTCGGGCTCTCCTGTTTCAGATCGATGGGGCCAAAT
The DNA here is from genome assembly GCF_015326965.1 of Paenibacillus sp. JZ16. Classification (NCBI taxonomy): domain Bacteria; kingdom Bacillati; phylum Bacillota; class Bacilli; order Caryophanales; family Paenibacillaceae; genus Paenibacillus; species Paenibacillus sp. JZ16. The sequence continues at coordinate 1,934,859 of NZ_CP017659.1, forward strand.
GACCCGATGCCAATGGCTTCTACCTCATGATCCTTGAAGTAGGAAATGGCTCTGGATAATGTCCCTTCCGGCTGTCCTGTCGGAAAGCTGATGCTGTCCTTGACGATTCCGTCTTCACTTCCAATACCGCAGACAAATTTGGTGCCGCCCGCTTCCATTGCTCCAATATGCATACTGCCGGATCTCCTTATGTCTTATCGATTCATATTACTTTAACTGGCCACCAGATGAAGAAACCTCATAGATATGGAGGGATTCTATGACCTTCCGGTTATCATCAGCAAACACGGTTATGCCCGTTGATGCGGGATCAGGATAAATTAAATCCGTGATCACCGCCTGCCCGCGATCCGCGAACAGCTCCACGGACGAACGGTCCACGAAGATCCGCAGTTCCAGCATAGAGCCCGGTGTCTTTAACGGTGCCGCATGCTTGCCGGGGAAATCTTTGTGGAAATCCGCCTGCCCTGAACGGCTGCGATCCACGTATACTTCGGCTAACCTTGCATCCCAACCGACCAACGTTTCTTGTCCTAATCCTGCCCTTACCTTCAAACCAAGCGAAGATGCTGGATCAAAGCGGACAAGGATCTCGAAGTTCTCCAGCCGTACAGCCGCTAATCGGACAGCAGCTTCATCCACGGCTATATCACGCAAGGAAAGCACCTCATGACGATACTCTTCGATTTCACGAATCGGCTGCTGCGTTACCATGACTTCACCTTGCAGCGTCTCCAGCTTGAGTTCCCGCACCAAGGTCATGGCCCCCCTCCAACCATCCGTCGGTGTCAGGTTTGCGTATTTCCAATTGCTCATCCAGCCAATGAACAGCCTTCTGCCATCCGGTGCAGGAATGTCGGACCAGCTGACTCCGGCATAATTGTCCCTGCCGTAATCCAGCCACCGCACATCACACTTGGAGCGCTCATCCGGAATAAACGCTGTTCCGTCAAAATCTCCAATAAAATATTGCGTTCTGGAGCCCTCGACGTAGGCCGGATCATCGCCAATGCTGACAAGCATGACCCATCGTATTCCATTGTCCTCCGTAGTAAGAGGGAACAGATCGGGGCATTCCCATACTCCGTCATGAGATCCGATGCCCTCTCCAAACTCGCTGGCAAATACCCATTCCTTTAAATTGGAAGATCGATAAAGACATACCGTCTGTCCGCACGCCACAATCATCACCCACTGCGATGACGGCTCATGCCAGAACACTTTGGGATCCCGAAAATCAACATAGCTGTCATGGCGAAGGACCGGATTTCCTTCATACTTTCTCCAGGTTCTTCCTTCGTCCTTACTGTACGCCAGACTTTGATACTGAATCATTTGCTGCGCGCTCGGCGCATCATGATGGTGAGTGAAAATCGCCACAAGCCCGGGCCCTTCGTCGAAAAATCCGCTGGAATTGTTCCAATCTACAACGGCACTCCCCGAAAAAATCGTGCCACGTTCATCCGGCGCTAATGCAATGGGAAGCTCTTCCCAGGAAACCAGATCCTTGCTGACCGCATGCCCCCAGTGCATGGGTCCCCATGTGGTGCCAAAGGGATGATGCTGATAAAACAAATGGTATTCCCCTTTAAAATAAACCATGCCATTGGGATCATTCATCCAGTACTTCTGTGGTGAAAAATGATAGGCATTTCGATAGTTTTGTTGTTTTGTCTTAGACATTCGGTGATCTCCTTCATTATCGTTATCATGGGTTTACGACCGTACTTCAACCATATGCATCAACGGCGGCCGCATTCCACACGGTTACTTCATGTTCCTGTCGTATCCCGTTTGTTTAATCGTCAGCCACTCCTGAAGTCCAAGTCGATCCAATTCCTTCAGATAAGCGTCCCATTCCTGATCTACTTTTCCATTCTGGTACCATTCGGTGCGCATTCTTTCCAGGTAAGGGAACAAGTCCGCTTCAATCGTGGATAAGCGATCCAACTCGTCGATGGAGAAGAACACTTTCGGATACGTATTCTCCGCTTTCATATGCGGTACCATGACGTCTTTCATGAGTTTGAGCCTCCACGCAGCATCATCCGGCATCGTGGTGTATTTGCCATAATACTCGTCCAGGATCGCAAGCGGCCCCGCGATGCTTGTTTTTTGTCTTAGCTCTACCGGAGCCGTGCCTTCAAGCGGAAGATGCTTCAGCATCCCTTTGGCTTCGTCCAGCTCAAAAATATTCTGCTGGGTATCGTCACCGTAGGTTCCCCAGTTGTTCTGAACCGATTGGAGCGGTTCATACATCGCATCGATCCATTTTGCCGTTTCTTCCAGCTTCTTGTTGCTGCTGGTAATGACCAATCTTCCCCGGTCAAGACCGATCCCGTTCGTTCTCGTCACATTGATCTCACCGGATGGTCCTGCAAGCGGCGGCATCAGGTCATACGTATCATTCATGCCCGTGATGTTGGCTTTATCCCACGTAAAATACATGCCGTACCGGTGGTCCTTTCCCTTAGCCAGGTAGGTATTCCAATCCTGCTGGAAGGCTTCAATGTCGATTAATCCCTCTTCATATAATTCGTGAATGAATGCTATGGCTTCCTTATACCCCTCCTCTGCTGCGGTAAACACCACCTTGCCATCATCCGTAACAACGGTATGATCCCAGTTCTCGCCCAAGCCGAATGAAGCAAACAGGAATGTCAGATCCTCGCCGCCCGGCTTATTAATGAAGGAAAGCGGTATTTCGTCCGCCTGTCCGTTGCCGTTCGGATCTTGGGTTTTGAACGCTTTCAATACCGTTTTTAGCTCTTCCGTGGTGGTTGGCATCTCAAGCCCCAAGGCGTCGAGCCACTCCACGTTAATCCAGGGGAAGTTATCCACCGATTGAATCCGCTCTTTCCCTGAACCCAACTCCTCGATCCATGGGAAGGAATAAATATGCCCATCCGGCGCCGTAATCATGTTGACGTATTCCGGTGCTTCCTCAAGTACCTTTTTGAGATTGGGCATATGCTGTTCGATCAAATCCTCCACGGGAATGATAACCCCGTCCTTCGCCAATTTCAGTAGATCATAGTCTCCGTATCCGGCATCGAAAATGGCATCCGGCAAATCGCCGCTCGCCACGGCCAGATTGCGTTTTTCCGCAAATACATCGCTGGTGTAGTTCTTCCACTTGATGTGAATGCCGGTTTTCTCCTCCAACCGCTTGTTGATCAGCTTCTCGTTAGGGTCGGCAGGAGCCAGCGGAGAGCTTTGCGTCAGGACGTTCAGGGTGACCTTACCGTCCGGCGACTCGCTTTGTGCCTCACCGCCACTGCCGCATCCGGCCAAGAGCAGCACGGCTGCCAGAGCTGTCAGCGTTACCGTTTTTTTACGGTTATGTTTCTTGAATCCCTTCTTATTCATATCAATGACCTCCCGAATCATATATTTGGATTACTATGTTGAGGGCGGGCCACTATTTGAGCGAGCCTACCATAACACCTTTTTCAAAGTACTTTTGGAAGAACGGATACATAATCAGCAGCGGAAGGCTGGATATCACGATCGCCGAATATTTAATCATTTCCGAGAGCCGTTTCAGCTCCGCCATCGCAAGCTGGTCGCTGATCATGCCCGGCGCAGCCTGGTTTTGTATCAGAATCGATCTAAGAACGAGCTGCAGCGGGTGCAGCTTGGGATCGTCCAGATAGATCATGGCATCGAAGAATGCGTTCCACTGGCCAACGAAGGCATACAGCGCGAGCACAAAGATAATGGGCTTGGATAGCGGCAGAACGATCCGGACAAAGATTTTCATATCGGAAGCCCCGTCCACATTAGCAGCCTCCTTCAATTCATTCGGTACCCCTTTGAAGAAGGTTCTGGACAAAATGATATTCCACACATTGACCGCACCCGGGATGATCACGGCCCATACCGTATTGAGCATGCCAAGCTCCCTCACGAGCAAGTACGTAGGAATCAGTCCGCCTCCGAAAAATATGGTGATAATGAACAGCGTCATGAAAAAGTGTCGTCCGGCCAGCCGGTTCTCCGAAAGGGCGTATCCCGCACAGACCGAAACCGTTACCGTGAGAAGCGCAAATGCTGTTGAATAGAACACCGCATTGCCAAATCCGCGAAGCATCGCAGGATTGGACAGGATCATCTGATATCCTTCCAGGCTCCAATCGGAAATTTTAAAAGATAGTCCTTGATTCAGCAGCACGGTGGGATCCATGAACGAAGCAACGACAATGTAAACCAATGGAACGACCACGACCAGTACGGCAAGCGTTAAAAAGATTGCATTTAATGACAACAGAAAGCGGTCGAAGCGTGAATGTTTAACGGCCATGAATATGTCTCCTTTCCTAGTAGAGGCCTTCGCCTTCATTGAGTTTTCGGACAATAAAGTTCACCGTCACGAGCAAAATGACATTGATGACGGAATTGAATAAACCAACCGCTGCCGAGTACGCGTAATCGCCTGACTGTAAGCCGACCTTGTATACATAGGTAGCGATAATTTCAGAAGTGGGAAGATTCATGGAGGTCTGCATCAGATAAGCCTTTTCAAAGCCAATAGACATAATGCCCCCTGCCGCAAGTATGAAGACGATCGCCATAATCGGCCTAATCGTGGGCAGATCGATATTTCGAATGCGCTGGAGCAGGTTAGCTCCGTCCAGGCTGGCCGCGTTATGCAGCTCCGGGTCCACATTCGCAAGAGCAGCCACATAGATGATGGAGGCCCATCCGGCACTCTGCCATATATCCGATAGGATATAAATCCACCTGAAATATTCCGGCTGCGACATAAACATAAGCGGATTACCCGTCATCCAAATGACCAATTGATTAATCGGCCCCGTTGGCGACAAGAAGATAAACAGCATTCCGACAATGACGACCACCGAGATGAAATTGGGTGCATATAGAAACAGCTGAACATTTTTCTTGACCGTCGCCCTGCGAACCTGGTTTAACATGAGCGCAAGCAGGATCGGCACCGGAAAGCTAAAGATCAGACCAAAAAAACTCAATTTAAGCGTATTCATAAAAATGACGTCAAAATTCGGCGAGGCGATAAACTTTTCAAAATGCTTGAGCCCAACCCACTCGCTGCCCAGAATCCCTTTAATGGGACTGAAATCCTTAAATGCGATTACGGCACCGTACATCGGGACGTATTTGAAAATAAGGGTCAATATAAGCGCCGGAGCTAGCAGTATGTACAGAAAATAGTTTTTCTTGATGAAAGCGAGCATTCGCCCCGCAGAACTCCGTTCTCTGATTATCCCTGCCCCCTGGTTGGCTGGTTCCATTGAATTTTCCAAACCTGTTCCCCCGTTCTTTCTAGAGAAGTTTACATATTGCTTACAGAAAAGGCTTTCATTTTTCACTTTTGTTGAATGTCGCTTTTACAATTTATCAAATGATGTAACTTCAGTCAATCGTTTTTGTAAAAATTTATTTGTGCAATTGACAATATACATTGTTCGTTTACTTCATCCATTTGTCATAAACACGGGTAATTCATGTCGTTTATTACGTAGAATTACGGATTTCCACCCTTTCCATCCTTGTTAGATGATGTTTTAACAAATGTAATGGAATAACGAAGTCAATTCCAACTAAATCCCTGTTGTTTAAATGTTAAATTGACTGTGCATTTGTAAATTTGAGGTTGCTATTTTAGCTAATCTATTATACATTTGATTTAAGATATTCAGGTCAATAGCGCCTGGGAGAAACAACGAGACTGGTATGAAGTTGATCATTTGAGGTGAAATCAGATACATGACGAAAGAAAAAGTCACAATTCAAGATATTGCGGATGCACTGGGGATCTCCAGAAATACGGCATCCAAAGCTTTGAACGGCAGCGAAAGTATTCCGGACGAGACGCGCAGCAGGGTCATCAAAAAAGCAATCGAATTGAAATACAAACAATTTGCCTTCATGGAGACGGACAACCTGCTGACCAAAACCCCGGGAAACATCGCTCTTCTCACGGCGAATCTTCCGAGCACCTCCCATTTTGGCTCGCGCTTAATCAGCGGGCTTGAGAAACGAATCAGCGCGGAAGGCTATAACCTGTCCATTCATATCGTCCGGGACATCGATCGAAATTCTCGGACGCTGCCTAACAATTTTGAATCCTCCAAAGTGGATGGAATCATCTGTATTGAGTTATTTGATATGGAATACAGCAAGGAGCTCACAAGCCTCGGCCTTCCTACCGTATTTATCGATTGTGCCGCTGACATGTTCTACCCGGACTTGCAAGCGGATTTACTACTGATGGAGAATGAACACAGCACCTTCCACATGACCAGGCGGCTCATAGAGCAGGGCAACATGTCTTTGGGATTTATCGGGGACATCCATCATTGCAAGAGCTTTAATGAACGCTGGGTGGGATTTAATCGGGCCTTGACCGAAATGGGGATCCGGCTGGATCTGGAACAATGTGTTCTAAACCCGGACCGTGAGTTTTTCTCCGAGTCCGACTGGATGGAGAAGCGGCTGAAACAGATGAAACAGATGCCGTCCGCATTTGTATGCGCCAATGATTTTATTGCGGTCAATGTGATGAAAGCCTTGAAGAATAACCATATCGCCATCCCGGGCGACATTGCCGTATGCGGCTTCGATAATGCGCCTGAATCGCGCATCGTTGAACCCCATTTATCAACGGTACATATCTATAGCGATGAAATGGGAATTGCTGCGGCCAACATGCTGTTGTCCCGGGTGAAAGAACCGGCGTTACCCTATCAAGTCACGCATATCCAAACAAAACCGCTATTCAGGGCATCGACTGAAAAAATAGACTAGGGGATTGCAGAAGGAGCTGAGACTCCACCATGGACCTCCAGCTGATCCACAGAAAGACGCTGATCGACATACTTGGACAGAAGGTCGGAACACGAGGAAAGAAAGTTTTTCTTACGATAGTGTGTGTGGGCATGCCTCTGATGTTTATCCCTATATTGAAAAAAAAGAACCGTTCTCCCGGTATTCGGGCAGAACGGTTCTTTCGGGTTGAGCTGGAGTGAGAGGCAGTTCATCCTCCCATTCTCCGTTAACGATTCAATAAGGCGATTCCATGGAATATCGCCCTAGTTTACCTGCGCGAAGCTCACGCAGGAAAATGCTTGAGGCTTTTTCCAGATCGACTCTTCCGCCGCTTACGATACAGCCGCGTTTTTTTCCGATCGCTTCCATGACCGCGACAATTTCATCCGGGTTATCCAGATCCGTGGGGCGCTCCTTAAGATCAAAGCGCTCGCTCATCGATTCCCAATAATAGTTAGAGAAATATTTGATCGCAAAAAAGGCAATATCCTCTACATTCAATATTTCCTCTTTAATGGCGCCGGTGACCGCCAGGCGGTACCCTACATTCTGATCCTCGAACTTTGGCCACAGGATACCGGGTGTATCCAGTAATTCCATCTCACCGCCGGCAACCTTAATCCACTGCTGCCCTTTGGTGACACCCGGACGGTCTCCCGTCTCGGCGATGTTCCGGCCGGCAAGCCGGTTAATCAGCGTGGATTTGCCTACATTCGGAATCCCCACGATCAACACCCGCATAGCTCGCGGGTTCATGCCCTTGGCGATTTGTTTGTCAATCTTCTCTTTCAGCAGCAGCTTGATCTGATTCGGAATATCCTTAACACCTGTCCCCGTGGATGCATCTACAGGGAAGGCGGTTAAGCCGTTTTCTTTGAAATGGGCTTGCCATTGCCTTGTTACCTCAGGATCTGCCAAATCGGCTTTGTTCATAATAATGAGCCGCGGCTTGCCCTGCAAAATCTCGTCAATCATGGGATTTCGGCTTGAGAGCGGAAGCCTCGCATCGATCAGTTCAATTACAGCATCGATCAGCTTCAGCTTCTCCTGAATTTGGCGGCGCGCTTTGGTCATATGTCCGGGAAACCATTGTATTGTCAACGTCGTCACCTCTACTTTGCTCTGCAAACTTTCATCGTTTCTATAGCGCCATGGCTAATGGTTGATGAGCCCTATGTCTTTAATCGGCCAGAAGATCAAGTCTGCTCGCCCGATAATATCCCCCAAAGGAACATATCCTATCATACGGCTGTCCGTGCTGTTGGAGCGGTTGTCCCCCATCACAAACACATGGCCTTCTGGCACAACGCCGTCCTGAACGAACGAGTTCGGAAAGTCCGTGTTATTGTATAATCTGTTTTCAGCATGAGCTTGATCAATTGCTTCCTGTATGTAGGTTTCATTCACAGGCTCCCCGTTGACAAGCACTTTATCGCCTTCAACTTTAACCGTATCACCAGCAACTGCAATTACGCGTTTAATGAAATCCCTGCCCTCATCAGGAACATGGAACACGATAACTTCTCCACGCTCGGGTTTGCGGATATCATATAAAATCTCGTTGACGATCAGCTTCTGATTGGATACAAAGTTAGGTTCCATGGATGGACCCTGCACAATAAACGGTTTAAAGAGAAGCCAGCGAATGAGAACGACGAGAACCAGAGCAATGAGAAGAGCCTTCAGCCATTCTACAAGCTCGTTCTTAGCCTTTTTGGCCGGTTTCCCCACGTTGGTTTCAATGGCCTCCTGGTGTTGATCTTTCTCCATAACCCACCGTCCTTCCCTATAGATCGCTTTCGCATGATAACGATTTTTGGATATACAAAAGGGGCTTGTATATACGCACAAGCCCCTTTCTACCGCCTTGTAATTAACGACGAATTTCTTTAATTCTCGCTGCTTTACCGCGCAGTTCACGAAGATAATAAAGCTTCGCACGACGCACTTTACCACGGCGAGCCACTTCGATTTTATCGATTTTAGGCGAGTTGATTGGGAAAGTTCTTTCCACACCAACACCGTAAGAAATTTTACGAACGGTAAAAGTCTCACTGATTCCGCCACCGCGACGTTTAATTACTACACCTTCAAACAACTGGATACGCTCACGAGTTCCCTCGATAACCTTAACGTGTACTTTTAAAGTATCACCAGGACGAAAGCTCGGAATATCTTTACGAAGTTGTTCTTGAGTAATCGCTTGAACGATATTCATCTATGACTCCCTCCTCTCACACAGGTGTTCTTGCATCTTCCGGAAACTCTATGTATTTCCTTCATTATCCGCAGCGGACCACCGTATTCACAACAAAAGAAATAATAACATATTTCGCAGTCCGAATCAAGTGTTTTATCTTTACACCCTCATGGTTAGGCCAGTTTTTCACCGAGCTTTCGTTCATAAAAAAACCACTTCCAGCATGAAAAATCATGCGAGGAAGCGGTTAGGCTGAACTTAATTTACGCTTTCTTTCGAGTCGTGCAGTCCTTTGTGGCGCTTGCCATAGTATTCAAGAATGTCGTCTACCGTTTGAAATTGGACTTCTGTATTGTTTGTATCTTCTATTTTCGCTTCCTGTTGTTGTCGATGTTCTGTCATGACTAGATGCCTCCCCGTCTCTCAAGTGTTTCTCCAGATACATATTACCCACCAATGAAGGGGCTGTATCAGTCATTATTAAAAAAATGCCCCTGAAGTATACAATGCTGGGTTATGAGCCAATTCTAAAGATAGTAATTCTGGCACCGGTTTGAGGAGCTGTAATCGACTTGGCCACTGGCGATAAATTATAGAGCCCTACAGTGTTACCTGCGCTTAAATTGATGACGGCAGATCCTGAGACTTCGGCGTTGGTCGAAATGGAGTTCATGTTCGCCGTACTCGTGGTATTTCCATTCACAACGATCCCAAACGTGTTGGGAGCTGCCTGACCATTAGCAATAGAAACATGCCAATCAAAGTAGTAAAAACCAGCTGTCACGATAGTCAACGTTGTTGTACCATTAAAGGTTACGCCTTGAAGCATACTGGATGAAAAAGAAACCGGTGAATTGGTGGCCACATTTTGAGTGGCACCGTTGCTGGCATAGATGACACTACCTCCCACAAGGGTAGTGGAGCCGGTTGGACCCGTCGGGCCTGCCGGGCCTGTTGCACCGGTCGCTCCTGTGACTCCCGTTGGACCTATACCACCAGTTGCTCCTGCTACTCTTGTGGCTCCTGTTACCCCAGTTGCACCCGTGACTCCTGCTGCTCCTGCTGCTCCCGTTGACCCTGTTGCACCCGTTACACCCGTCGATCCCGTTACTCCGATTGCACCCGTTGCTCCAGTTACCCCAGTTGCTCCGATTGCACCCGTGGTCCCTGCTGCTCCTGTTGCCCCAGTTGCTCCTATCGCTCCCGTGACACCAGTTTTACCAGTTGCTCCTGTCAGGCCTGTCGCCACCGTGACTCCGGTTGCTCCAGTTGCTCCAGTCGCTCCCGTGACACCAGTTTCACCAGTTGCTCCCGTCACCCCAGTTGCCCCTGTAGCTCCAGTCTCTCCTGTAGCCCCTGCACCAGTTGCCACCGTTGCACCAGTTGCTCCCGTTAGCCCTGTAACACCCGCATCTCCGGTAGCTCCGGTAGCTCCCGTCGGTCCTGTCACACCGGTTGCACCAGCGAGACCTGCTGTCCCCGTGGCTCCCGTCACGCCTGCAGCTCCTGTAGCCCCTACTGACCCTGTTGCTCCGGCTACCCCAGTTGCTCCCGTAGCGCCAGTTTCTCCGGTAGCTCGCGTGGCGCTTGCCGGGCCTATTGCCCCCGTTGCTCCTGTTCCTCCTGTGACCCCGGTTGCCCCTGTCACTCCTGCTGCTCCTGTTGCTCCTGTTGCTCCTGTTGCCCCCGTTGCTCCAGTCACGCCCGGCCGAGCGTTACTCGGTACGCTTCCTAGGGTTTCCTGGATTGTTAGACCCTGAACGCTCACAGCGCTCGTCCTTGCTACAACTGCCAGAGATTGAACGGCAGCTTGTTGGACAGTCACTGGAATGTTTAACGTCGCTACCGCTCCTGAAAGAGCATTCGTATAATTAGTCAACTGTTCATTCAAAAATTCAGGCGAAGCTCCATTCAAAAGCGAAGCTTGAATTCCATCCGCTGCTGCTTGCAGCCTACTTAACTGTGGTCCGGAACTCCCTAATCTCGCAGCCTGCCGGTTAATTCCTTGGAGTACTTCTGCAAGCTGATGGCGCGACGATGCCCCTGGATTCGTCGTTGCATTCATAATATATAAAGGCAGATTGTTCATTAAATTGACCAACGGCACAGCATCCGCACTCGGAAACGCATACTCCAGCCTAGATTGAATACCTTGTTGTGAAGCCTCGATATCCGTTCCGATCTCGCCCCCGACTCCGAGTCGTTCTCCATATGATTGAAACAACGTCATGACTTCGTTCAATCTTGTTAGGATCCCTTCCAGATTGTCCGCATTGGAAATCCTTGCAATTTGCTGCACGGCCTGGCTAAGCCCCCGCCGTTCTCGCAGCGAAAACCTCATTCCCGAGACCAGGTCGTTAAGGCTCTGCAATTGTATTTTGATAAGCGTGAAATTCTCGTTAACCGGCTGTTCCACAAATGCGCGTAACAGTGACGTTAATTGACAGATCAATGTAACGAATCGAGTGGCTTGGTTCCTTCCTACACGGATTCGTCCAGATGTAAGTCCTTGAATGACAGCCTTGCTGTCCCTACGCTTCCTTCTTTCTTGCCTCAATCGATTTCACCCCTTACGATCTCATACATCCGCAAACGCCTATTTATCACACTATTCATTTCATACGAATTTTGTTCTGGGGTGCCAGCTTGAAACCGGTTCGTTTAAGGAATAAAAAAAAGAACAGACCTGTGCTCACAGATCTGTTCTTCGATTGAGCAAAAAAGCTTATGAGGATCCCGCTTCTCGCTGTAGCTTGTCTATATACGCTCGATCCTGTTTCGACAATTCCAGCTTGTCTAACAATTCCGGGCGACGCTCCCATGTCCGCTTAAGCGCTTGTTCCCGACGCCACACGTCGATATTCGCATGATGACCGCTTAGCAGGATATCCGGCACTTTCCAGCCGCGAAACTCAGCAGGACGTGTATAGTGCGGATATTCAAGCAGGCCTGTACTGAATGAATCCGTCACCGCTGAGGTTTCATTGCCAAGTACACCCGGAAGTAATCGGACTACAGAATCGATGGCAACCATCGCCGGCAGCTCTCCACCGGTGAGCACATAATCTCCGATGGACAACTCATCGGTAACAAGAAACTCACGAATTCGTTCATCGTAACCTTCGTAATGCCCGCATATAAACACCAGATGGTCTTCCTGTGATAATTCTTCCGCCTTCTTCTGCGTAAAAGTCTCTCCTTGCGGACACATCAGAATGACTCGCGGAGGCTTGACTGTTCCGGAGACTTCCGCTGGAATCTCCTCGGCAGGATTAGCCCCATCGCCGCCATGGTTTGCAATCTCATTCCCATTGGAAGCAAGAATATCCTCCACCGCAGCAAAAATCGGGTCCGGCTTTAACACCATCCCTCCGCCTCCGCCATATGGAGTGTCATCGACCTGACCGTGCTTGTTTCCCGCATACTGGCGGAAGTTGATTGCATTCAAGCTCACAATTTGTTTCTCGGCCGCTTTACCCAAAATACTCGATTGAAATACGCCATCGAACATCTCGGGGAACAGCGTCAGCACATCAATCCGCATGGACTATAACAACCCTTCCATGAGATGCACGCGGACAAGCTTCGCTTCCTTGTCTACATCAAGTACGACATCCGGTATGGCCGGAAGAAGAATTTCTTTTCCCTGAGGCGTTTTGACAACCCACACATCGTTAGCGCCCGGCGTCAGAATTTCGGAGATCGTGCCGAGCTCCTCAGCAGGGTCTTCATCGGTCATCACCTTGCAGCCAATAATCTCATGGAAGTAGTACTCGTTCTCCGGAAGTTCCTCTTGAAGATCCGCTGATATCTTCAGCAGCGAGCCTTTATATTTCTCGGCATCATTGATGCCATGCAGCTCCTTGAATTTAAGGATGTACATGTTTTTATGAAAACGGGATGTATCCACCGTTGCTTCAATCTTGCTCCCCTTCTCGGGGACAATGTACAGCTGGCTCTTTGGAGCAAATCGCTGGTCGGCAAAATCCGTATGCGGCATGACTTTAACTTCCCCACGGATGCCGTGCGTATTCACGATTTTCCCTACAGTAAACAACTTTTCAGACATGGTCTTCCTCCTGCATCACTTAATGAACGTTCACGCTAGTATGACCGGCTGATTTCTTCAGCATGTACGAAAAAGGGCTAGGACATGCATCCTAACCCCCTTTCGTATATTTTAAGAAATGATATCAACGGTCACCCGCTTATCCATTTTAACCGCCGCCGATGTTACGACTGTACGCAATGATTTGGCGATACGCCCTTGTTTGCCTATGACCTTCCCGACATCGTCAGGATGCACGTACAGCTCATATACAATCAAGTGCTCCTTCTCAACGGTCTTCACAGTCACATCTTCTGGATGATCCACTAAAGCCTTAGCAATAACGCGAACTAATTCTTCCATAGATAACCCTCGCGATCAGTCTTATTTCTGATGCTTCAGCTCATGAAACTTCTTCATTACGCCCGCTTTGCTAAGCAAGTTGCGAACCGTGTCAGATGCTTGCGCACCATTTTGAAGCCAGTTCAGTGCTTTCTCTTCATCGATCTTAACTTCAGCCGGTTGAGCAACCGGATTGTAATAACCGATTTCCTCGATAAAACGGCCATCACGCGGGGAACGGGAATCAGAAACCACCACGCGGTAGAAAGGAGCCTTGTGAGCACCCATGCGTTTCAGACGAATACGTACTGCCATTTGAAAATTCACCTCCTTCAAAAAATGTCCATTCGATATCACCGTAACTTAACGGAACGGGAATTTCATGCCTTTTCCGCCAGTCAAGCCTTTCAGTTGTTTCATGGCCTTGTTCTTGCCGCCTTTAGGACCCATCATATCCGAGAACTGTTTCATCACGCGGCGCATTTCGTCAAACTGCTTGATAAGCCGGTTCACTTCAGCCAGCGAGGTTCCACTTCCCGCCGCAATCCGTTTACGACGGTTATGATTGATAATGTCAGGCTGCTGCTTCTCCGCTGTTGTCATGGAGTGAACAATAGCCTCAATGCGTCCCATCTGCTTCTCGTCCACCTTGAGATCCTTGGCTTGCTTCATCTTGCCCATGCCGGGAATCATATCCATCAGCTGATCCAGAGGACCGAGCTTCTTGACCTGATCCATCTGCTCCAGGAAATCCTCGAACGTAAATTCGGCATTGCGCATTTTGCGTTCCATTTCCTTGGCCTTGTCTGCATCAATGTTCGATTGTGCTTTCTCGATAAGCGACAGCATATCGCCCATGCCGAGGATCCGCGATGCCATCCGTTCCGGATGGAACGGTTCGAGCGCATCAATCTTCTCGCCAAGTGCGGCGAATTTGATCGGACATCCGGTAACGGCCTTAACCGAGAGGGCGGCACCGCCTCGGGTATCGCCGTCCAGCTTCGTCAGTACGACGCCCGTGAGCGTCAATTGCTGATTGAAGCTTTCCGCGACATTCACCGCATCCTGACCCGTCATCGCGTCAACGACAAGCAGGACTTCATCAGGATTCACTACGCTGTGAATCTGCTTCAACTCTTCCATCAGCTCTTCATCGACATGAAGACGGCCGGCGGTATCGATAATGACATAATCGTGACCGTTATCTTTGGCATGCTGGAGGCCCTGTTTTGCGATTTCAACCGGGCTTGTCTTGTCTCCTAGCGAGAACACCGGTACGTTGATCTGACTGCCGAGTACTTCGAGCTGTTTGATCGCCGCTGGACGATAAATATCGCCGGCAACGAGCAGCGGTCGGCTGTTCTGCTTCTGAAGCAGCTTGGCCAGCTTACCCGAAGTCGTTGTCTTACCGGCACCTTGCAAACCGGCCATCATAATAACTGTTGGCGGCTTGTTGCTCTTCGCCAGTTTGGCTTGGCTTCCTCCCATCAACTCCGTCAGTTCTTTATTAACGATGTCAATGATCACCATGCCGGGCGTAAAGCTGTCCATCACTTCCTTGCCGATGGCCTTCTCTTTTACTTTGGATACGAAATCCTTAACCACTTTGAAGTTAACGTCGGCTTCGAGAAGCGCGAGTCTGACTTCACGCATGGCGGCTGTTACATCTTCCTCGGACACCTTGCCTTTACCACGAAGCTTGCTAAACACATTCTGTAGTCTGCTGGTCAATCCTTCAAACGCCATATCCGCCACCTCCGTTCATACTTAATCCCATACTTTTAATCGTTCGACCATATCGGTCATTACATTCTTATCATGTTCACCCAGGTCGCTACGCTCCACCATTACCCGAAACTTATCCAGCTCCCGGATGCGCGTTTCATGCTTGCTCAAGAGGCCCAACTTCTCTTCATAGGACTCGAGCACCTGTTCTGCGCGCTTAATATGCTCATAGACGGCCTGACGACTAATCTCAAATTCACCAGCGATTTCTCCAAGGGAAAAATCATCATGGAAATAATATTTCAAAAAGGTCTGCTGTTTCTCTGTCAGCAGCTGCTCATAGAAATCGAACAGCAAATTGATCCGGTTCGTCTTCTCGAGCCGATTCTCCTGACTCATTTAAGGGCACCCCCTCGTCAAGGAAAAACACTTTACAGTTCGCTTAACGAACCTTATCATACAAAAAACAAAGAAGGATGTCAAGCCATTTCCCTTGTCATCCTTCTTCATGTGCAGGAAGCCTTCTTCCTACCCGTTCAACCGATAGGAAGAAGGTATATCAGTATCGCAAAAAAGTGAAGAATCGAACCCGCCAGAACAAACAAATGCCAGATGGCATGATGGTAAGGAAACCCCCGCCATACATAGAATATGGTACCCAGCGTGTACAGTACGCCCCCAAGGGCAAGCAAATTCATGCCTTGCGACGCTACAACCGCCGTTAACGGATTCCAGGCAATGACAATCAGCCAGCCCATCGCAATATAGAATATCGTGGAGAGGAACAGAAACTTCTTGACGAAAAATGCTTTGAACACGACACCGAACAGCGCAATGCCCCATACGATCCCAAAGAGACTCCAGCCCAGCGATCCCCGGATGGCAACCAGCAGGAATGGCGTATACGTCCCTGCGATGAACAAGTAAATGGAAGAGTGATCCATAAACTCAAAGAAATCCTTGGCTTTCCCGTCTCTCAAACCGTGTACGAGCGTGGAGCTCAAATACAGCAGGAGCATCGTTGATCCGTAGATTGTGAAGCTCACCACATGCCAGGCATTTCCTTTCAAACTTGAAAATACGATCAGCAGCACCAGCGCAGCAACGCTCAGTGCCGCTCCTATGCCATGTGTTATTGCATTCGCTATCTCTTCTCTGCGTGGATAAGTGTAAGTATTGGCCATAACAGGTATCCTTTCGCTTGAAATCTTATAGAGGTTATTCAAAAAACTGACTTTTTGAACCCGACTTATACTTCATTATACGCCCTTCGGGCATGCAAAATCAAAGCCGTCCCCTATATCAACCCCTCTGCGATTGGAAGAATCGCTGGATGGCGCTGACGATTTGGCGGGACGCGGTGCCGTCGCCAAACGGATTATGGGCTCTGGCCATGCTGTGGTACGCTTCCTTATCCGTCAGCAGTCGCTCTATTTCTGCCTGAACCGCTTCACACTCCGTACCAACGCATTTTAGAGTGCCTGCTGTAACCCCTTCGGGGCGTTCGGTTTTATCCCTCAGCACCAGAACCGGCTTCCCCAGTGACGGCGCTTCCTCCTGTATGCCGCCGGAGTCCGTCAAGACCAGATAGGAACGCTGCATGATATGATGGAGATCAACGACATCGAGCGGTTCGGTCAAGTGGATTCGCTCGTGCCCCTCAAGCTCTTGCGCGACCGCCTCCTGCAGTACGGGGTTCGGATGGACCGGATATATCACTTCAATGTCAGGGTGCTTCTGGATCACCCGCTTCACAGCCTCAAATACCCCTTTCATCGGTTCTCCCCAATTCTCCCGCCGATGCATGGTCATCAGTATTAAGCGGCTATCTTGCCGTAATTTGTGCTGTATCGGATGTTTAAAGGGAGCCTTTAGCGTCCACTTCATTGCATCGATTCCCGTGTTTCCCGTTACATACACGTGAGCCGATCGATTCTCGGCTTTGAGATTTGCTGCCGACAGCGCCGTCGGAGCAAAATGCATATCCGCCACCCTGCCGATCCACTCGCGATTCATCTCCTCTGGAAACGGCGCGTATTTGTCATACGTCCGCAGCCCTGCTTCCACATGTCCCACCGGAACCTTTGCGTAATAAGCTGCCAAAGCACCAATGAATGCCGTTGTGGTATCTCCATGGACCAGCACTAGATCATATTTTCTCGCTTGGAATACCTTCTCCATCCCTTTTAGCAGGTCAGCGCTCAAATTGTATAAGGATTGCCCTTCCTTCATGATATTCAGATCCGTTTGCGTCTGGATTTCAAAAAAACGAAGCACCTGGTCCAGCATCTCCCGGTGCTGGGCGGTTACGCATACGATTGGAGTTAATCCCGGGGCTGACTCCAATTCCTTGACCAAAGGTGCCATTTTAATCGCTTCCGGACGCGTTCCGAATATAACCAGAACATTTTTATGTTTCACGAACCTTCACTCCCCCTCGTTTTATATGAAAAGATAGATCTGAAACCTCATATCTTAAGCATTATATGGAAAGTTGATAGATTCGTTCCGGTCATGAGCAAGCTTGTAGAAATCAACCATTTTTCTGCGATTCGGCTTATTCGTCCAATTCTATGAAGCTAGCAACGCATATATTATCCCGAGTACAAAGAAAGGAGGAAACCTCTTGGCTGTTATCATTTATCCGAGAACGATGAACTGGTCGTATATGAAACAGAGACCGCAGCAGCTTATGGCTCAATTGGGCGCGCTTGGTCATCAGGTTTTCTTCGAAAACCTGGCACCGCTGGATAAGGAATTCAAAGAAATTGAACCGAATGTGTTCCTGTTCACAGATACCAAAACCTTTTTGCACAAAAAGCTGCCTGCCCTTCGCAAAGAACATCCGATTGTCGTCTGGACGACCTGGTCTAAGCTCCGTACGCGCATTTCCACACTCTTCAAACCCGACGTCACCATCTACGACTGCTGTGATGAATTTCCGCATTGGGCAAAATATGAACCTAAAATGATTGATGAAGCGGACCATGTCGTATGTACCGCAGAGGTGATTCACACCCGGTTGTCCCTGGCATATCCGGATAAACCGCTTACCCTGATCCCGAATGGCGCAGACTCTTCATTTTTCCATATTCCATTCAGTGAAAGACCCACCGATCTCCCTCCGGGTCCTGTTGTCGCTTATATCGGCGCCTGGGCTTATTGGGTAGATCATGAGCTGTTCGCTAAGGCGGCCCTCCGTTTTCCAAACGTCCAATTCGTTTCCATTGGAGCTCCTTACGGCAGCTCCGGTGATTATTCGAAGCTCCCCAATGTGCATATACTCGGTGAAAAGCCGCACCAGGAGCTCAAGCGTTATCTGACTCATATAGACGTTGCATTGATCCCCTTCCAATATCATCCGATTACGCTGGCAACCAATCCAGTCAAAGCATACGAGTATTTGGCATCCGGTGTCAGGGTATTGTCGACGGCTCTGCCGGAATGCATCGCCATGGAGCCGCATGTTACTACAGCGACCACCCATGATGATTTCTTGGGCAAACTGTCCTCCATGCTCCATCACCCGGACACGGAAGAGCATAAACTGGGCCGCATTGCCTACGCCAGAGAGAATCGCTGGGTTGAACGCGGATTGAAAGCCGATCAAGTGATCCGTCAGGCCATCCTGGACAAAGGCATGAACCCCCATTGAAACCTTATGCCAGAATCCGTACCCAGCCATTCGGCTACAGGGCCATCGATACGACAGCCTATCGTGAACAAATCATTCAGGAAGTCTCACAAATAGATCATGAGTGGATTCTATGGAGCGGTACCTTGTCTTTTTCCCATAAAAGCGCACAGCATTGCATTCCGATACCACCCCATATTCCAGATCGTGTTGTCTGTATATGCATGAACGGTGCCCCTCTATATTGGAGAAAAACCTGGCTGCTTGCTGCTCTCACCCGCTGGGATAACAGGCTTCCGGCTGCTAAATTTCTGTCTTACGATCTGCTGCCCGCCGATCCAAGCCTTACGATGCATCTGGACCCGACGCAAAATCCTCCGTATCAAAAAGATCTGGAGTATATTCTCCCTATTCTGTCGGCAACAAGGATACGAGAGAATACCGCCAGCTCGAAAGGGGCTTTATCCCCTGAAATTCCTCCGCAACCTGTCGTCTCCATTCTGATGAGCATTCATAATATGAAGGACTCTTTAGGCTGGAGCATCCGTTCCGTATTGGCTCAATCAAGCGATAATTGGGAGCTGCTAATAGGCGATGACGGCTCGGAGGACGACAGTCTCGAGGAAGCCTGTGCTTATCTTGACAGCAGAATTCGGGTCCTGTCCCAATCGCGTAACCGCGGAAAGGCGATCATGATGAATCGGCTGCTCTTTGAAGCAAAGGGGCGATATATTCTGGAATTGGATGGAGATGACTGGCTGGCACCGGATGCGATCGAACTCCTGTCCGACGCGCTTGACCAGAATCCGGACGGCAGAATGGCCACGGGGCGGTATGGATGCTGGGAACGAACCCGGCAGTTCGGTCCTCTATGGAGAAAAAATGTTGATTCGGGCCATCTTTATTCGTCTTGGTCTGCTTCCGTAAATCGAACGACTCAACATGGGCACCCGCTTGTCCCTCGAATGTATCGCAAGTCATCCCTAATCGCCATTGGGGGCTGGTGGAATCGGGAGGATCGTCTCGGGCGTATCTTCGAAGATATCGATGTCACCGCCAGGCTTCTTAAGCACAGCTCACCGGTTCAGGTCGATGCCGTCTTGTATCATCGCGTCCTTTATGGCAGCAGCACCAGCCAACGTAACCGCAGCCTCTTCGAAGCCTGGTGTCAGCAAACAGGCAAGAGCTAGACAACGCTTGAAAAGGAGGTGATACGTAAATGCATATTGCCGCTTCCGGGTACTATGGAATGGGAAACTTCGGTGATGATTTATTTCTTCACACCCTTCGCCAGGTATTCCACGATCATCACGTCTATCCATGGAACTCCCGATTGGATCCCCGCCAGACGGATGCCTTCATCATCGGTGGTGGCGATTTAATTACACCCTACTCATTCAATTCGTATTACTTCCCTCCGCAGCTCAAAGGACAGCCTACCTGGGTCTACGGTGTCGGCATCGTGGACGCCTACCCGGAACACACCTGGCCTGAGGAGCAGGTATCCGCCTACCGGGAGATGATCTCCAAGGCAAACCGCGCAGTGTTCAGGGATGAGCGATCGTCGGCCATCGCCAGGCGGGCAGGCTTCCACCGAAATGTTGAAACCGCCCCTGATATGGTATTCGGCTACCGTCAACCCGATATCCCGGTGAAACGATTCTCTAAGCGCCCCACCGTTGGCGTTGTTGTGTTTTCCTATGAATCGTTCCCGATGGAGAACATGACCAAACTGCTGGGGCATCTTATCGCCAAAGGTTATCATGCCGTCCTTATTCCTGTTATTCATCATCCGGGCAACGCGTACTCCGATTACAACACATGTCTGCAATTGCAGCAGAAGGTAAGGGAGCTAACCCCCGGCGCTTCCATTGAAACACTGCCGTTTCTCATGGATATCGAGCTCACCTACAGCTTCATACAATCCGTGGACTATCTGATATCATTCAAGCTTCACCCGACGCTAGCCGCTTTACGCGGCGGCAAGCCTGTGCTGGCGCTTAGCACCATGAGCAAAGTGCATAGCCTGCTGAGCTCTTTTCGTCTCGGTCAGTACTTTACGGATTATCGTCAGCCGCTTGATGTGCTGGTCGATAAAACCGAAACCTTCCTTAAATACGGCCCTGGTCATGTGCAGCGAGTTATGCCCATGATCCGCGCAGCGGAGGAAGAAAGCACCGCTTCACTTCTGGATTTAAAGAACCATATCGAGGAGCACAACCGTTGGTAATACAGAAAGGAGAATGACTATGTGTTGCTTCCTGTTCTGCAGAAGACTTGCCGGCAGAGTCAAAATGTTAACACGGCAGGTCGAACTTCTAAGCCAGGAAACCAGTCAACTAACCGAACGGGTAGAGTCACTGGAGAGTCAGGTTCTCACGGGTTTAACGATTAATCCGGAGCTGATTCAATTTTTCGAAGTCCGTACCGGCCAACAAGTACGGGTCAGCACAACGTTTGTTACGCTGGAAGGAGTCGTTCTGGCTACTGCTGAAGATGGTGTTCAGCTCCGTGAAGCATCGGGTGACCTTGTGCTGATTCCATTTGCCAATATTACTTCCGTTCAGTAATACCTTCAGATGATACGGAATGTCAGCTTCAAACTTTCATTACGGCAAGGAGGTTAACCGATATGCGCTACGTGGATTGGCTGCAAGGATTTATCGGCTCGGAAACCGAAGTAACGGTGTCGGGAGATGTGATCATCGGCACGCTGACCGAAGTGGGCGAGGGAACCATCACCTTAAAAGTACCACCCATCATCTATGGTCCTCCTACAGATACTGCCATCATCCCGCTTCGTTCGATTGAGTTCGTTCGAATCGTCTCTTCATAAAAATGCATGTGCCCGTAGATTGAACCGAACATGGAAAAGGACCGAAAGTTATACTTTCGGTCCTTTTGTATACATAGCGACTAGACAAGTGCCTAGCCTTGTTGTTCTGCGGCATTCTCTTCTTCTTTAATCAAACCCGCAAAGAGGGCATGAACGAACTGCTCCGAGTCAAAGGTCTGGAGATCGCCCATTTTCTCTCCCAAGCCTACCAGCTTCACCGGAAGATTCAACTCCTGCCGAATCGCGATAACGATGCCACCCTTAGCCGTACCATCCAGCTTGGTTAATACGAGGCCGGTCACACCGCTCTTCTCTCCGAACAGCTTCGCCTGGCTTAGCGCATTCTGTCCTGTCGTCGCATCAAGGACCATCAGCACCTCATGCGGA
The DNA here is from genome assembly GCF_015326965.1 of Paenibacillus sp. JZ16. Classification (NCBI taxonomy): domain Bacteria; kingdom Bacillati; phylum Bacillota; class Bacilli; order Caryophanales; family Paenibacillaceae; genus Paenibacillus; species Paenibacillus sp. JZ16. The sequence goes on from NZ_CP017659.1 coordinate 1,956,841, forward strand.
GCGCTCGGGATTTCGCGTTGAATAACGCGGAAGATTTTATTCAACTCTTCCATCAGATTCGTTTTGTTCTGAAGACGTCCCGCCGTGTCGCAGAGCAGAACATCCGCTTGCCGCTGCTTGGCTGCTTGAACCGCATCGAACATAACAGCTGCCGGGTCTGAGCCGGGCTGCTGTTTAATGACTTCAACGCCAACCCGTTCTCCCCATACCTCCAGCTGTTCAATCGCACCTGCACGGAATGTGTCGCCAGCGGCGAGCAAAACCTTCTTGCCCTCCTGCTTGTAACGATGTGCCAGCTTACCAATCGTGGTGGTTTTGCCGACTCCGTTAACGCCTACAAACAGAATGACCGTAATTCCATCCGGATTCTCTCTCAGCTCATTGCTGCTGTCATCACGAAGGAGTCCCATCAGCTTCTCGGACAAGACCGGCTGCAGATCGGCAGCGTCCTCGATCCGCCGTTTCTTCACTTCGGCACGAAGATCGTCCATCAGATCCATCACCGTATTGACGCCGACGTCAGCGCCAATCAGAATCTCTTCCAACTCCTCGTAAAATTCTTCATCGATCTTTTTCCGGCGAATGACCAGGTCCGACACTTTCTCGATAAATCCCTTCCGCGTTTTCTCGAGTCCGTCCCGGAACTGTTTTGTTACGTTTTCCGTTTTGCTGGAAATGCTCTCTTTTAACTTCTTAAAAAAGCTCATACGTACCCTCCATGTCGTTATGTTAAATTAGGCAATCTCCGCTTCCTCATTCTCAAGCTTGACGGACACCAGCTTCGACACGCCGCCTTCTTCCATCGTGACGCCGTACAGCACGTCAGCCTCTTCCATCGTTCCTTTGCGGTGGGTGACCACGATAAACTGCGTTTGCTCAGAGAACTCCCGCAGATACTGGGCAAACCGCACCACATTCGCTTCATCAAGCGCAGCTTCGACCTCATCCAGTACGCAGAACGGAACCGGCTTCACCTGCAAAATGGCAAACAACAGCGCCATAGCGGTTAATGCACGCTCACCACCGGAGAGAAGCTGCAGATTTTGCAGCTTCTTGCCAGGAGGCTGCGCAACGATATCGATCCCCGTCTCAAGCAATCGGTCCGGATCGATCAGGACCAGGTCGGCACGTCCACCTCCGAACAACTTCGTAAATACCGTGCCGAACTCGCGCCGGATCGCATCAAACGTCAGCTTGAAACGCTTGGACATTTCATCGTCCATTTCCTTAATGACCTGGTACAGGGTTGTCTTCGCTTCAACCAGATCCGCCTTTTGCTCACTTAAGAACAGGTATCTCTCATTAACGCGCTGATACTCTTCGATGGCCCCAAGATTGACATCTCCCAGGGAAGTTATCGACCTCTTCAAGTCACGCACTTCGTTCTGAGCGGCAGTGATGTCTTCCGGAATCGGATACCGCTGCTTGGCAAGCTCATAACTCAGCTCGTAGTCCTCGCTTAATTTCTTCAATATATTCTCAAGCTCAACGTCGAGCCGGTTTACCCCAATCTCGGTCTGGCGAAGCTGATCATCCACGGCCCGCAGCTGCGTGCGCTGTTCCTTGGTTTCGCTCTCTTCCAGCTCCAGCTTCCGGCTAAGCGCGGTGCGTGCAGCCCGCTTGAATTCCAGCTGCTGCGTAGCCTCTTCCTTCTTCAGCTTGTACTGGTTCAGATCCTCGATCTGCTTTACGCTTTCGCTTTCGTTCTGATTCAGGTCGGCTTGAACGGAGGCCAGCATCGTACGGTTTTGTTTCTGCTCCTTCTCGTGGTTGTCGACATCCGACTGAAGGCGCTTGAGCTGCTCCTCCAGCGAGAAGGTTTCCTGATCCAGCTTTCCTTCGCGAACCTTAAGGTTTGTCAGCTGACTCTGAAGCTCTTCCTTCGCCGACTCATTAGCTTTACGGGCAAATTCTGCAGCTTGGATCGCCAGATGGGTTGATTTCTCTTCCTCCTCCAGCTCAGACAACAGCTTCTGCGCGCGTTCACGGCTTGCCTGAATCTCTTTGGCTTCCTTCTCTTGACTGCTCTTCTCCTCGCCTGCCAGCTCGGCTTGTTCGAGGACGTGGCGCAACTCATGCTCAAGCTGCTTGCGGTCCCCTGCAGCCTGCTGTTCCTCGATTCGCTTGTCGTCTCCGGCTTTACGAAGCTCGTCCAGCTTATCCTGAGATTCGATCATTTGATTCCGGACGCCTTCAATGCCCTGCTGCAGCTTCTCCAGCTGCTTCTCGGTCTCCGTGATTTCCTGATCCAGCTGCTCCAACTGACGCTTGCGTCCCAGCAGGCTGTTCGTTTTCTTGTGCTGACTGCCGCCTGTCATGGATCCGCCTGCATTGACCACGTCGCCCTCGAGTGTGACGACACGGAAGCGATAGGAGAATCTTGCAGCAATTTTGTTCGCTTGCTCCAAGGTCTCGGCGATCACGACATTGCCCAGAAGGCTGCCGACGATGTTGCTGTATCTTGAATCATACTTCACCAGCTCGGAGCCAAAGCCTACAAACCCGGCTTCTCCTTCTGCCAAGTGCCGATCCGAAGCGGATACGTTCCGTGGACGAATGACGTCCAAAGGCAGGAAGGTTGCCCGTCCTAACTGGCGCTGCTTCAGGAAGGCAATCGCCTGCCTGGATACGGATTCGTTCTCCATGACGATATGCTGAACCGATGCGCCAAGGGCTGTCTCCATCGCAAGCTCCAACTTTTCCGGTACACGAATCAGTTCGGCCACCGCACCATGGACCCCGTGGAGCACGGATTTGCGGGAAGCCTTCAGTACTTCCTTAACCCCCAGCATAAATCCGTCAAAATCGTCCTGAAGCTCTTTCATGGTATCGCGGCGGGAAATCTGCGCCTCCCGCTTCTGCTCCCATTTCCGAAGCGCTCCCTGCGTCTCTTCCTGCAATTTCTGCAGGGATTGATATCGCTCACTCTCGCTGATATAACCGCTGCGGAGTTCTGCAATCTCTTTACCGAAGCGTTCAATACTTCGATCGATGCTATCTTTGCGGCGGAGCAGATCCTCTTTCAGGGCTTCCCATTTACCCGACTCCTCTTGCGCCCGATTCATCCGCCGATCCAGCGCTTCCTGCTGCTGGTCGGCGTAACGGATTTCATTCCGGGCTTGAGCCATTTGGTTCATAAGCTCCAGTAAATTCCCCTTCAAGCTCTCTTCCTGCTGTTGGCTGATTCCGCCGGTTACGCCCACCAGCTTCGCTTCTTCCGCTGACAGCTGGTCCCGCACTTGGGTTAATTCCTGCTGTAGCTCCTGCAGCTTGCTCTTCATGCTCGCAAGCTCGCCTACGCGCGCTCCTAGACGTTGATCGCCTGACTGCAAACTTTCTTCCAGCTGCTCGCGCGTACGTTCCAGGTTGCGGCGGCGTTCCTTGAGCACCTCGCCATAGCCTTCGCTCTTCTCGAACAGCTCACTGAATTGAAGCAGCTGGCTCTGCAGATCCTCAACTTCCTGCTCCAGCTGGCGCAGCGCTGATCTGTCACTTTCCAGCTTGGCATCGTGCGCGGATACAACGGTGGACAGCGCGAGCTGTTCTTCCTTCAGCTGTTCAAGCTTGGCATTGGCCTCGCTCCATGAGGTATGTATCTGTTCGATCTGATACACATACAGCGAGATTTCCTTGTGCTTCAGCTTCTCCCGAAGCTCCTTGTAGCGAATGGCCTTCTCGGACTGCTCTTTGAGTGGTCCGATCTGATCCTCAAGCTCCGTGACCAAGTCGTGGATGCGAAGCAGATTTTGCTCTGTTTCATCCAGCTTGCGTACAGACTCTTTTTTACGGGATTTATATTTAACGATCCCGGATGCTTCCTCAAAAATCCCCCGGCGATCTTCTGAACGTGTACTCAATATTTCCTCGATCCGGCCTTGTCCAATGATGGAATAGGCTTCTTTACCAATTCCGGTGTCCATGAACAGCTCCGTAATATCCTTGAGTCGGCATGATTGCCTATTAATGAAATACTCGCTGTCCCCGCTGCGGTGCACCCTCCTAGTTACGGTTACCTCATTAAAATCCAGCGGTAGTACATGATCCTCATTATCCAGAGTAAGGGAGACCTCTCCATAATTAACCGCTTTACGCGCATCGCTTCCGGCAAAGATAATGTCCTCCATCTTGCCGCCGCGAAGCGATTTGGCGCTCTGCTCGCCAAGCACCCAGCGGATCCCATCGGAAATGTTGCTCTTTCCGCTGCCATTCGGACCTACAACGGCTGTAATTCCCCGGACAAATTCCATCTCCGTCTTGTCGGCAAACGATTTAAATCCTGCTAACTCGATCCGTTTCAAAAACATATTCGAACTATCACCTCTCCTGCTATTGTAACATAAGTAGAATCGGCTTCACCGCCGTCTTTGGACGAGGTCCATCAACGTTATAAGCAGCTGTCCCTTGATCAAAAGACAGACAACGAAAAGAGCAAAAAACAGTCATCCTATCCGGGTCCGGTTATCCGCTTGACTGCTCTTTGCTCTTTGTTTGTCATCACATCAGCGAAGCTTTAGGCATCCGCACGTTTCAGCTGCTTTAAGGCTACTGCCGCTGCCTGCTGCTCGGCTTCTTTCTTGGATCTGCCGCTTCCGCGTCCAAGACATTCGCTTCCCATGTATACCTCCGAGACAAACTCCCGCTCATGTGCCGGTCCTCGCTCTTCTACGATACGATATTCCAGTGCGCCCATGCCGTGATGCTGGGTCAGTTCCTGAAGCTCAGTCTTATAATCGCTCATCTGCGGACGACCGTTGACGGTCACCGTGGGAAAGACATGGTCGCTTAAAAACCGGCGAACCGCTTCCAATCCCTGATCCAGATAAAGCGCCCCCACAAATGACTCAAATACGTCTGCCAGAAGAGCCGGGCGGGTTCGACCGCCCGTCATTTCCTCTCCTTTGCCTAGCAGAACGTAACGACCAAAGTCCAGACCTACAGCGAATTGCACCAGGGAGGGCTCACATACGATAGCGGCCCGCAGCTTGGTTAACTCGCCTTCCGGACGGTCCGGAAAAAGGTTGTATAAGAATTCGCTCACCGTCAGCTCCAGAACAGCATCCCCTAGAAATTCAAGACGCTCGTTGTCCTGGCTCTGACTGAAGCGATGTTCGTTTACATAAGATGCGTGGGTAAAGGCCTGCTTCAGCAGCATTGCATTGCGAAACTGGATTTGAAGTTTATGCTGTAACTGCTTCAGATCTCCACTCAACACACTGTCCCCTTACTCGGCGTATTTTTTCAGGATAATCGTGGCATTATGCCCGCCAAATCCGAACGAATTGGACATGACGATATCCAAATCGGCTTTACGCGGGTGATTCGGTACGTAGTCAAGATCGCACTCCGGATCTTGATCCTCCAGGTTAATCGTTGGTGCAATGGTTTGGTTCTTCAAGCTCAGTCCGCAGATAACCGCTTCAACGCCGCCGGCAGCGCCTAGCAAATGCCCCGTCATCGACTTGGTTGAACTAACGGCTACTTTATAGGCATGGTCACCGAGAGCCATCTTAACGGCCTTGGTTTCCGAGCGGTCTCCCACCGGCGTTGAAGTCCCGTGAGCATTAATATAATCCACATCCTCCGGCGCAATGCCTGCGTCACGGATCGCCATCTTCATGCAGCGAGCTGCTCCATCCGGATCCGGCTCGGTAATATGATGGGCATCGGCACTAAGGCCATAGCCAACCACCTCGGCATAAATTTTGGCACCGCGTTTCAACGCATGCTCCAGGGATTCGATCACAAGCACGCCCGCGCCTTCACCCATAACAAAACCGTCGCGGCCGGTATCGAATGGCCGGCTGGCTTTTTCCGGCTCGTCATTGCGGGTTGACATTGCACGCATAGCGCAGAAACCAGCCATCCCTGTTGGACGAATGGTTGCCTCCGCCCCGCCGCAGATCATGACATCGGCATCACCGCGCTGTATCAGACGGTATGAATCGCCGATCGAATGCGTTCCGGTAGCACAAGCCGTAACCTGTGTAGTGTTCGGACCCTTGGCTCCCAGATTGATCGACATCTGGCCTGAGGCCATGTTAGCGATCATCATTGGAATAAAGAAGGGACTTACACGTTTCGGGCCTTTTTCGAGCAAGATATTATGCTGATCTTCCCAAGTTCCCAAACCGCCGATACCCGATCCGATCGAAACGCCAACCCGTTCTGCATCGGCATTCACGCCAATTTCAAGGCCACTGTCCTCCAGCGCCTTCGCACCGGCTGCAACCGCAAGCTGTACAAAACGGTCCATCTTGCGGGCTTCTTTGCGATCCATGTAATCCTCCGGATTAAAATCCTTCATGGATGCTGCAATCTGTGTTGTGTAATCACTCACATCAAATGCTTCGATGCGGGATACGCCGGACTTGCCTTCCATCAAACTGTTCCAGAATGTATCCAGGTCTTGACCAATCGAGGTCATGACGCCCATTCCTGTTACAACGACTCTATGTTTCAAACAGTTTCACCTCTATATGGACTGCCCGTCCATCTATGAAGCCGCACATGCAGACTCATGATAACGAAGGCAGTAATAATCTATCACTTGTTTTGCTAAAAAAGCTTCGATTGAATGTGGAGAAGTCCCGTCTTGCTAAAGAACGGGACTTAACTGTAATGACTTAGGTATGAGATTGTATGTAGTTTACAACTTCACCTACGGTCGTAATTTTCTCCGCATCTTCATCAGAGATCTCCATATCAAACTCATCTTCCAACTCCATCACCAATTCAACTACATCGAGAGAATCAGCTCCAAGGTCGTCTTTGAAAGATGCTTCTAATGTTACGTCGGCTTCGTCAACACCCAGGCGGTCGATAACGATGCGTTTCACGCGTTCCAATACATCGGACATCCGGCTCACCTCCTCTTGGTAATTATACGAGATATGACTTCAAATTGCCATAGAAGGCATTTGAAAACGATTTAATGCCCAGCGGCCAGCGCCGGAACATTGGCGGCGCCTACATATACATGCCGCCATCCACATGCAGCACTTGTCCAGTCATATAGGATGCACTGGAAGATGCTAGAAAAGCAACCACGCCGGCAATCTCCTCCGGCTGCCCCAGACGGGCGAGCGGAATTCCGCCAAGCAGGCCTTCCCGCATGTCCTCAGGAAGTTCCCGGGTCATATCGGTATCGATAAAACCAGGTGCCACGGCGTTCACCGTAATTCCACGGGAAGCGAGCTCCCGAGCGGCTGATTTGGTCAGACCGATGACTCCGGCTTTGGCCGCAACATAGTTGGCCTGCCCCGGATTGCCAAGCGCTCCGACAACGGAGGATATATTGATAATGCGCCCATAACGTTGTTTCATCATAGGACGCGTCACCGCCTTAAGGCAATTGAATACCCCTTTCAGATTCGTTTCGATTACCTGATCGAACTCCTCTTCCTTCATCCGCATGATTAGATTGTCTCTAGTGATCCCTGCATTATTCACCAGGATATCAATTCGACCAAAAGTCTCCAACACCTGCTTTACCATGGCATCGGCTTCTTCGGTCCGTCCAACGTTGGATTTAACCGCGATGGCCGATACGCCTTTTGCGCGAATCGCTTCCACAACCTCGGCTGCAGCTGCTTCGCTGCCTGCATAATTGACAGCAACGTTAGCGCCCAGATCGGCTAGTCCGAGAGCAATGCTCCGGCCAATGCCGCGGGAAGCACCCGTAACAAGCGCAGTCTGTCCTTTTAGAGCTTCACTCATACCTATTCCTCCTTTCCGAAAGTGATCTGGTTTTTATCCATCGTTATTTATACGACCGTCTCCAAACTGCTGACGCTGTCCAGACTATTTACATTAATGACTTTGACGGATTTGTCAATCTTCTTGATCAAACCGCTGAGAACACTGCCGGGACCAATCTCGACGAAGGTGTCCACTCCTTGAGCGATCATCCATTCCACGCTGTCATGCCATAGCACGGGGGAGTAAACCTGCTCCACCAGCAGACCGCGGATGGCAGCGGCATCTTCCACCGGACGCGCCGTCACATTGGCAACTACCGGAACGGATGGGGTATTAAACGCAGCCTGCTCCAGTTTATCAGCCAGTCGGTTAGCCGCCTCCTTCATCAAGGTCGAATGGAAGGGTCCGCTTACCTCCAGAGGGATAGCCCGCTTGCCGCCTGCTTCCTTGACTCTTTCTGCGGCAGCTGCGACGCCCTGTGCGGAACCCGAGATGACGATTTGTCCCGGACAGTTCATGTTCGCAAGTTCTACAACATGTCCCTCTGCCGTAATGCTCTTGCACAGCTCGGACAAAGCCTCACGGTCTGCGCCAAGCACGGCTGCCATGGCGCCTTGACCTCCGGGTACGGCTGCCTCCATGTATTCTCCGCGGGCTCTAACGATCGATACCGCTTCTTCGAAAGAGAGCACGCCTGCACATACAAGTGCGCTGTATTCGCCAAGGGAATGTCCCGCAACGTAATCCGGTTCGACCCCCTTGCCGCGAATGGCTTCCAGATAAGCCATGCTGGTTGCGAGGAGAGCTGGCTGCGTATTTACCGTTTGTTTCAAATCTTCATCAGGACCATTAAAAATAATGGAGCTGAGCGGAAATCCAAGCTGTTCATCCGCGGTAAGAAACAAATCCCTTGCGGCAGGAACCGCATCATAGGCATCCTTTCCCATTCCGACGGACTGAGCGCCCTGACCTGGAAATATAAATGCTGTTTTACCCAAAATCGTTAGCTCCCTTCTTTTATTTCACTAGGTCTAAATCCTATTCTGTTACCAGATGAGTACGGAGGAACCCCATGTTAATCCTCCGCCAAAACCAACCATCAACACCTTGTCTCCTTCTTTCAGGCGACCGGATTCCTGTGCTTCGACAAGAGCCAGCGGCACGGAAGCGGCTGAGGTATTGGCGTATTTATCAACATTGATTACGACCTTCTCTTCCGGAAGCTCCAAGCGCTCCATGGCAGACTTAATGATCCGGATGTTGGCTTGATGAGGAATGAATAAGTCGATATCCTTTTTGTCGATGCCTGCTTTGGACAATACGGCTTCCGTGGCAGATCCCATCACCCGTACCGCAAATTTGAACACTTCGCGGCCGTTCATATAAATAAAGTGTTTATTCGTATTAATCGTTTCGGCGGAAGCCGGCAATCTCGAACCGCCTGCCTCAATGTACAGATGTGCTCCGCCCGCACCTTCAGCACCCAGATCAAAGGCCTGGAACCCGCGGCCTTCCGGCACTTCACCGACAATCGCCGCGCCGGCACCGTCGCCGAACAGGACGCAGGTATTGCGGTCGGTGTAGTCCGTAATGCGGGACAGGCAGTCTACCCCGATCACCAATGCGTTGTTGTACATGCCCGTCTTCACGAAATTTGTAGCTGTTGCCAGACCGTATACAAATCCCGAGCAAGCCGCCGACAGGTCAAATGCTGCCGCTTTTTTGGCACCAAGCCGATCCTGGAGCAAACATGCGGTGGAGGGAAAGAACATATCCGGCGTAATCGTCGCCACAATAATCAATTCCAGATCCTCGGCGTTCATTCCGGCGGATTTCAACGCGTTCACAGCAGCATGATAAGCTAAATCCGACGTCGCTTCGTTCGGAGCGGCAATATGTCGTTCCCGGATTCCCGTCATCGAGACAATCCATTCATCGCTTGTATCTACCATTTTCTCCAAATCATGATTTGACAATATTTTCTCAGGTACGTATTTGCCTGTGCCAATAATACCGACCGGACGCAAATTGTTCATTTCCTCACTCACTTCCCGCTGATTTCATTCGAAATACTTTCTACCAATCGGTTCTGCAGCGCCGTCCGCGCTTGGCGAACCCCATTCTTGATGGCGTTCGCATCCGACGAACCATGGCTCTTAACGACCAGACCGCTCAGACCAAGCAAAGGTGCTCCGCCATGCTCCTTATAATCGAGCGTTGATTTCAGGCTGCGAAGCTCCGGCATCATCAAGGCGGCGGCCATCTTGGTCTTAAGCGACTTGCTGAACTGCTCCTTCAACAGCGAAAAGAGCGCACCAGCCGTTCCTTCAATCGATTTCAACAAAATATTGCCCGAGAACCCGTCACATACGAGCACATCGCAAACCCCGTTCATGACATCGCGGGACTCGACGTTTCCAACAAAATGGATAGGCAGCTCCTCCAGTAACGGATAAGCATGCTTCGTCAATTCATTTCCCTTGCCCGGCTCGGTACCGACATTTAACAGCCCGACCCGCGGTTTGGTGATTCCGTGCACCTTCTCGCGATACAGGCTGCCCATTAGTGCGTACTGCTGCAGATGCTCAGGCTTCGAATCCATGTTCGCTCCGAGATCCAAGGCGAGCATCCCCTTGCCGTCGAGCGTAGGAATCATAGGCGCAAGCGCAGGACGCTCAATCCCCTTCATCCTGCCAACGACCAGCAACCCGGTCGTCATGAGGGCTCCTGTATTGCCAGCCGAGATCATGGCATCGGCTTCACCTTCGCGAATCATCCGTCCCGCCACAACCATCGAAGCATCCTTCTTCCGGCGGACCGCCTTAACCGGCTCATCCTCCGCTTCAATGACTTCACTTGCATGAACCACCTTCAGATTGGACGGCTTGTCCTTCAGCAGCGCTCCAATCTGCGCTTCATCCCCAACGAGAATGATCTCGGTATCGCTCCATTCCCGTGCGGCAATGAGAGCGCCCTCGACGTTACTCTGGGGGGCATTGTCGCCGCCCATTGCATCAATCGCAATTCTCATGCCAAACTTCCTCCTTTACTTATGTCATTCTCCTGCAGATCGGTAGATTACGAAATTCCCCTGAAACACCATTTCATCAGCGACATAAGTAAACACTTCCACCTTGGCCTTCCCCTTCTGGCCGGCAATGGACCTAACGTAGGCTTTGGCAATGCATTTCTCGCCGAGACGAACCTGTCTCAAAAACCGTATATCCGCTGAAGACGTCAATGCGATTTCTTCATTGATTACGGCGATGGCAAGTGAATTGGCTTGAGCGAACACATAATGCCCACGGGCAATCCGCGTTTTGCTGAATACATGTTCCTCACGGATTTCAAATATCGATATCCCGCTCTTGTCCAACTGCAAGTCAACGACATCCCCGATTACCTCTTCGAGCGACAAGGAACGAACCTGGTCATAGGAATGCTCCGCCATCTGCTTCATTCGCTCACGAAGCTCCGGGATGCCAAGTTCCATACGGTCAAGGCGTATCGTCTGAATGCTCACTTTAAGCTGGCGAGTCAACTCGCGGTCTGTAACAAAGGGATTCTCGTCGATCAGCTGAATCAGCCGCTGGTGACGGTCTTTCTTGGATAAACGATCGATGACGAAACAACTCCTTCTGCCGCTATGAAAGCCGCCATTCTTCAAACATATATATGTAAATTAGTCGCAAATATTAGAACCTGGTACTAATGTTAAGTATAAATCATGTCACGTCAAAAAGAAAGGGGGGCTTCAGACAAAAAAAATAGCACCTCACCAAAGATGAAGTACTACTTATTTAAAAACTATTGTTTGATGATCTCTCTTGCCTTATACGTTCCGCATACTTTACATACGCGATGAGCAAGCTTCAATTCTCCACATTGCTCGCATTTCACCATGCCTGGCACAGCCAGCTTAAAATGAGTACGACGCTTGTCACGACGTGTTTTGGACGTTCTACGTTGAGGTACTGCCATGTTCCCACCTCCTTATCAGTTCAACCCGCTGAACGGGTGCCATATCCATCATCATTTAAAGAAGTCCTTCAGACCGGCTAGCCTAGGATCGATCACTTCCGTATCGCAGTCGCACGTGCCTTCATTCAGGTCCTTGCCGCAATTCGGGCAGAGCCCCTTGCAGTCGGCTTTACATACCGGAGCTAGCGGCAGGTGGAGCAAAAATGCTTCTTCTACATAGGGAGTGAGATCCACACTCTCACCTTGCACGTATGTAGTGTCATCATTCTCATCCTGAATGGATTCAGGATCTTCCACCGGCTGGAATACTTCATGAAAAGGGATGAGCACATGTTCGCTGATCGGCTTCAGGCAGCGGGAGCAATTCATCTCCAGCTCGCCTTGCAATCGTCCACGAACATCCACCGTACCAGAAACCGATGGGATTGCTGTCAAATCCACGTCTAATGGCTGAACAGCAATGATATCCTTGCGGTCCTTAACGGCATTGCTTACATCCACGGTTTGATGGAACTGTAACGGTTGATCGCTGGTTGTCAATTTACGAAATTGAATTAGCATATCCATCACTCCAAACAAACAAAGATTATTATACCGATTCCCAAAGAGTTTTGTCAACAGGATAACCCTAACAACCTCTTTATTGTTACCCGATATTTCTCTTCATACTACCAGAATTACAACTCTCCCGGGGGATGCGCTTATTGTTGCAGGATCGTCATGTAATTATGTTATATTCTAATCAAGGAGTTGAAACGAATGAAGACGGTTGGCATTGTCGTTGAATATAATCCCTTACATAACGGTCATGTATTGCATTATCGCAAATCCAAAGAAGTCACGGGGGCAGATGCCGTCGTTGCAGTGATGAGCGGTCCGTTTCTCCAGCGCGGCGAGCCTGCCATCGCAAGCAAGCGTGCACGGGCGGAAATGGCCCTTGCCATGGGAGTTGACCTGTGTCTCGAGCTGCCGGTAACCTATGCCGTGCAGCCTGCGGAATGGTTCGCGTACGGTGCGGTTGCCATTCTGGAGGCTACGGGCGTAGTGGATTGCCTTTCCTTCGGATCCGAAAGCGGTACGCTGGAGCAGATTCTGCCGTTGTCCCGTTCGCTCGCCAACGAATCCGGCGAGCTTCGATCCGAAATCGAAAAGCGCCTCCGGGAAGGTATGAACTTCCCATCCGCTTACGGCGCTGCCGCTGCTGCCCTATTCGGTGAGTCCGAACCGGCGATTGCCCACTTGCAAGAGCTGCTCACGCAGCCGAACAATTCCTTGGGCCTGCACTATCTAATCGCTCTAGAGCGCCTGGGAAGCCGCATTACACCCTACACCATACCAAGGGAAAACGCACAGTACCATGATCCCTTGCCGGGAGCGTCGTCCATTGCCAGCGCAACCGCCATCCGCAACATCATACTTTCACAGGGACTGGAAGCCGCCAGACCCTATATGCCGGAATTCACGCACAGCATCATGGAGCGGGAAATCAAGAGCGGACGAGCTCCCGTCCATTGGGAGCAGTTTCGCCAGCCGCTGTTTCAAACCCTGCTCACGCATACGCCCGCGCAGCTTGAAGGCCTTCTCGAAGTGACCGAAGGCTTGGAGCACCGTGTTCAGCGCTCGCTATTTCAGCTGGAGCAGCCGACGGTTGACGCCCTCCTGGAAGCGTTGAAGACCAAGCGCTATACGCGAACCAAGCTTCAGCGCATGCTGCTGCACATCATGCTGAATCATGACAAGTCATCGATGAATCGCGAAGAGCTGGCGAAAGGTCCGGGATATATCCGGGTCCTCGGCTTCAGCGAGACAGGGCGTTCTCTGCTGAAACGTATGAAACACAGCGCCTCACTCCCCGTCATTCACAAGCCGGCCAAGCTGGAGCATCCTCAGCTGGAGAGGGACCTGATGGCAGCCGCCGTTTATGCCAACGGGCAACCTATGCCTGATATGCGCCACTACTACGGCGATTACCTGCTGCCGCCGCTCACCCCTTAGGCGGCAGCTCCTCCAGATACTCCACTGCGTCTTGCAGGTCCTCGACCGGGATCAGCTTCATGTCCGTTTTGATCCGGTCCGCACGCTTCTTGGCTTCATCATAATTTTTTTGCGGCACAAAAAAGATATCCGCTTCCTTCCGATCAGCAGCCACGATCTTGTGCTTCACGCCGCCAATGGGGCCTACGGCGCCTGATTTATCAATAGTACCCGTTCCGGCGACCCGGTAACCTTTGCTCAAATCACCATCGGTGAGCTGGTTATATATTTCAAGAGTAAAGATCAGTCCGGCTGACGGCCCACCGATATTGGTATCCGCAAAATGAATGGTGTGATCGGGATCGGCCGGTTCCACGCTTTGCATCGTGGCAATCATGACGCCTAATCCCGGACGCTCCGCTCCTGTCTTCTCATCCTTAATGCTCACAAGCTGAACCTGTTCCTTAACGGTTTTCCCTTTGCGTTCAAGCTCCACGGATACCACTTCCCCGATGCTTTTCCCGCCTAACAGGCTGGCAATTTTCTCATTATCCTCTGCCGGCTGCCCATCGATCTTGATCAATTTATCGCCAGGCCGGAAATGCTCGGCATTAACAGAATTCTCGGAAATCGACATCACGAATACATAAGCAGGCTCGATGCTGTAGTCAATTCCTGCTTCCTGATAGGCGGCTTCCATTGCAGACGACTGGGAAGAGTTCATGTAATACACTTGTGTGGCTGCATACTCATCCTTGCTCTGATCGCCCATTTTCTCAGCTTTTTTCACAACCTCCGCATTCGGGTTAAACGCAGACATCATCAACAACGCCATATTGGCATAGCTTGCCGACACGGTTGTCATCATAAAAGTGCCCTCTTCCGCCGGATCGCCCTTCTCGACATTGATCATGGGACGAACCTCTTCGGCACTCCCCGGCTGGTATACGAGATAAGGGGTCGGCATATAAACGACAACGTACAGCATGACCCCGACCATTAACAAATACAGCGCAATTTTTAAGCCATTCGGTTTTACAGACTTCTTCATGTGGTTCCCTTCCCTCCGCCTTATATATCCAGCCTTCCACCAAGTTTGGTCTGACGGTTGTCTCCTTTGCATAAAGTTGTACTAGCCATGTTTACGCTGAAAGGAGATTCCTTATGAATAAAGACAACGCCGTCAAGTCATCAAACGGGCTGTGGAACACCATCCTGCTGGGTGCCGCCGCTTTCCTGCTTGTACTGGCTGTCGTCAGCGCGCCCGAACCTGCCTTCCAAGCCACCCTGCAAGCACTTAAGCTATGGTGGAATATCGTATTTCCCGCTTTGCTGCCTTTTCTCGTACTGGTGGAAATACTCATCGCCTATGGCTGGGCCCATGGAGTTGGCGTACTGCTGGACCCTTTGATGAAAAAAATATTCAAACTTCCCGGTGCTGGCGGCTGGGTTCTTATAACAGGAATGACGGCCGGGTTCCCGGCAGGAGCGCAGGCCGCCTCCCGAATATATACACAAGGCGAGCTTCGCGCCATGGATGCCGGAAGGCTCGCCGCTATATCCCATTTCTGTAATCCAATGACCATTCTCGTTGTCATCGGAACCGGCCTCCTTCATAAACCGGAGGCTGGGTATCTGCTGCTGATCGTTCATTGGATTTCCGGACTGCTAGCCGCTTGGATATTCGCACTCTTCCATAAACCGGTTTCATCAGAAGACACACGACGATTTAATTCAACTCTACACACGGTACGGACAAGGGAAAACGCCCAACGCCCCCTTCTTAAAAGGGCAGCGACTGCGGCGCTGGAGGCCCATCAACGGGATGGGCGGAGCTTTGGCAAATTACTGGGCGATTCCGTTACCCGTTCAGTTCAAACTTTAATGATGACAGGCGGCTTTATCTTGTTCTTCGCCGTCCTGACCAGAGTATTGACCGGTCACCTGCTGCCGCAGCTTCCACCCTATCTTGTATCCGGAATATTGGAGGCCCATCTGGCAGCCCAGTCCATCAGCTCCTCGGCATTCCAAGCTGGAATTTTACAGCTGGCCATACTGTCCGCCGCACTTGCGTGGAGCGGAATCAGCGCTCAGCTGCAAAGCCTGTCGCTCATGCGGGAAACCGGTCTCTCTTGGCGTTACTTTATGATGAAGCGAGCCCTGCATTCCATGCTCGCCTTTGCGATTACACTGGCAATGTGGAAGCCGGTCAGCGCCCTTTCAGCAGGCATCGTACCGGCTTTCCGAACAGAACCGCTGGATCACGCCAATACGGATCAGCACTTCAACTTTTGGAGCGGATTGCCTTCATTCTTGCAGGTTCAAGGCGCGATCTGCTTATTATTGATAGCGACATTCTGGCTGTGTTCCCGTCTTATTGACCGTTATCGCCGCTAAATTTACGGCGCATCGCGGCATGGACCTCGGGGCTAACCAGATCCGTGGTGTCTCCATTAAAATGAGCGATTTCCTTAACAAGACTTGAGCTAAGGAACGAATATTTCGGGTGCGTCATCATGAAAATCGTCTCGGCATCCGGATTCAGCTTGTGATTGGTGGATGCCAGCTGAAGTTCATATTCAAAGTCGGTCACCGTGCGGATCCCCCGTACGATGACCTGGGCATTCTTCTGACGGATATAATTCGCCAGAAGGTCACGAAAGCTGTCGATTTCCACATTCGGAAGATGTGCGGTTTCCTGTTTTAAGAGATCCTTGCGCTCTTCAATCGTGAACAGCGGGTTCTTGCTTAAGTTATTCAACACGGCCACAATCAGCAGATCAAACTGCTTGGAAGCGCGTGTAATGATATCCATATGTCCCATGGTGACCGGATCAAAGCTTCCCGGATATACGGCAACTCGGTATGTACTAGTATTCTCATTTGTCATCTTGTAATTCCTCCTCATCAAGCTCTGGCGCTTGATCTTGCGCTGTGTCGTAACGATATATCGATATGGCGGTTTCTCCGTATTTCGCCGTCCGGAAACAACAAAAATCACCAAACTTCTCAGGATAATTGTAACTTGATTCGTATTCCAATACCACCACAGCTGAATCCTGCAGCAAACCTCGCTCTGCCATATCCAGCATCAGCTCGTCACCATTCTTAAACCTGTATGGCGGGTCCAAAAAGACCAGATCGAACTTGTAGCCGCGCTTTTCAAGCGCTTTAAGCGCTCGTCCCGCATCGTTGCGGTACACCTCAGCGCTATCTTCAAGTCTGGCCGCCTTCAAATTATCCTTGATCGTACTGATGCTCTTCGGTTCAACATCAATAAAAACAGCACGATCCATCCCCCTGCTTAAAGCCTCAATGCCAAGGCCTCCCGTGCCTGCGAACAGGTCTAGCAGGGCGCCCCCCTCAAAGTAAGGGCCGATCATACTGAATATGGATTCTTTCACTTTATCCGTCGTCGGACGGGTGCTTGTACCAGGCACACTTTTGAGCGGCCGGCCCTTTGCACTTCCGGATACTACTCTCACTGCTTCATTCACCCGTTTCATTATCTATAAATTAATTGCCAAGACAACGCCATTGACAGTGATTATCGTAACACAATCATCCCATATATGAAAAACGAAACATAATGACTCGCCATTTTTTTTCAAAGCCATGTATATTTCTACCACAGCCGGGCATCCTTGAAATATCGACATCAATGAATGTCGTAGACAACCGCGGAGAAGACTTACGTTTCCCCATAAGCTCTTCGTCCGGTTTCTCCTCTCCCATGAGGGAATCTCTTCGGAGGTTCCCGAACTAAATCCCTGTAACGGCAATGTCTATTACAGGGATTTAGTTCTTTTTTTATGTTGAGCCGCTAAACGAGATGAGCGGCTTTTTGTCATATCAATTGCTGCTTCTAGTCAGACGATGCATTTACCTGTGTAAAAATGCATAACCATTCCCTCTCAGCAAACGTTCTAACAATAAAGGGCATGATGGGGGGAACAAGTGATGAACTTGTTTTTATATGCAGGATTGGCTTGCCTGGCGATTGCTGGGCTTCTATCCGGAGCGTTTATTACTACGGATTACCATCAAAGAGACTACTTCTTTACTGAACCCAAGGACAACCGCGCATCCAGGGAGAAAGTATCCATCTGGTTCTTACTAGCCGGTTTCGTATTTCTTGCGGTCGCCGGCATTGTGTATTTGTTCCGCTAGGGTTGACACTGTGAACATTTGCTCGCGACCCGGCGCACGAATAGTGGGACAAAGACACCCATTTCAAGGGGAGGAACTGATTCATGAATCGTTTCATTAGCCATGAAGATACAGAAATAGAACGAACGAGAATGAAATATGCCTGGATCGCTTTAATCTCTTTTCTTACGTTCAGGAAATTCGCCATAATCGAAACAGTGAAGAATGATTTATACGCGGCTTTATTGCTGTTGAGAGGAACTGATATTACATAATCAAGTTTCTGCCACCAATGATCCCCACCGTAATCTCTCAACTAAAACACCGTTAAGGTCAAGGCAATTCAACAAACAATCACGAGCTTAACCGACAAAACGTCCCCAGATATCTATCGGAGGGCGTTTTTTTGCTCCCTTTTTTATCCATAGCACCACGCGACAATTGCAGGAATAGCGTAAATTTTGTCGAATCAATTAAGCTGTTTGAAAAATATTCCTAATTGTATAGTAAAGAGAGGTCATGTAAGTGAGAAGAACGTTGTATGTTCTCGTATTATTTACCATGCTGGCGGGACTTGGTTTTGCAGGCACGACGCACGGGATCGCTTCTGCCGAAGAGTCCAGGCTCCAGATCAGCGACATTGCGGGAAGGAACACCTACCTGATGAGCGATGGCTCCATGTGGTCCCTGATCGACGGACGACATGCCATACGGACGCCGGGTAAAGTTGCAGCCATCAGCGGTTATGAATACGGAGGCATCGGCATGACGCAGGATGGGCGATTAGTGGAATGGGATATCGGCAAGGGACCCGAGGTCGTTCCGGGAACAAGCGGAGTGAAGCAGATAGCGGGTTCCTACTGGCTGAAGTCGGACGGCACCGTATGGGGCGGCTCGGAAAAAGCAAAAAACCTCAGCGGCATTTTGCTTATCGCCAATGCGGATCAAGAATTTGCCGCCTTGTCCTCAAACGGGGAGCTGCTATTAGAGGATAACTACAAAAAGGGACAATTCAAGAAGCTCGGTATCGTGGAAAACCCGGTCGGGGTCAAATCCATGACGGTTCACAGCGGGCGTGTTGCCCTATTGCGTGACAACGGTGACGTGGTGGTATACGAAACGTCCAACTTTGATGATAACGGGCGCATCATCCCGGTTACCGTCGCCCAGAACGCAGCTCATATCGTTTATGCATCCAATGAGCCGACGGATCTTCTGATTGTGACGCTCCAAGACGGAACCGTATGGACAACCGGAGTGTATAAAGACCGCTGGAAGCTCAAGGAGCAGGTCTCCGGACTAAGCGGGATCGTAAGAACCTCGATTTACGGAAATGCCGAGGATCTGTCGGAGGGGTTCTATGCTCAGCGTTCTGACGGAAGCTGGATACACCACACGAACGGGCAGAACAAATCGGTTGATGTGCCAGTCGTTAAGGCCTTATCGGTTTCGATATCCGAAGCCAAGCCTTATGTAGGGGATACCCTTGAAGTCAGTATCCAGGAGACTTACACGAACGGGGCCAAGATCAAAGTGCCGGTTAAAGATGCCCTGATCGATATAGAGAAGCCTTATCTGATGAACGTACAGAAGAACGGAATACTGAAGTCTGCGGGCGTTGGCAAGACACAGATTACGGTAACCTCGGGCGGTTTGTCCAAATCGATTACGGTATCGTCCAGCCTGCGCAACAATTTGAAATATGCGAAACAAGTAAACGGGAATATCATGGTGCCGGCCAAATCCGTCATCCAGGCACTGGGCGGCACCTATTCGGCCAAAAAAGGATCCGTGGAGGCCAAGTTTGGAGAGACCGTGCTCTTGCTCACGGCAGGCAGCAACCAGGCCAAGCTGAATGGCAGCCCGCTGCGCTTAAAGGCAGCTCCGATGACCGACAAAGGCGAATTGCTAATTCCAGCTTCCGTGTTATCCGATGTTCTGGGCGCGAAAATCGGCTGGGAAGCCAAGTGGAAACAAGCGAATATCTCCTTCGGGAGCGATGCAGTCATGACCGTTGTTTCCAATGAGACGGCTGGCTTGATCAAAAAAGCGATGCAGGGCAGCTTGGTTAAATTTATTGGTCGAACGTATTGGGTGAATGATTTCGAAGACTTGGAACGCTTCTCGAAATTGACGGTAACCGACATTTTGCCGGATGACAAAGGCGAATTCAATGTGATTTTCCAAACGGCTTCTGGAAAAACAGTGAAAAGCTATCCTATGCGGTCTTCGGAAGTAATGCAGCTGTTTGCGGACCGATCTTCCCTATTAAATTACGACCCTTACCAAAAATACAAATGGTCCGCATCGGTCTGGAAACAGATTAAAGCAGGCCAGGTTTCCCTCGGGATGACCAAAGAACAGGTGCAGCTGTCATGGGGAAATCCGGCGGCCAAGGACATTACCACTGGCGGCGGGAAAACCATTGAAACCTGGGGGTACTCGAATTTTGATATCGTATCTTTCGTTAACGGTAAGGTTATATTGATTATGATGTAGCATGAGTAGCACACCGGGGACAGAGGATGGACCCGGGTCCATATTCGTTCTCCCAAAAACAGACCACTCTTCTCGAGCGGTCTGTTTTTTTGGAGATTATTCTCATATGAGGTTAAACGTTAAACGATATTCATGACAAATCATTCACGCCGATACTCCCTTCATCATGAACAAGACCGCCCTAAGAAGAGGCCATGCCTCTTTTGGACGGTCTGTCGTTGTGACTGCTCAAGGTGCTCGGTATTTACTTATTGATTCAATTGGTTTGTTCGCTCAAAAGACGGATTAGATAAATGCGCGAGTAATGATCACCAACAAGATGAATAATACCAAAATAGCACCTACAGAAGAGCCATATCCATAGCCGCCGTAACCTTCTCCTACTCCGCTCACATGAATCCCTCCTTTTTTGAACATACCACATGTTATGTCGGTTCCGCTCAAATGAACTGGGCTGCCGCCTGTTCGGGATAAGATTAATGAATTGGCCCATGCATTCGAAAATCCCGGATACGACTATAGAGCATCACCCTTGATTCCCATATGAAAGAGGCATGGTGTAACGGTCGTTTACCACACCTCATGCGATCACTTATTGTCTATACCTGCGAAAGCTGTTCTTTTTCATCCCGCTCGGTGTCAGGATCTGAATATACAATTCTCCTGCGGCGATCGACCAAACCTTCTTCGCCCAACTCACGGTATTTGCGCATCCACACTTTCAGCCGTCCGATATCAGATATTTGTAAGGCCGATGCCACTTCTTTCTTAGTCATGCCCTCCAGCCGCATGGCGACTGCCTTTTTCTTCGTTTCAAAACTGTAATGATGGAATATTTGTCCCTTTTTCGCCATGATTATCACCTCTTTACTACCTTTATCGGCTATCATCGACCTTCTTTCAATACCTATGGCCTATTCCGACATGCGCATGTATTCAAGGTCTATGGAACCGATCGTATTTCCACCTAAATAAATCCATGTTATGGTATAATTTGTGTTACAACTTCACATAGAAATTGAGGGATCCCTTTTGTTTAAACTCATCATTTTTGGATTTCTGTTCTACATCTTCGGTAATCCGATTACGGCGATCCTGGTGCTGCTGCTCATCGTGTATGTGCTGGACCGCCGCTTCGTCGGGGTATTTCCCAGCGTGACAAAGCCAATTAAGCGCGCACGTAATATTTCCAAGCTGCGCAGACAGATTGCAGTTAGCCCCAGCGACGTTTCATCAAGGCACGAGCTTGCCAGATTGCTTCTGGAGCGACGTAAGTATGGGGAAGCCTTGAAGCTCCTTGAATCCATTGAATCCAGCTTGGAGGACTCCGCCGAGTTCTGGGACGATATCGGAAACGCACGGCTGCATACCGGCAGCATACCGCAAGGAGAGTCGGATATTATCCGGGCCCTGGAGATCAACCCGAGGGTCAAATACGGCCGGCCTTATCTTAGGCTTGCCGATGCATTTCGGGATTCGGATCGGGAGAAGGCGCTCCATTATTTAGAGCAGTTCCATTCCATTCACTCTTCTTCAAGCGAAGCCTTTTATTTGCTGGGATATATGTATCAATCGCTGGGAAGGACCGAGGATGCCAAGAAGTCTTATCAGGAATCTATGGATGTATACCGGTCACTGCCGAAATACAAAAAACGGCAAGAACGCAAATGGGCCGTACGAAGCTTTTTCAGGAAATTATTATAATTAATAAGGATTACATAAATCAAAGGGCGTCCCCTGGTCGAGAGACCAGGGGACACCCTTTTTTTCTTAAACATTCGATTGGTTATGCAAGCGGCTTGTACCCAAGCCGGTTTAATTGTTCCGCGATCACCCGGTACCCTCGGCCATTCGGGTGTAAACCGTCCACCGACATCAGTTCTTTCTCTCGGCCTGAAAATTGTGCGTAAATATCAGCTACTCGAAAATAACCATCACTTAGCCCCATCAAGTGCCGATTGAACCGAATCACGTATTCCGTTGCCTCCGTCCAGGCCGGGTATGGATTATACAGACCGATAGCGCGAATAAAATAAGGTTTGCTGACCGGAGTCTTTATTTTACGGATATGTCTAATGGTATTAGCCACATGATTCTGACATCGATACAAGGCAGCATCCAGCACCTCCCGATTCGGTGGGCCTCCCGTGGACTTTACCGCACGTATCAAGTCATTCCCTCCGATCGATATCGTGATGATCTGAGCCTGCTGCAGGTGAAAGCGATACGTAGGAAGCTGAACGACCCGATCGTATAACTCATCCGAGGTTAATCCATTGACCCCGAGATTCTCATGGGCCACGAACTGGCGAAGCTTCTCCTCCGCCATCCGGCGGTATAACGGAACAAAACCGCTGCCAGGCATCGCCCCAAACCCGAAGGTCAAGGAATCGCCGACAGCGGTATAATGGTACACCAACATGTTCACCCCCTGCCCCGCTCGTTACGACATTATATGAGGAGTACCCCCATTGCGAAACGGGTCTATTGTCTTGAATGGCAATTTTAATTCCACTCGAAGACGGCAAACATGCTTTGGATAAGAATAGCCTATTCTTCGGATTCCTCCACCTCGTAAATGCAGCGGAATCTTTCAACACCCGGATACTTTTCTCCCAGGCTGTACACCTCAAAGCCGATACTGCGGTAGAAGTTTACGGCATCTTCGTCCGTTTCGGCAATAACTCGGGCCGGCTTAGGCTGGACCTCAAGGAGCAGCTCCAAAATCAATCCTCGTCCATATCCCTTTCCCCGATTCTCCGGAAGAACGGCAAGATGCCGAATGGTAAGCTCGTCCTGGTCGACATCAAAACCGATGACTCCTAAGAGAAGACCGTCCTCTTCAAATCCAAACAACCGGCTTGGGCCCGTCTCATAAGCAGCAGCCGCCTGATCCACGGCTTCCGGATCCGGAAATACCGAGTAACTGAGCAGTTCCTTTACTTCGGGTTGCATCGCTTGCATCGTTATATCTTTAAGCATACATATCTCCAATCTAAAACTTCTATAGGTCTATAACATCTTCTCCGCACTGATCCCAAGCTTACGCAGCAGCATCGCCGCCTGCGCTCTCTCGTCTTCCGACAAGCCGCTAAGCACCTTAACCATCAATTCCTGATGCTGAGGAAAGATGGCTTCGAAGAATTCCTTTCCCTCTGCGGTAAGCTCAGCATAAATGACGCGGCGATCCTCAGCGGAAGCCCGGCGAACCAGCAGGTTTTTCTTTTGAAGCTTGTCCACCACGTATGTAATGTTACCACTGGAAATGAGCACCTTTTCGCCTATTTTTTGCAGCGGCTGCGGTCCTTTGTGATAGAGCACATCCAATACGCCGAATTCGGTGGAGTTCAATCCGTGACTATTGATGCTGCGATGCGAATGTGTCATCACTGCGTTATAAGCTCTGGCAAGGACAACCAGCAAATGTAACGGGGTATCCTCGTGTTCTTGAATATCCGACATATTTCACCCTCCGAAAGATATCATGTTATTAAGGTTAATGAACGCCGGATCAACTGTCAAATGTATTCTTTGCTTCTATGCTCCCGGAATGTAATATCCGTACCGTTCCATCCTGGCAGCCGATGATCGCTTGGTCAGCCATACCGATAAACAGCCCATGTTCAACCACGCCAGGAATGGCGCCTAGCCGAGAGCTCAATTCCTCAGGACGGGCAATATGCTGAAACCGGCAATCAGCTATATAATTCCCGTTATCCGTAACATAAAATCCCTCATCTTGCTTACGGCGGATCTCCACCGAACAACCAAGCTGGGCTAGTGACCGAACAGTCCACTCAAAAGCAAAAGGGACAATCTCAACCGGCAGCGGGAAAGTGCCGAGTTGAGCTACGGTTTTCGCTTCATCCGCCACAATCACGAGCCGTTCACTGTGAAAAGCCGTGATCTTCTCGCGGAGAAGCGCTCCGCCCCCTCCCTTGATTAAACGGAGCTGGTCATCCAACTCATCCGCCCCGTCAATCGTCAGATCCAAGCGATCGATCTGATGGATAGGCGTCAAGGATATCCCTTGTTCCATCGCCAGCTTCTCCGAGGTTTCAGAGGTAGCCACGGCCTGAATCGAGAGTCCGGATCGGACCATCTCGCCGATTTTGAGAATCGCGTAATAAGCGGTTGAGCCTGTGCCCAGCCCAATCTTCATCCCATCCTGGACATACTTGGCGGCATGCTCCGCCGCGATTTTCTTCATATTATATTCACTTTCCATGCGAATCCGCTCCTTCGTCTTAAGCTGAGTCAAATGCTATAATATGGGGTAAACAGATGGATTTCATACAAACGAAAGGATTGTACTTATGCGAACCGAGAACCAAATCAAATCCAAGATCAATGAACTTATGATGCAGAAGAAAAAGCTGCACACTCGCTTGACTGCTCTTGAGGAGAACAGTCCGGAGCGAGCCTCCCTTCTCAATCAGGAAACCCGCCTCGACGATATGATCACGATGCTGGAATGGGTGCTGTTTGAGCCAAGCGGTTCCTATCATATGTAAAGTCGACTGACAAACGGCAGGGGCGCTAACTGCGCCCCTGATTTTATTAATGAATCGCGGTCTGTCTTCCGGGAATGGAAGCACGGGCATTCCTGATATCGCAAGAAAAACTTCCTATAAACGCGGTCTGTCTTCTGAGAATGTGCGTCGATAAGGTTTTTCTTTAGATATCAGAAAGTTAAAACTTCGAAGCATGGCATTCCTGAATATCGCAAGAAAAACTTCCCATAAACGCGGTCTGTCTTCTGAGAATGTGCGTCGATAAGGTTTTTCTTTAGATATCAGAAAGTTAAAACTTCGAAGCATGGCATTCCTGATATCGCAAGAAAAACTTCCCATAAACGCGGTCTATCTTCTGAGAATGTGCGTCGATAAGGTTTTTCTTATACTTGCGCCTCCTTCTCCTGTGTGTACTGCTCAAGCCAATGGATATAAAGCTCTTCATTATCAGGAGAAAAACAAACGAAGTCAATCCGATCCAGGCGGTTATCCGGCAGATCCTCCTCAAGCAGCTCCGTAACCGCCTTTAACGCAACGTCACATGCCGGAGCCTTAGGATACTCATAGATACCCGTGCTTATATTAGGAAAGGCGATGCTTCTGGCACCCACCTCGATTGCAAGCAGGAGACTGTTGCGGTAGCATTCCGCCAGCGTATGCTCCTCACGCCGTCCGCCGCCCTCCCAGATCGGGCCGACCGTATGAATGATATGCTGGGCAGGCAGCCGGCCTGCACCGGTAATCACGGCATTGCCTGGCGGGCAGCCGCCTTGCTGCTTGCGAATTTCCATGCACTGCTCCATGATTTCCGGCCCGCCGGCGCTATGAATTGCGCCGTCCACGCCTTTTCCACCCAGCAGTCCCGAATTTGCAGCATTGACGATAATGTCGCCCGTCCATGTCGTAATATCGCCTATAAAGACGGAGACCGATGTCCTTCCGATTTTAAATGTTTTCATTTCGGAAAATCTCCTTTCGGTCTTTTATTTCTTTATTACCCCGCTAGTGGGTGGATTGACCCTGTTTGCCTATTCTGTTCTCGGCTTTTTTTTGGCAGCTGCAGACAGTCGGTCGGTCAAACTCTTCTCTTCCGGTCCTTGCAGCGCCTCCTCCACCGTGCGGTAGAACATCAGCGTGCCAGTGTCCCTGGCCTTCGTCAAATGATGAAGAAACACATTGCCGGCTTGCTCCAGCTTCAGATCCTCGGATGCATTCCTGACCCGGCAAAGATATACCTTCATCATCCCTTGCGGGTCGCGAAATTCCATGACGCCGATCGGACTCATCGATCTTTTGTCCTCCTCCGTGAACTGAGGCGTCATATAAACGGTATATTCCGAAGCAGGCGGAGGAATGTATGCTTCCCGTTTTTTATCCGCAATTAATTTGGAATTCATGAATGCGATGTAACCCGCCGCTGCGAACAATAGGATGCAGGCAGCCATTGCGATATTCAACATGTATGTCTCTCCTTGTATATAATCAATCCATCAACCGGTAACCTAAAGAGTGCATCTCTATACAATCACCCGTAATAACGCAATAATCAGTAAATGCAGAGGATAAAATGAACGCCATACCCAGCGACTCACCCGGATAGACTCCAGTTTCCTCCATGCATGCGGGCCATAAGCTATCACAGCCGTCGGGATGACGCTCCACATCTGCAGCTCCCAGTTATTAAGGAACCAGAATAACAGGTTCAGCACCATATGAAGCGGAACAAGCCAGCTGGCCTGAGCATATCGGAAAATCAAAATCAACAGCAGTCCGTAAGCTCCGTAATCAAACGGAAATTCACTCATTAGGGCACAGGCGGCAACAACAACCATCCACGATAACAGCTGGGATTCCGAACGTTCCAGCACATATAAAACGATAGCTCCAGCAACCAGGGTAATGACCACATTCAACCCTTCAGGATCCAGCGCAAGCTGATAGGGAATTTGGGAGATCACCGCAATAACGGCCAGCCGAATGATATACTTGGGTCTCGAAGAAGTGTAGCGGTGCCCCTGAACAAGAGCATAGACGTAGATTGGGAAAGCAATGCGGCCGATGATTCTCCAAATCTCCTGATGCGGAAAAAACACAAGCCCTACATGATCGATCAGCATCGTCAGCATGGCGATCCACTGCATGACAACCCCCTCCTCGCACTCGGAGATGTTGAATTCATATGTATTTCAAATCGATATATCTATTATGGGTTGCAACACTGGGACTTGCAAGCGAAGAAAACATGAAGCAGCGGATATCCGACATCCACGTCCAATATCCTCTATAATAAAAACAATAGCAGCTAGAGTAGGAAGGACGCTTGTCGGGATCAACAGATACAGATAGAGGTGACGGTCGTATGGAAAAGAAAAAGAACAACATGGCCCTTGGGATAAGCATGGGGGTCGGCGTTGGGGTAGCCATTGGTGTTGCCATGGATAATATCGCTATCGGCATAGCGATCGGTGCCGCCATTGGCATTACGTTTGGCTCGGCCATGTCAAGCAATAACAAAAAGCCCCCTAATGAATAAACAGAACTTCAAATAACAGTGAATAGACCACCCGATTCATTGATATGCTCCCATCATAGTAGACAGTAGAAAAAATGAAATTCTACTTCTACCTATGATGGGAGTTTTTGTAATGTCCAAAAGAAGCCCGATTTCATATGAAATCAAGATTCAGGTTGTGAGGCGTTGCTTGCAACATGAATCCAATCCTAACCATGAGGCAAAACAACTGGGGGTCCATAAAAACACGGTTAATGATTGGATAAGGAAATACAAAGTAGATGGAGAAGAAGGATTAAGAGAATCCAGGGGATGGAAATCCTACTCCAAGGAGCTAAAACTATCTGCCATTCAAGATGTACGCTCTGGAGAATACTCTGTACGAGCGGTGGTGAAAAAGTACCATATTTCGAGTAAATCTGTGTTAGAGAGCTGGATTTCCAAGTATACTGAAGGGGTGAAAATGAAACCAACTCGGAAAAGGATTGAACCCCCTCATATGAATAAAGGACGGAAAACGACTTACGAAGAACGTATTGAAATTGTACAATTCACCATCGCCCATGATTTAGATTACCAGAAAGTCATCGACAAGTACGGGGTCTCTTACCAGCAAGTGTACGCATGGGTTCGTAAATATCAAGCGAGTGGTCATGGAGCCTTAAAAGACCTCCGAGGTCGTAAAAAGCCGCTAGAAGAGCTAGACGAACAGGAACGGTTAAAGCTTCGGATCAAGGAACTCGAGGCACGAAATGAGCATTTAGAAATGGAGAATGCACTCGCAAAAAAGTTGACAGAGATCCGGCGAAGAAATACACGTTAACCCTTGTTCGGCATGCAGACATTTATCAAGCGATTACAGAACTGCATGCCGAGAAGGGATATGCGATCACCAAGCTCTGTGAGCTAGCAGGAATCGCCCGATCTGCCTATTATAAGTGGCTGAAATGGATCCCATCCGTCAGGGAACTTGAACATCTTGCACTAGCCAAGGAAGTCAAGCGTCGCTATGACAAACGAAACGGGATACTCGGTTATCGCCAAATGCGTACTCAGTTAAATCGTAAGCTTAAAAAAAGTTACAACCGTAAACGGCATGCGAGCCCTTGAATTAAGGGCAGTGATTCGCAAAAAACGGCCAAATTACATGAAAGCTCCAGCCCAACATATCGCTGAGAATGTCATGAACCGAAAATTCCAAGCGGAGGTCCCCAACCAAAAGTGGTGCACCGATGTAACAGAGCTAAAGTACGGAAATGGCCGCAAGGCCTACCTGAGTGCCATTATTGATGGATATGACAACTCTGTTGTTTCATGGGTGTTCAGCCATTCCAATAACAATGAGCTTGTCATGAATACGGTAAAGAAAGCATATAAAAGAAATCCGAATGCTACGCCGCTCTTGCACAGTGATCGCGGCTTTCAATATACTTCGCTGGAATACAGACAACTTCAAAAGAGATACAAGTTTACAAAAAGTATGTCTCGTGTAAGCCGGTGTTTGGACAACCAACCCATTGAACGATTCTGGGGTACCTTAAAAGCAGAAAGCTATTATCTGGAGAAGTACGATACGTATGACAGTCTCCTTCGTAGTGTAAGAGCTTATATCTATTATTACAATAATTTTCGATACACCGAACGACTAAACGGCTTATCCCCTAACGAATATCGACGAGCAGCTTAACTAAGAAAAATAATCCCCTCAGTCTTGATAACCGAAGGGATATTGAGTGCTAATGATTTTGCTTTTTTAGTCTGTCTACTTGACAGGGAGCACTTCATCATCTCGGGTGGCCTGTTTGCTTGCGTTTCCCTCTATTTCATTACAGCGTGAATGGACCGGATGTTCCCGTTACGGACTTCATGAGCCAACTCACCTGTAATATGAGGCCCATCGACTTCGATCGAATCTCCTCCCACCGTGGTGAGAGTTAAACGGTGAATCGTAACGCCGTCCTGACCGTACGTATTGGCTGCGCGCTCGCTGCGATACGTCACCTTGACGGCCCCAAGGAAGGTGAACGACACTTCTTGATTCTCGTCAAACAGCCACGCTGGGAGAACGGGGTTCAGATGAAGCTGCAGCTGGCTGCCTTCGTATCGGAATACCTTTTTTCCTGCCATCATCGTAATCCACATGCTTAGGAATTCGGCCGTCGATCCGCTCAACCTTGCCACAAAACCACGTCCATGCACGTGGGGATCCGGATTCACGCTGCTGGCAATAAACGAGGAGTTCTCCAGCGTGCTGCGTCCATAAACAGCCGGGTCCAGAAAAGGGATGAGGGACGTTTTGATCTCCGAGAAAAACTCGTCATACAATCCGGCTTTTAATAATGAAAGCAAGTATTTATAGGTCATATGCAAAAATACGGATTCCCGCTCCAGCCAGCCGGCTGTAAATGCACGGATGCGTCCGATTTCATCGGTTTCTCCCTCCAGGCTGACGGACGTTTTATACATTCCGAGCGCGGAATCATACAGATCGGATGCCTTGATCCGGTCATACATCGTTCTCGCCCGGCCTTCATCGGCGAGCTTCATGCCGCGAGCCGGTGCCTCCAGAAAATGCGGGAGCGCATAAGCCTTGAATTCAAGCACTTTTGCGGCAGGCAAACCATAGCGGGTAATCACCGGGTTTCCCGCTGCATCCCGAACCTTTTCAAATCGCTCGGCTTCAAAACGGAAATACGTTGGCACGATTCCGCCACCCATCTGCTCGGCACGCTGGATTCCTTCTTCGATTTTATCCAGGAAGGCTTCGTACATGCTCTTCACGTTCTTCACCGAAATTTCAACCTCCCGGCCGCTAATCCCGTACCGAACCGATGCACGATAGGATTCACGCTGCCCCGCTACCAAGTCCCAATAACCGAATGAGTCCAGTGAGCCGGACTGGTATAGCTGTACGGCTTCGTATACGCTCTCTAAATAAGACGCAATCTCCTCCGGTAGCAGAATCACTCGATGGCCGAACCGCTCGGCCGCATCCACGATAAATGCGACCATTCGCTTCAATTCCATTGTTTCGCTCATGCCCGACCCAAAAAGGCCCGGCAAACCATTCATCGCGTCATTCCAGCCCGGCTTGTTCGCCTCCATCTCTACCCCCATCCCGTAAGGGTCGAGTGTTGCCATTTTATTGAGGGATAATGAGATCATTTTGACAAACAGATTCGTGCGGTAAATGTCGCCTAGTCCGCCATCTACACGCAGCCATTCCGCAGCGTTCCTTTTTCTGCCGAGCTTGTTCAGTTTCTCCTCGTCCTCCAACAGCGCACCATATTGCCGTACCTTGCCCCGGCTGATCACTACCTTCTCACTCCGCGGAAGGACGAACACCGGGCTGTCAAAGAACGTATACGCATTCTCGCCAAACAACAGTTCCTCATAACGGTCGGGATATATATCCAAGTAGGTATCAACCAGGTCCATATTATAAGTCCAATGATCCGACCAGAACCCTTCGCCGAACGAAGCGGCAAAATGTTGATCGGATATCGTCAACAGCCCGGACAGGAACCGTTCCTCACTGATCTCCAGCCTGATGCCTTGATCCGAAATCGCGTTGATGATTTTACCCGGCGTATAATCCCCGTCGCATGCTTTGGCCAGCTTCTCATAATCTTCCTGAGCCGCGGAGGCCCGCAGCAGCTTCTCCAGTTCCTGTTTCTTCCCTTCACTCACGCGGAATTTCGTTCCTTCTACGCTAAGCGGGTTATATCCGTCGGCTTGAATGAGACTGAAGAACATCCGGATGTTGAATGTACCTACCTTCGGGTGGAAAAACACGTCATTTCGGCGGTTCTGATTCATATCCCGGAAATTTCCATTCCCCTGTGAATAGTACTCCGGCGCAAGAGAAAAGAAGTTATAATCCCGCTCCAGATCCCCATGCTTGCGGGAGTATAGATGGACAACGGCCCCTTCCTTCCCATTATCGAATAGGAACGGATATCCGCCCCGCAGAAAATTGTCCAAATAGGACTGACGGCTATATTCATCAAATAGCGGTAATCCCGTTTTGGTTGCAACATCCTCGGTTAATTCCCGTGTCAACGCCGAGGCCTCCTCGCGTTTACGGAGGATATAGGCAGGCGAACACAAATCTTTGGAGCGCTTATTGATTTTGCCGATATCGTTCACATGGCCTACCAGCGTATAAAACGTCACCGTCTCCCCAGGTTCAAGCGTAGCCGACACCCCGCTGAATCCGCAGGGCACTTTGTTGACGGCATACGGCTTGGCGTTCATCAAAGCTTCCACCGAGCTCACGGCAAATCGATCTGGGTGGATTAATGAAGTGTTTTCGCCAAAGATCAGCTCAAAGTCTACAAAGGGTTGGATCAACTTCCCGTGCTGATCAAACGACAGATAGAAGTGACCGCTCGTAACTTCGCTGACTTCCGCCTCATCGTGCGTACTGGAGCGAACTTTATAGAACGGGATCCCCCGTTCAAGGTTCTCTACTTCCATCCAGCTACGCAGGAGATTGCCGACCTCCTTGTACCCGCTATTCTCGACACCGTAAGGCAGAATCTCCGGCATGCCGTCCAGCAGTTCAAGCGATACAGGCTGAGCTCCGATATTCGTTACGCTGACTTCGCGGACAAGTGCGGCAAAATCTTCACCGGGCAGCTGAAAATACGACACCGACGTGCGTAATCCGTTACCAGCATGCTCCTCCTCAATGAACAGCTCATTCTGACGGATCAACATCGTTCTCTTTGCTTTGGAATCCGGCTGAAAGGATTGGAACGGCTCATAGACTACCGGTGCCCCCGCCATCTTGATAAACGTACGGAAACCGGTTGTCGACACATTCTTATACGAGATATTTGCCGGGGAAAATTCCATGATCGGCGAGTTCTTATCCCGTATGCCGAAGCTGCAAATCCCCTGACCCCGATTCACATAAAAGGTCCACATCGGGATCCCCTTCAAGCCAGCGATCCCCGGCAGGAAGCTGGAAAACGGTTTGGCGTGATCATACTGCTCGATCACAAAGGTATCCTTCTCAAAACGATAATTTGACATGCTCAGATCCTCCTTAAATGGGTTCATACTTTGATTCAAAATTCAGCGTTCGCCACTTTTCGAAACCGGTTTCGAAAAGTGGCGAAAATGAGTCCTGCCTTTATATTTCACCTAAGTGACCGGGCGGCAGGATTCCCGGATAATCAATTGAACCGGCAGCATAACCGACTGTACTGGTGCGTCTTGTTCTTCGATCGAAGTAAGAAGGATCTCTGCCGCAACGGTGCCCAGCTGCTCCGTATCCTGGCGTATGGTCGTTAACGCAGGGGTAATATAACGGGACATTTCTATATCATCAAAACCGATGATGGACACATCTCCCGGTACATTCAAGCCATGATCCTGCACGGCACGGATAGCTCCAAGCGCAAGCAGATCTCCAGCGGCATAAACAGCTGTCGGCCGATCCTCCAGCCCCAGCAGCCTCTTCATGGCTTCATATCCGCTCTCGATGGAGAAAAAATCGCTGCCTGTTATGTACTCTTCCCTTCGTTCCAGATCAAGCTCCCGTAGGGCTTGCTCATAGCCCTGCTGACGCTGCTCGCCTGCAAACGTATTCAATCCGCCCGATATATGGGCAATGCTGCGATGTCCAAGCGAATGCAAATACCGAAGTGCCAGCATGCTCCCCCCAATATTGTCGGAGTAAACCGAATGCACATGCTCCGGTGACGAGTCCAGAATGACGCACGGTATGCCGCTATCCAGCAGCTCCTTGAAATCGGGGTCCTCGCTGCTCGACAGAATGACGACCACGCCGTCGACGCCCCGAATTTTGCAATGCTCCACATAACTGCTTCTTCGGCCGCCGACATCCTTGGAGATGAACATCAGATCATACCCTTTGGATACGGCAATTTTCTTAAAACTTTCGATGACGGCTCCAAAATAAGGGTGACGAATCCCTGCTCCTGTAGCCTCCACAAAGAGAATGCCAATGGTCCAGGATCTCTTCGTCGTAAGCGATCTGGCGTTTGCGTTAGGAAGATAGCCCATTTCCTTCGCGGTTGCCAGAATCTTGGCTCTCGTCTTCTCCCGGACATCCGGATAATTGTTGAAGACTTTCGACACCGTCGTAGGCGAATAGCCTGTTTTCTTGGCAATATCATAAATCGTTGTCAACCTTGGAATCAGCTCCTGCACCTTTGCCGGCATATTCTAATTCAAATCTATCTGATATTAGATTCTACCTGTGCCGGCAAGCTCTCGTCAATGTTATTCCGTACACACTGACCAGCAGGAGCCTAACCTTCGGTTAGCAAAAAATTTAATCGGCTAGGACAAGCTGGCGGAAGCGGTCTGCGAGTTTGCAGGGCTTTCCGTTTCCTGATGCCGGATCATCAGCACGCAGATCAGCGCGAGCAGCATGCTGCCTGCGGCGCAATAAAACAGAATCGAATAACCCATGCCATCAATAAGCTTGCCCAGAAGAGGCGGTGACGAGATTGCCGCAAGTGAGGATACCAAATAGTACATTCCCGTCCGTGTCCCAATGCTGTCCTCCGATCCTGTAGATACGATAAATGGATAGGAGTTGATATTGATGCAAGCCCAGAATAATCCGCCAACGGTCAGCAATATGCGAAGCAATAGCAGTGACTCAACCCATGGTACGAGCGCAAAGACAACCAATAGCCCGCTGACTCCGATCAGAATCATCCGTTTCTTGCCGAATTTACCGCCAAGCCATCCGCTTGGAATGGCGAACACAACAAAGGCGAGCGAAAAAAACGTCAGGGAAAAGGAAGCCTGCGATTCCGTTAGCCCCATCTCGTTTTTCCCGTACAAAGTAAACAGCGTCTCAACCCCTTGATATGCGACAAACCAGAAAAATATCGCCGCCAAGAGCAGCACCGTCGTCCGATTGATCTGACTCTTGAAGGAAACTTTAGATTTGGCGGCCGTCTGAGCCTGATAGCCTGGAGCGTCACGCTTCTCCTGGATAAACGTTCTCAAAATGAACAACGACACCAGCGTTATGCCCGCTGCGGCAATAAAAGGCAGGGACTGATGAGCACTGTACAGCACCGAGCCCACGCCAAAAGCCAATATGGACCCTATGCCGCCCATAAAGTTAATGATGCCGTTGGCTCTCGTGCGGCGTTTCTCCTCCGTAATATCCGGCATTAATGAAACGGTAGGCGAACGATACAGACTCATGGCCAGGTTCATGAGGACCATGAACAGTATCAATGTCGCCATCCCGTTGTGAAACGGAATGATTGCGGTAAACAGAGCGCCAAGCGGCATACCGATGAGCAGGTAAGGCATTCTTCTGCCGTACCGGGTGTGGGTCCTGTCGCTGCGACTTCCGATCCATGGCTGCAAGAACAAGGCAAAGTAATTGTCGATCGTCATAAAGAAACCGATCAGGGCAACACTAGATATGTAATCCTCCAGAAAATAGGGCACAAACGCATTGTACAGCGCCCAGGTAATGCTAATGCTGAAAAAGCCAAAGCCCAGCAGCCATGTTTTCTTCACAAAGTCACGCTCCCTTAATTTGTAGCAATCCTCCGAGTACATCCGGATAATCCGTAATAATGCCCGCCACGCCGGCATCGATCAAGGCTTTCATCTGCTCCTCGTCATTGACGGTCCAAGGGTGATAGACTACGCCATGCTGTTTCGCTTCCTCTACCCATTCCGGCAGAACTGCGCGATGGTATGCATGAAGAGCATCCGCTTTAGCCAATTTGGCATACTCCCACGGTTTGTATAACCCTTCGCCATACAACAGGCCAGTTCGTATTTCAGGATCAATATGTTTGCACTCCACCAGGGAATAATGATTAAAGCTTGAGATGACGATTTGCTCTGACATATTGTAATGTCTTACGGTCTCGATCACGCGCTTTTCCAGCTCGGGATATTGAATCGATCCGTTCTTCAGCTCGATATTAACAATCGTGCCGTGATTTTTCGTTAATTCCAGCAGTTCTTCCAGCAGCGGTATCCGTTCCCCTTGAAAAACCGCTCCAAACCATGAGCCTGCATCCAGCTTGGCCAGCTCATCGTATGTATAATCCTTGACTAGCCCCTCGGCCCCCGTGGTACGGGCGACACTCTCATCATGGATCAGAACCAGCCTTCCATCCTTCGTCATCTGAACATCGGTTTCAATCCCGGTAGCTCCCTGTTCCAAGCCTTTGGCAAAAGCAGCCATCGTATTCTCGGGACATATGGCCGATGACCCGCGGTGTGCAAAATTAATCAATTGTGACATTTGTACTTCCTCCTGAGTGGTTAGATATTGGTTTGTACTATAAATATAGCTCGCAATTGTTAGAGCTATGTTATCATTCCATTTTTCATATTCCACATCGTTGAACGAAACCCTGTCATGCAGATAATTAATTTTTTGAATGGTTTGACTGATTTGCATGTCAGGCATATAATTGTTTAGACAACTATTTTTGAAAACTTGAAATGAAAGGTGTGACTTGTTTCTTGAAAGTGCCTAAACGCAACCCCTCCATCGGTTTTCATCTGGGTTACACCTATCGCCGCGCATCGCATTTGTTTGCCAATGCCCTGAAGCCCTATGATATCACCCCCGAGCAATGGCTGGTTCTATACCACATCGGAGAGCACGAAGGGTTAAATCAAAAGGAAGTTGCCGCCAAAGCGGATAAGGACCAACCAACCACTACCCGTATTTTGGATCTGCTCGAGAAAAAAGGGTATACTCGCAAATCCGTTTCGGTTAACGACCGGAGAGCTTTCCAGCTCTTTTTGACGGATACAGGCAAAGAATTGATCGAGGCAACCACAACCATCGAAAGTCAATGCGGAAGCCAGTTAATCGAAGGCATTGACGATCATCAATTAGAGATGTTCTGGGACACGCTCTCGCGCATCAATGCCAACATACACAACTTAGACAAACAGGAGTGATGTTTCACATGAATGAAATGAATACAAAACAACGATTATGGACCAAAGAATTCATCACCTTGATGGTCAGCAACCTTTTTCTGTTTCTGACCCTGCAGATGATGCTGACCACGCTGCCCGCATATGCCAAGGAGGCGTTTATGGCAAGCCCGCTGCAGGTCAGCCTGATAACCAGCGTGTTCGCCTTCAGCGCGATCGCTTCCCGCTTCGTGTCAAGTAAAGCGCTGGAAAAAGGGAAGCTGCGCCTGCTCCTGTACGTCGGGCTGTTCATTTCACTGGCAGCTACGCTCGGTTATTACTGGGCATCCGGCATTGCCTTTCTGCTGCTGATGCGCGTTTTGTTTGGCATCGGCTTTGGCATGACCAGCACCTCGTTTCCTACGATGGCATCGGACGTCATCCCGATCAAACGGCTGGGCGAGGGCATGGGGTACTTCGGTTTATCCACTACGCTCGCTATGTCGATCGGACCGATGATCGGCTTGACGCTCCTGCAAGACGGGGGGTTCACACCGCTTGTGATCATCACCGTCATGATCAATGTACTTATCTTCCCGCTCGCCTACGTTTTGACGTCAAGATCAGCAAAACGAAATATGGAGCTCCCCGCAGCGGTTCAACCTCGAGTTGAGGAGCAACCTAAAGGTTCATTCAATAAAAAGCTGATTCTGCCCAGCGTCCTTAACTTTTTGATGTCCATTACGTACGGCGGACTGTTGAGCTTCATGGCGTTGTTCGGCACCGAGGCTCACCTCCGGAATCCCCAGTATTTCTTCTTGTTCAATGCCATTGCCATTATTTTGGTGCGGCCGTTCTCCGGCAGAATCTATGACCGGTATGGACACAAGGCACTGGTTATACCCGCTGCTATTCTAATGGTCGCCGGTTTGTTGTTACTGACCTTCGCCACATCGACGGGAACTATGCTGTTATCGGCATTATGTTATGGCCTTGGCTTCGGTGCAATGCAGCCATCCATCCAGACCTGGATGATTCAGGAGGTTCATCCGCTGCAGCGCGGCATGGCCAACGGCATGTTCTTCAACTCTCTGGATTTCGGTGTCGCTATCGGCTCGATCGCGCTCGGTTCCATCGCCAAATCCACTTCCTACGCGATCATGTACCGTTATTCAGCCATTGCGCTTGTGATGTTAATCCTGATTTATATCATCATGCAGGTAACCGGACAATCACGCATCAAAAGAATGTCACAGCTTGAGGATACCGAACCCACTGCTGCTGGTTAACAGAGTTAGCAATGGGTGCAAATCCAAAGAAAATATCCAGATATGAGAAAGGTCTTGTCCGTTATTTATGGACAAGACCTTTCT
Source organism: Paenibacillus sp. JZ16 (assembly GCF_015326965.1). NCBI lineage: Bacteria > Bacillati > Bacillota > Bacilli > Caryophanales > Paenibacillaceae > Paenibacillus > Paenibacillus sp. JZ16. The sequence continues at coordinate 1,994,436 of NZ_CP017659.1, forward strand.
TTTTCAAGCCCTGGGGTTTCTTGAAGTCGACTCGGTATGAATTCCCTCCGGTATCGTCTTCCTTTGCCTCCGGCTTCACGGCGAATAAGGTGAGCAGACTGCCTACAGCCGCGACGGCTGCCAAAGTGCCGAACAGCACCCAATGATTCGCCCCGAGGAGCAGCGAGACAACTGGAGGTCCGAGCGATACGCCGATAAAACGCATACTGCTGTATAGCGAGGTAATGGTACCTCGCTGCTCCTTCTCTATGCCTTCCGTCAGCAGCGTGTCCATGCATGGCAGTACCATCCCGATCCCGATGCCGCCAAGTGTCATCATACCGACGACAAAATAAATCTGCGAACTAAATCCGGTGACAATCAGGGAAGCCGTCAAAATGGCCATACCCGCGAAACCGGTCCACTTTTTAGCCGCTTTATTTTTGCCCGTGAATTTACCGGCTAAATAGGAAGACAGACATAACAAAGCCAGCGGAATCGCAAGCACAAGCCCTTTTATCACACCGTGCAAATTGTAAGTGCTCTCGAGCGTCTCCGACAAATAGAAAAGCACGCCGAACACGCCAAACATCGCAATGCCGCCGATGGCGAATATCGCATACAGCCATCTTCCCTTCTCGTGCAAAACCTGCCTGGTTGTTTTCAAAAACTCGCGTATGGATTGTTTATCGTCGTTGTTCGACTTGGGTGTCTTCACAAGAAAAATGACAAGCACGATAGAGATCAGGCAAAGAACCGGAATCGCTATAAAAGGCAAAAACCAGATAAAACTTCCGAGCAGGGCGCCCAGTATTGGACTGACTACCTTGCCAAACGTATTGGAGGTTTCGATAATGCCCAAACTCTTACTGACCTTTTCTTCCTCTTTAAACATGTCGCCGACAAGCGGAATGACAATGGGGAATGCCCCGGCAGCACCAATTCCCTGTAGAAACCGTCCTGCCAAAATAACGTAATATGCCGCCGTCCCACTCAGCATCCAGGCAGCCACAGCCGAGACAGCTCCGCCTAATGCCGCAATAATCAAGCTAGGGATGATGATCTTCTTTCGTCCATACCGATCCGATAAATAACCGGCAATCGGGATCAGTAAGATGGCTACAACAGCATACACCGTTATAAGCATACTAACTTTGAAGGAACTGATCCCTAGAGCTTTGGAGATCTGCGGCAAAATGGGAATCAGCATGGAATTGCCTAACGTCATGATGAGTGGTATGGATGCAAGGGCAACCAGATCCCATTTCTTGTTTTCCATGAGAGAAGACCACCTTTGCGTTATCTGTCATCCATATTGTAGGTTCTTTTCCCCGGAATATGCATGATTGCAAGGTGGCCGTTTTTTCCCATATACATTTTTTCCTTATTTATACTTTAAAGCCGGACATCAACTGCCGAAGCTTGCTGGACATGACATTCAAATCTTCAACGGAATTGGTAATTTCCTCCATTGAGGCCAGCTGCTCTTCCGTGGCGGCACTGACGCTTTGAGTTCCCCCTGCCGTCGTCTCGGTGACCTCCTGGATTCGGCGGATGGCGTGAACAAGCTCTCCCGCTCCGGAGTTCATCTGCTCTGTTGCAGCGGTGACACTCTGAATTTGTTCATTCAATTCACCGACGGATTGCTCAATGTCCTTAAAGGCCCTCTCGGCTCCTTGTGCCACATTCATGCCCTCGGTCACTTCGCGGGTCCCCTGCTCCATAACACCGGCCAGATCAACAATATCCTGCTGAAGTTCATGGACGAATTGTCTGATTTCGACGGAGGAGTTCGATGCCTGATCAGCCAATTTCCGGACCTCCGCCGCTACAACCGCAAAACCTCTGCCATGCTCGCCCGCCCGAGCGGCCTCAATTGAGGCATTCAAGGCAAGCAATGATGTTTGCTCCGCAATTTCGATAATGATCTGACCCATCGCTCCAATGTTGGAGGCCTTTTCGCCGAGCGCACGCACCGATTGCGCGGATTGATCCACACTGGTGCGTATGCCTTCCATTTGTGACAGTGTATGGATAAGTGCCTGTTCCCCTTCAGCCGCAAGCTGGTTCGTCGTTGCTGCCAAGCCGGAGACGTCTTGGGCGGCATGCGCGATGTGTTTCATTCCTTCCGCCATGTCCGTTACCGTAGCCGTCGTTTCCTCCGTATCCTGAAGCTGGTTCTCTACCCCGGCCGCCAGCTCTTCCATAATACCTGAGGTTTGCTGGGAAGCTTGACGAATCTCCTCGGTTGTGGAGTGCAGCGTCGAAGCTGCGATACCGACTTTGCCGGCCGTATCCTGCACCTGTACGACGAGTTCCCTGAAGCCATCGACCAATTTATTATATGCGTCAGCTACATCCCTGATTTCGTCTTTCGTATTGATCTGTAATCGGGTAACCAGATCCCCTCCGCCTTCGGCAATCTTCAATAGCTGATCGCTCATCTGATTCAAAGGACGAATCGAACGGGTAAGAAGATATCCTTGTATGGCAAAATAAACAACGGCTGCAACTCCGATCAACATAATGATCAAATTCTGAAATCGGCTGCTGGCCGCAATCTGATCAGCCTGCTTAGCCAAGGCTTCATTTTTATGTACTGTAAATTGTCCGATAAGCGTACTGAAGGACTTGCGCACCTCGCGTTCCTGGTTAAAAGCAGCTTCATATACCCGGAACGGTACAGCCTTGTAAAAACCGGTGTCATACCCTAATTTGTTTAACACCTCATTCACGGCTTCGGTGTATATGACATACCCGGTTTCGATCTCGTTAAAAACGTTGCGGTCTTCCTCAGCCGTCATCAAGCCTTTGGTTTCGGCCATGAGTTTGGTGACGGACTCCTGCTTCGCTTTCAATGAATCTGCAAAGGTCGAATCACCGGTCAATAGGTACCCCCGTTCATCATTAGAGACGCCCGTCAATAGAGTCTCCAATTGCGTCAGGTTATAAATGACCTTCTGATCCACTTCAATAATCTTGCTGAACCTCTTCTCCGTCATATTCGAAGTGATAAACGCGATAATTACGATTACCGACGTTACCACTGCAAGAATCGTAGACGAAAGAATTAATTTTGTTTTTATCTTCATCCGCAAGCACCCGACCTTTGATAAGTAGTATACCCCCAAACCTTTTTTCGTCAAATTTATGTCAAAAATGAATAGACTCGGCGATCGAGAAAGCGCTTTTCCCGAAAATAATTGAAAAATATTATTAATCACCGGTCAAATCATGATAAATAATGGATAACTCCCTCCTTATGGTATAAAGCTTGCTCATTACCGCTTCCTAATTTCGCTTCCGTTTTTTTCCTCTTCTATGAAACATGCTTGGTTTTCATATATCATTCATGAAAAAAAAGGCCTGCCTGAGATGTTGCGCAGACAGACCTTAAATTATTTAGTTTTGATCCGGTATAAAGTGGCTTTTTTCCCCGATATGATATACATGAAGTTTGTGCATGGCACGCGTACACGCGGTGTAGAACAACTTGCGGTCGCTTTCGCGATGGTACACATCCTCGGAGCCGTTGTATATGATCACCGCGTCGAATTCCACGCCTTTGGCCAGATAGGCAGGAACGACAAGCGTTCCCTTCTCAAATGCAGGAGTGGTTTTGGTAATTAATCGCGCAGGGATATCTGCCGACAACTGCTCGTGTACGCGTCTGCTCTCCTCTTCTGTCCGGCAGATCACCGCCACGTACTGGAATCCCTGTTCATGAAGCTCACGGATATCAGAGACTATCGCTTCATGCAGACGTTCTCTATCGTTCACTGCAACCACCTGTGGAGCTTCGCCGCTCCGGTTAAATGGTACAATCCGTTCCCCGCCCGGTATCATCTGCCGCGTGAAATCAACGATTTCATACGTAGACCGGTAGCTTTGCGTCAGATTGATGACCTCCGTATCCTCCTCGCCGTACAGACTCACCAGATTTTCCAGATTGCCAAGCGCCTCTCCATGTGCGTAAATGGCTTGATTGAGATCCCCCAGCACCGTCATTTTCGCTCGCGGGAACAATCGCTTCAGGAATTCCAGCTGAAATCCCGAATAGTCCTGTACTTCATCGACAATCACATGACGAATCGACGTGTTCGTGCGGAAACCTTGAAGCAGCTCCTTTAGATAGAGGAACGGAGTCGCATCCTCATACAGCAGCGATTTGTTGTCCAGTGACGCAGCGGTGAGACTGCAGATTTCCTCCCAATAGTCCGGGAGCGTCTCCAAATGTCCGGCCGCCCGGCGAAATAGCGATTCATCGGTATATAATTTTCGGTACATGCCCTTTACATCCACATATCGAAACCGCTTGATCCAGCGTCTAACCGGCTTGAGCCGATTGCTGATGACCATTTTGGCAAGGACATCCCTTTCTTTATCGAAATCGTCAAAGGTGTCCGACTTCCGGTTCTGCTTACGTCTCATCGTTTGAAAGGCCCGCTGGTAATCTTCCGTATCCAGGAGCTGGATCTGCTCCTCCACCCACGGGGCGTCTTTTTCGCTCTGGGCGAACTCCGACAGACGTTTGAGCATCCACTCTTTCATCAGGTCGATCCGGCCAGCGAGTTTAACCGCCGAATCATAACTATAGAACTGCGCGGACATTTCGTCGGCGCTGACGATCACCTTACCTTGGAATACGACAGGCTTAAAGAGCATCCCGCCCTTCTCCAGCAATTCCTTGTATCGTCTGATGGTATCCAGATAGGCTCCCGAGGATTTAAAGGATATGCTCTCAAGTCGCGCACGGTAATGCGGCGAATCGTCCGCATTCAGCAAGGATTCTGTCTGCGTAAACACATCTTCAAGCTCAAACTCCTTGCCCAGCCGGTGTTCCAGATAGGACTGGAAGGTCGTCTGCTGCATATTGTCCTCGCCAAGCTCCGGAAGCACCGTGGATACATAACTATTGAACAGGGGGTTCGGAGAGAACAGAATCATCTGGTCGGCCCGAAGCGTCTCCCGATACTTATACAACAGATAAGCTACCCGCTGCAGTGCCGCTGAGGTTTTGCCGCTGCCGGCAGCCCCCTGAACGATCAGCATGCGGGTTTTGTCGTTTCGGATGACGGCATTCTGTTCCTTCTGAATCGTAGCTACGATGCTCTTCATCCGATCATCCGCGCTATGGCTGAGCACCTGCTGCAGCAGCTCATCTCCAATGGTTACGCCGGTATCAAACAACACCTTGATCTCGCCGTTATGGATGACGAATTGGCGCTTAAGCAGCATTTCGCCTTTAACCGTGCCCGAGGGCGTTTCGTATTGGGCCGGGCCGGGCGCCCCATCATAATACAAGCTCGAGATTGGAGCCCGCCAATCGTAAACCAGAAACGTCTCCATATGTTCATCCAAAAAAGATCCTGTTCCCAAATAAATAATGTCCGTCTCCGCGGTTCCTTCCTCCTGAAAATCAATGCGTCCGAAGTAAGGGGACTCCACAAGTTTTCTATATTTCTTAAGCAGCTTGCTGGATTGCAGATGAGCATGCTCACGTTCCGCCAGCACCTGCGACTGCTGCCTCAGGTTGGTGGACGTTTCACCCAAATCGTCCGGGTTGCTGAAGTTGACCGTTACTTCGTCCCAGAAGTCTTTCCGCATATCAATAACGACTTCACGGATATCCCCGACGCTCGCTTCCAGCTGAGATATTTTATTACCGATTTTCGTTGTCACTTCCGTTACCCGCGCCTGTTCTTCTTGCCAATCCTGTTCGCTGATAGCCATTTGTTCATCCCCCTAATATACTGGTTGACAGCGTAATATGTCTGTGATATAATACAATTGTGATATTCTAACCAAATCATCGTTATTTAATGACAAACCATTGCTAATTATAGCAATGTAACCCGCATAATTCAACATCGAATTTCAGACAGCCGACCCACCGGGGCGGTTTTTTTGCGTTTATATACAATACCATTCCCAAGGCTCACTGCCAAGAGGAGTCCTATAATCCCGGTGCAAAAAACAGCCGATCAAATATGGCATCTTGATCGGCTCCCTCATGATGACTTCTCTTATTTACGCAGCCACGAGAACAAGGCTTCCTCCTGCTCTTTATCATCCACGACACGGCTGATTTGATCCGCGACCCGGTTCAGCCGGTCAAGCTGATACCCGTAATCATACATGGAGGCGGCCACCACCGACAGTCGAAGCCCCCCTGGATTGGCGCCTGGTCCGCACATCACCTGCTCCATGAACGTTTCATTGTTCTCCGCCATGGTCTCGGCCTCGTCTTCATTCGGTTTCAATTTATCTTCGAATTTCCACAAAATATGCTCATGGTACTTCATTAACCGCTCCAGATTGTGATCAAACTGCTCGTCGATTTCTTCGGATCGTTCCGCCTGGAAATAGTGGTTTTCGACCGCATCCAGCACTTCATACCCTTTACGAAGGGATTGAAGCAGTTGTTTATACACCACCAGCTGCCTTGCTTGACTGTACTTCGCCCGCTTCAGCTTCTTCTGCTCTTCCTCAAACAAATTGTATTTATCGGACAATGATTTGATCGCCGATTCCAGTTCCTTCTTCTCCGCGCGGTATACCGAATCCTTCATTTCGTGGGAGATGGCCGTGCGCAGCAGCAGCGACATTTTGCCAAATACAATATGAATCCGCGTGATGTACTGTTCCTTGGGTTTCGGGGGAAACACAAGAATATTGATAAGAAATGCGGATATGATACCGATAATCGTCAGAATAAAGCGATTGAGTGCAAAATCCCATTGACCGGAAGCTTCCATCACGGAGATAACCGTAACTAGCGTAAGTCCGATGGTCTCGCCCATTTTCAGCTTCATGCAAATCATAATTACTAGAATACATACCAAACCGACGGAAATCGGCTGATTCGATAAAAAGTATCCTCCTAGCATCGCCAGAATCGCACCGAGCGTACTGGTCTGCAGCTGGTCCAGGAAATATCTCCACGACCTGTATATGGATGGCTGCATCGCAAAAATCGCTGCTATGGCGGCAACGACAGGGGATTTAAAATCAAACAGCATGGCTAAATAAAGAGCCAGCGTTACGGCTAAGCCGGTTTTGAACATTCTTGCTCCAAACGCCACAGACAGCCCTCCTTACCTAACCCAATTTCACATCTATGGATACACACCATGATACATACTCCTCCGTTTGAACCGCTATTACATGAATTACCCTTACGCTTCCAATGTTATGCAGTTTCTGATTCATTCACATCTTCCGAATTGGCCCGCTTTCCCATCCTCTTCTCGTAAGATCGGACCAGAAATGCAAGCCAAGCACAAGCAGCCAGATATCCACCAACAATATCGCTTGGATAGTGGACCCCGAGATAGACCCTGCTTAATCCGATGCCGAGAATCATGGTGACGGAGATGGATATTAATATTCCTCTCCCCGCCCTGCTGTCAATATGTCTCCACAACAAGTAAGTGAGCACGCTGTAGAATGAGAAGGCGGCCATGGAATGTCCGCTGGGATAGCTGTATCCCGTAATTTCAATTAAGCGGTGGATGTCGGGCCTTGCCCGTTGAAAGACCCATTTTAATAATAAATTCAGAATAGATGAACCGAAGACGACCACAATAAGGAGAAGAATCTCCATGCGGTGCCCCAGTACCCAATATAGCACGGCGATTACAATCAGACATAACACAATCACCGGTCCGATGGAGCCTATAAACGACAGCCCGATAGCAATATCCGTGATAAGCGGATGCTCCCAGGCTTGTACCGTTGTTAGGATCGCCCAATCAAACGTTGCCAGGCTTTGCCGCTTTACCAAAGCAGCCAGCGTGGCAAATCCGATCAAGCTGATTATCGATATGAGGAAAATCCAGCGTTGTCTTCCTGAAGTCGTGTGTAGCTTCTGTCCGCTCAACTCTCTTTTCTCCTTTGCCTTTGTTTCGAATCCGTGCGAGTTGGTGAAAACAAGATAATATCATTTTCCTGAGATAAAGAAAAGTCCAGATGGGAGATACATGAAATATCCCGTAGTCTATGTCAAAATCGCAATGATTACTCTTTCAAGATCATTTTTACCATAAAGGAGTTGTCCACATGAAGGTTCTCGTTGTCGGTGCCAACGGCCAAATAGGCAAACAGCTTACCCATCTGTTGCAAGAGCATGAAGGTTATACCGTAAGAGCAATGGTACGAAAGGAGGAGCAAGCAGCCCCATATCAAGCTGCCGGAATAGAGTGTGTTCTTGCGAACCTGGAAGGGTCGGTCGAGGAGCTTGCGGATGCAGCGAAGAATTGCCAGGCGGTGGTATTCGCTGCCGGCTCGGGCGGAGCTACTGGATACGACAAGACTCTGTTAATCGATCTAGACGGAGCCGTAAAAATGATGGAAGCCGCCGAGCAGGCGTCTGTTAGGCGCTTTATGATGGTGAGTGCAATTGGGGCCCATCATCGGGAATATTGGAGTGAGGAGATCAAACCGTATTATGCCGCCAAACATTACGCGGATCGCATGCTTCGTCAGAGCAGCCTCACGTACACCATCATTCGTCCTGGAGGACTTACGAATAACCCTGGTACCGGACACATCGCCGCTGCGGAAAATATACGGGGCGGTTCGATTCCGCGCGAGGATGTAGCGCGAACGATTCTGTTATCACTGGATGAAGAAAATACCTTCCGTCGTTCCTTCGACTTAATTTCAGGGGATACTCCCATATCCAAAGCTTTAGCCTCCATTTGAAAAGAGTCCTTTATCAAAAAAGATCGCCCCGAAGTATAAGCGGTACGCTCTTATCCGCTCTACTTCAGGGGCGATCTTTTCGTACTATTAACCAGCTCAAAATAAAAGCGGTCCCTGCCAACGCAGGCGCATATTTTATAACTCGCTTTGTCAATTAGCGTTTGTAATGCATTCCTACGTTTGTAATGCATTCTTACGCGCCGGTCTTCTGCTGCATTTGAGTCCGCAATATGTCTTTAACCGCATCCACTGCTTCTTCCACCCGGTCTACCGCCACAACGATGGGCGTGCTGCCCTCGTATTGACTGAAGGAGTGATTGTACTTGGGATCGTAATAATGCTCAAGGAGCAGCTGTATTCCTTGGGCAAACAGCCCCTCTTCCAAAGACTTGCCAATTTCCGCGGCGATAGGCGTATGGATCCTGTTTTTGATTAATTGAAAGGCCGCCAAATATTGCTCTTTATAAGCCGCAGGGTTGTAATCCTCCAGGATCTGGCGAACACGCTCCCCCATCGGCAGTTCCAACACGATGGCTACCCCCGACTCCTTCTTTTGCATAAGGAAATCGGGAACGGCGATTTTGCCGATCCGTTTGCTCTCCGCTTCAAATAACAAATACGGCGAGGATTCCAGTTGCTTCAGCCGCTCAAACAATTCCGAATCGAATGTCTTCTGATTATTCGCCTGTAGACCGATATGGCCAAAGATCGAGCCGCGATGTCCTGCCAGCCCTTCCAGGTCCACGACAGGGTAGCCTTCCTGCTGAAGCTGTCTAAGCACTGCCGTCTTGCCTGTGCCTGTCAAGCCGTGAAGGACGAATGCTTCCGCGTCCAGACTCTTATGCTCCAGCGTATCCAGCACATACTTCCGGTAAGCCTTAATCCCGCCCGTAATCCGGTTAACATGGATATCCATCAATGAGAGAACGGTTGCGGCCGTCCTGCTGCGCATGCCGCCACGCCAGCAATAGACCGCCTTATCTCCCTTGATCTCCTTGAATTGCTTCACAAAGCTCGGGAGCTTGGCCGACATAATGGCAAGTCCACGCTCTTTAGCCGCATCCACGCTCACCTGCTTATAAATCGTCCCGATCTCCGCCCGTTCTTCATCATTGAAGACCGGAATGTTCAGACTTCCCGGAATCGTGGAATCCCTGTACTCTGAAGGGGAACGGACATCAATCAAAGTAATCTTCTTGCTGCTTTGCAGTTCCATTAATTCTTTTACGGTGATGTCTTGAAACATGTCTGCTCGCTCCTTTATTGATACAAAACCCGATTCACTTTATAACTCAACGACAATGCGATTCGGATGGTCATGCACGACCTGGCCGATTCTCCCGGCTTCCAGCCCGGCTTCGCGAAGCTCTGCCAGAAGCTGATCGGCCTGCGAGCCATCAACCGCAATGAGGAGTCCTCCTGAAGTAACGGCATCGCACAGAATCCACTTATCGATCTGATCCATGTCATTCGGGAAATCCACATCGTCCTTCACGTGATCATAATTGTTTTTCGTACCGCCTGGTATAACACCGCCATCAGCCATCTCTCGAACCCGCTCCAAAATGGGAACGGAAGGTTTGGAAATACGGATCCCCGTGCCGCTTCCCTTGGCCATTTCGAGCGCATGTCCAAGGAGACCGAAACCAGTTACATCGGTGCAAGCATGCACCTCATACGGTTCCATGAGCTCGGCAGCCGTTTTGTTCAATGCGGCCATGACCGCGGTAACTCGGCGAATCTCCTCATCGCTTAACAGATCTTTCTTGATGGAACTCGTAAGGATACCCACGCCGATCGGCTTCGTCAGAATCAAGGCATCGCCTGGCTTAGCGCCGGCATTGGTTCTTATTCTGTCCGGATGGACAGTACCTGTAACGGCAAGGCCGAACTTCGGTTCTTTATCATCGATGGAGTGCCCGCCAACCAGGGTAACCCCCGCTTCCTTCAATTTATCTCCTGCACCTCTCAAAATATCCGTCAATACCTGCTTGTCCAGCGTTGAGATCGGGAATGCCACGATATTCAAGGCAGTCAGCGGCTTGCCTCCCATGGCGTAAATATCGCTGATAGCATTCGCAGCAGCCACTTGTCCGAAATCATAGGGATCATCCACAATCGGCGTAAAGAAATCGACGGTCTGAACCATAGCCAAATCATCCGTGAGACGGTATACGCCTGCATCATCACTTGTATCTAAACCGACCAATAAATTAGGATTCGGCTCGGCTTGCGGGAGCTTGCGAATGACCTGCGCCAGGTCCGCAGGTCCGATCTTGCAGCCGCATCCTCCTTTAGAAGAATACGAGGTTAATTTTATTTTCTCCGATTGACTCATCACGGGTCTTCCCTTCGCTTAAGAGTTGAATTTATAAAACACATGCAACAAACCCGGCGTGGATGCATAAAAACGTCTCATCTACCCCGGGGATAATCTGATATTCGTCCGTTTACTAACACTTGTGATCACACACAATATCTATATTATAAGAAATTGGCTGCTCCAAGTCTAATGGTCTTCCTATATCTTGCAATTACCGGGAATATCTTTCTTCTTTCTGCTCACAATGTGATATACTAATTGATTGGATATGTAAATCATTTCACACCGCATCGGGGGAATATAGATCATGAATCACTCAAGCGACGGCAGAATGGCCTTCGATCATTCGGATCGCAGAAGAACCATCTGGTTTATCACCGTCTTCATCATCATTGCAGCAACAGGGCTAACCTACGTAAAGTGGTGGCCTTATTATGATAAAGCGCTCAAAGCTATTATGGAGCACAGCATCGGCTCCTCCATATTAGGCATGGAGCCCGGCAATGTCGTGCCTTCTTGGCAAGCGGCTTGGGACTATGCGGTCACGTATTTTAAAGCAGTATGGAAAGCGGCGGTGCTCGGTATTCTGCTCGGGACCTTGATCCAGTCGCTACTGCCCTCCCAATGGCTGCTCCGCGTTCTCGGCAAAACCACCTTCGGCAGCACGGCGATTGGAGGAATTGCCTCCATTCCGGGGATGATGTGCTCCTGCTGCGCGGCACCGATCGCGATCGGTCTGCGTAAGAAAAAGGTGTCCGTGGGCTCCGCCCTCGCGTTCTGGATCGGCAATCCGACCATCAATCCGGCAACCCTCGTCTTTATGACGTTTGTTTTATCCTGGAAATTTACCGCGCTGCGTTTAGTCTTCGGCCTCATTCTGACCTTTGGCGTCAGTTACCTGGCTAACCGCTTCGCCAAAGAGGTGGATCCGGTAGAGATTGACGCGCCGGAGAGCACCGATCAAACCGATGAACGTCCGCTGTGGAAACGCTGGCTCGCCAGCATCGGTCATATGTTGATTCGCGTGGTTCCGGCGTATTTGATAGCCGTGCTTCTCCTTGGCGCACTGCAAGTGTGGATGTTTCCGCATCTGGGAGCTGCTGCAGGAAACACGCTGCTGGCCGTCATCTTCTTCTCCGTGATGGGAATGCTGTTTGTCATTCCAACCGCAGCGGAAATCCCGATCATTCAGGCCTTTATGGCAGCGGGTCTCGGAGCGGGCCCGGCCGCAGCGCTGCTTCTGACGCTGCCGGCCATCAGTCTTCCGTCCCTGCTCATGGTACGACGCTCATTCCCGAGGAATGTCATGTGGTTTGTTGTTGCTTCTGTAGTGCTGCTCGGAATCGTATGCGGTATAGCGGGCATGCTGATCCTGTAGACCCAGCTCCAACTTTTTCGCTTATCTTTTCAATTTTTATTTTTTCTTAAGGTAAACCCTTGGCTTATCTGGTAAAGTGATTAAAGAATGAACCAACTCATTATTACATGCAGTCGAAGGGAGTCAATCATTAAATGAAAGATAACGATTTGCAGCCAAACCATCCGGGGCAACCCGAGGATGAACAAGGACAAGCCCAAGAGAAAGAGAATAACCAACAAGATCCGGGCAGCTTGTCTCATGAAGAAGAAAGAATAGATTCAACCTATCCGGAGCCCATCGAGCTTCACAAGGATGAGAACGAACAGCCTGCACTCATGCATCCGGCAGGGGATCAACCGCATTTCGATGAACAGTCTCCTGCAGGTGGCGGCGGTAACGGAAGCAAAGGTTGGATGATCGCTTCGCTCGTATTGGCGGCAGCGTTAATCGTCGTCCTGATTGTCCCTCCGTTTGCCAAAGGATCCGGCAATGAAGCTATAGCTAAAGTCAATGACGTTAACATTACCAAGGATAATCTGTATGATGAGCTTGTCAGCGCAGGCGGTAAACAAACACTCAATTCCATGATCACAGAGGAATTGATCCAGCAGGAGCTGAAGAAGAAATCCATAACGGTGACCGACGCTGATGTAAGTAAAGAAGTGGATGCCTTGAAGGCGACCTTCCCATCCGAGGACCAATTCAATATGCAGCTTCAGCAAGCCGGCATGACGCTCGACGATCTTAAAGAACAGACCAAAACCCAGGTCGAGCTCAAAAAGCTGATGGCCGATAAAATCAAAGTAACCGATGATGAGATTAAACAAATCTACGACCAATACAAAGACAGCTTCGCTACGCCTGAGCAAGTTCGCGCATCCCACATCCTGGTCGAGACCAAGGAAGAAGCCGAAGCCATCGTGAAGCAGCTGAAGGAAGGCGCTGACTTTGCAGCGATTGCAAAAGAGAAGAACCAAGATGCTACGAAGGAGACCGGCGGCGACCTGGACTTCTTCGGACGCGGCCAGATGGACCCTGCATTTGAAGAAGCAGCGTTCAAATTGAAGAAGGGCGAAATCAGCGACCCGGTGAAGAGTTCTTTCGGTTACCACATCATCAAGGTTACCGATCATAAAGAAGCTACGAACCCTACCCTTGAAGATAAGAAGGAAGAAATCCGCAGTCAGCTTGAGAACCAGAAGGTTTATTCCGAATCCACAGCCTATATTCAGGAGCTGAAGGATAAAGCAACCATCACCAATACGCTGGACGAAACTGCGGCTGAAACGCCAGCAGATCCTGCAACAGAAGCACCAGAAGCACCTGAAGCACCTGCTGCACCTTAAATGTTAGTCCAAGCCCCTACCCTTGCGGTATGGGCTTTTTTTAATGCGAAATAAAAAGTTCTTTCAACACCAGGGAAAACATGTTAGAATGTAAGCGTTATCAAATGTTGATCTTGGAAAAGGGGGAAGCAGAATGATGAAGCACGTATCGGAATCCCGCAACATGTATGAGGACTTCGTGGTGGAGACAGACATTCTGTTCTTTAAAACCGGATCGCACGGTTTGGTCAGCTTTCACGGCAGAAACTACAATATTAAAAAGAGAATGACTGCCGAAAAAATCGCATCCCTGCTCTCCGGTAAACAGTTCTATCATGTCGGCGGCAACTGCTACGTCAACGTTGACAAAATCACGACGGTAGAACAAGGCATCGTTTACTTTGGGGAGAAGGCACCTTCTGCTAAACATCTTCGGATTCCGAGATGGAAGCAAGAATCGCTCAAGCGCCTTGTCGCAGAAGTAAAACAGCCTGTTTAAGAGCAGCGCTCTCCTCAAGAATCAGGCGCTCAAGACAGAAGATCCCGTATCCGGTCAAACGGAGGCGGGATCTTTTAATTTACAGGCTATAACTTCAGTTTCCTAGCATTAACGATGTATAGATGCTTCAGCGGCAATGCACCGTTTCTGTACTTGCGGGCACCGGATTCAAACAGAACGTACAGGTCATGGCCCCGCATCGCAATATTCTCGGACATCGGAGGCATCGTCAACGGCGTGGCCGCAGCCTTTCCCTTTGTTCCACGAGTATATATGAGCAATTTGCTTGCATTGTTGCGTCCGCAGGATTGACTGTATACAACGCGGGTTTTCGTCACGACCGCCCCTTGGATACGGTCAGGTGTGCTCCAGGTATAGGCGGCTTTCCGATTCGGCGGCAAAGCGTCGCTGGACGTTAATGGATAGCCTCGCAGCTTGCCCTTAGGTCCCGGCGCACACTGCTTGCCCCCTTGATCCTCGCCATCCATATATTCGCCGATCCATAGAATGCCGTCGGAATACGTGGCATAGGATGCTTTATGACCGAGCGCATAAGGTGTCATGACAATATTGCCATAATCTTTCTTGCTGCTAATTGTACTCAGCGGAATTTTATACACCTTTTTGCCGGACGCCACCCACAGATGTTTTTTGCTGACCGCAAGCCCTCCGACATGCCCGGTATGTTTTTTGCTCCCGCTCTCATACAAATACAGGGTTTTGATACGTTTGTTGGTTTTGCTGCTTGTAATCGAAATGCTGCTGGCTTGATTGCTGTCCTTATTGCCCCAATAATGCGATATAATGATCCAATTCTTGCTCGGAACAAGAGCCAGCCCTTGCGGAATCCACTCTTTGGTTCCGGAGTAACCGGGAATGGCGGCTCCCTTTTTGCTGATATCGAAAAACTTTTTGTACTTGGAGCTGGCTGCTTCGGCTTCCCCTGGAGGAGCAAGTCCGCTTAAGCTGAAGATCAGAGCTAAGCTAAGCAGGAGACTTGCATAACGTTTGATTCCCTGTCGTTTGCTCGCCATAAATGTACCTCTCTTCCATCGTTATAATTTATAACGGCAGGTTATTGGGGTCTTGCACACCCACATAAATGTAATGTATTCTGGTCTGGTTGTACCTGATGATACATAAGGATGCGAGATATGATCCTATTCCTAACCCATTCCACACTATGGTAATATCAAATCTAAGGCTTATGAACATAGAGAGGATGATCACGAATCGATCCCTATTTTGATCCGAGATATCCGGAAGTTTTTACTGCTTTCTCCATCGAACATTGGATGGCCATTATGGTGTTTATCGCTCTTGGCTTACTATTGTACTTGTTTAGAACCGTAATCGCCTCCAATGCTTCTCTGCAAAAGACCGTGAGATGGGGACTGCTTGCTGCGCTTTCGTTACCGGAAGCCTCCCTTCATATCTGGTATGCGTCAACGGGAATATGGGACCCTGCCACTTCGCTTCCATTGGAATTGTGCAGTCTGACCCTGTTTCTCTCCATCGCCATCCTGCTTACGGATGAACGCCGCCTATATCCGTTGGTTTACTTTGCCGGCATCGGAGGGGCCTTACAGGCTATATTAACACCGAATCTGGGCTATCCTTTCCCACACTTCCGGTTCTTTCATTTCTTCGTCGTCCATATCGCGATCATATTGACGGCTTTGTACATGACATGGGTTCGAGGATACCGTCCAACCTGGAAATCCATCGGCTGGACGATGGTCTTCCTAAACGTATCCGCATTCGTTGTCGGGCTGGTCAACCTCGCTGTCGGCTCGAATTATATGTTCCTGATGCGCAAGCCGGACACGGCTTCGCTGCTGGACCTGCTTGGACCGCATCCCGTATACATTTTCGTTGAGGAACTCATCGCACTCACGCTGTTTATCCTTATGTATATCGTCTTTTTTGTCATGCCGGATCGCATTAAACGCAGTCGCCGCCGTAAACAGGAACAAACTTTTTCTTCGTCCGGCAGTTGAAGAAGGAATCAAATAAACATAAAGCGTATGGATGGTAAACGCCCTGTGTAGCCGGGTGCCAGAATCCATACGCTTTTTTTTGGGGGAAAGGGTCTGACTACTAATCCTTAAGATACAGCCTTGAGGTTGCTTCCCAAATTTCTCCCGGAGCCAAACCGAACAGACCGATATCGTCAGCAGGCAAGTCTACGTTCGGTGCGTTGACCAGGTTGATCTGCGGCTCCGGACAGAAGAACTTCCGGGAGGCCTTGTTGTTCCATACCATCCACTGCTTATACGAATTGCCGACATCGTAAACGAATGTTTTGCCAAGCTTGGTATCTGTCAATTCCATACGGTTTCTGCCGTTCTGCGGGACGGCCGTGTAATGGTTGTCCATCGAATCAAAATAGGGAGTTACACCGCTTGTCCGAAGCAGCTCCTCTTCTGTCGTCAGAGTCTGGAACTTGCCGGTCGGCAGCATCCGGTCACTCATTTCCCACCGTTCGCCGATCGTTATTCTTACGACACAATCATCCGCCGTGCTCTCCGGGGCAAACGGAGCATTGATCGCCGTATGAAAGGCTAGCAGGCACGGCATGCTGCGGGTACCCTGATTACGTATAAACACATGCTGGGCCAAGCCATCCTGATTCAGCGTGTAGCGAAGCCGGAAAGTGAACTGGTGCGGGAGCATCGCATACACCGGATGATTCTCATCAATGGTGACCGAAACCACCACGTAACTTTCAGACTCGCTGCTGCCAAAATCCTCGACGCTCCAAGGAATCGTATGTAAAAAACCATGAAGGTGATTGCCCGTCGCTTCCTCATTGATCGGGAACTGATAGGTTTGTCCATTCCATGGAAACCGCCCGTCCTCATAACGATTAGGCGGAAAGAGAACAGGAATGCCGTGTACGCCCGGATTGGATTTGAATGCTTCCATTTCGTCTGCTTCCGGTTCGCGAAGGAACCGGTAACCGCTTTCGTTATCCCTAAAAGCAATGAGATTGCCTCCGATTTCGGGCAATATCGCCGCCTCGTAAGGGCCGTGCTGGAGCCAAACCGCGCGCTCTCCGTGATATGATCCTTCATACGCTTTATGGTTCATCGGGTGATCTCTCCTCTCAAGTGTGAACGTATATAGATTATCATATCAGTGCCCTTACTTCTATATTTGAGAGGGGATCGTCAACCCTTGTCATCCCCTCCGCCCTCCGTCCGTTTAAAATTGCATGCCGGTTAAGATGAAAGTTTCGTTGTAGAAGGGTTTTGCGGAATTGGAGCCGGGGCCGATTGATCGCTTACTGCCGGCTGTGTGGCCGAAACCAGCTCCTCATCCAGTTCCTTCGTGTATTCGCGGGTCTGCTGCTCGCTCCAACCCAGTACCCTAGCCATATAATCAATCACGGGCATCTTCCATTTTCTCGTCCAATCGATATGAAATAACAGGGAACCCGTGCGACGGATGAAAAAGTCGGCCGGCTTCGCTGCCATCTCATGCTGAATCGCATACATCAGCGGAACCAGCACCGATACCGGAAGCGCCGCTGCCTCCGCTTGGTCGGAGCCCTCTTTGGCCAGGCGGTACAATTCCGACACGTTAGATCCGTACATTCGCGCCCACTGCTCAGCGAGCTTACGGTCAATTCCTTGCGCGGCGCCAATCTCCGCCTGCTTGCGGACAAAATCAGGGAATTGGCTGGATCCGCCAACCTGACCGCCGGAAATCGGCAGATTCTTCGTTACGCAGGCACCATATGCTTTCCCGCCGTTCTCTTGGATCCGTTTTGCAACCAGATCGACAACGGTGTCGGCCATTTTGCGATAGCCCGTAAGCTTGCCACCGGCAATGGTGATCAGGCCGGACGGGGACTCCCATATTTCATCCTTGCGTGAAATTTCAGACGGGCTTTTGCCTTCCTCCAGTATAAGGGGCCGGACTCCCGCCCATCCCGATTCCACGTCTGCCGGACTTAGCTTCACACCAGGGAACATGTAATGTATAGCTTTCAATATATAATCCCGGTCCTCCACCGTAATCAAGGGACGTACAGGATCGGCCTTATAGACCGTATCGGTGGTTCCGACATAGGACTTCCCGTCACGGGGAATGGCAAAGACCATTCTGCCGTCAGGTGTATCGAAGTACACCGCTTGACGAAGCGGGAATTTGGATTGATCGATGACCAGATGAACCCCTTTGGTCAGCTGAAGCATTTTCCCCTTCTTGGACTTATCCATTTCGCGCACCTGATCCACCCACGGCCCTGCTGCGTTTACAATCTTGGTTCCGGATACGGACTTGACCCCGCCACCCAGCATATCCCGTACGGTGATACCGGTAATTCGTCCATTTGCATCATAATTCAACGATTCGGCTTTTGCGTAATTAAACAGAACCGCCCCTCTGGCGGCTGCCTCCTTCATGACCTCCAGCGTCAGCCTGGCATCGTCCGTCCGGTATTCCACATAATAGCCGCCGCCTTTAAGGCCCTCCTGCTTCAGAAGCGGCTCCCGCTTCAGCGTCTCGGATGCGGACAGCATGGAACGCCGTTCTCCCCGCTTTACGCCAGCCAGAAAGTCATACACCATCAACCCGATGGAGGTGCTGAATTTCCCAAAGGTGCCACCCTGGTGTATCGGCAGGAGCATCCATTCCGGCGTGGTTACATGCGGTCCGTTCTCATACACAACGGCCCGTTCTTTGCCAACCTCGGCCACCATGCCGACTTCAAACTGCTTCAGGTACCTCAGTCCGCCATGCACCAGCTTGGTCGAACGACTGCTCGTTCCTGCGGCAAAATCCTGCATCTCAACCAACAAAACCGACATCCCGCGCGTGACCGCATCCAGCGCAATTCCTGCACCCGTTATGCCGCCGCCGATGACAATCAGATCGAAGGTTCCCTCTGCCATTTCTTGAAATCGACGCCTGCGGTCCAAACTTGAAAACGTCTGTGCCTGCTTCACAATGAATCCCTCCCAGTATGATTTACCCTGTTTTTATCTCTCGTTACCCTTCCAATGAAAAAAGACAGCAAAAAAGAGACCACGAAACACGCAGTAACAAACCCCATAACATGAGGTATTCCGCGCCTAGTGGTCTCTCCAAGTCTCCAGACAAATATTCACTTATTGATCATTATACCACAGAAAATGCTAATGAAAAGCCATTGCCGCATAAACGGCTTTTTTCCAGCCGCTGTATAATTGCTCCCTTACGTCTTCCTCCATGGTTGGCTTAAAGCTTTGCCCCATGCTCCATTTGCTGCAGATTTCCTCCTGATCCTTCCAGAAGCCGACAGCGAGCCCCGCCAGATAGGCGGCACCGAGTGCCGTTGTCTCCGTAATGTTCGGCCGCTCGACCGGCACATTCAGGATGTCGCTTTGGAATTCCATGAGAAACGTGTTGGATACGGCCCCTCCATCCACACGCAGGGATGTGATATTATAGCCGGAATCCTCTTCCATCACGGATAGAACATCCCGCGTCTGGTATGCAAGCGACTCCAGGGTTGCACGGATGAAATGCTCTTTCGACGTGCCTCGTGTCAGGCCGAAGACTGCCCCTCGGACATCGCTGTTCCAGTATGGGCTGCCAAGTCCAACAAAAGCCGGCACCACGTACACGCCCTCCGTGGAATTGACCCGGCGCGCATAAGGCTCACTGTCCTTCGCTTCGCGGAACATCCGCAGCCCGTCGCGCAGCCACTGGATCGCCGAGCCGGCCACGAACACGCTGCCCTCGAGTGCATACTGTACGCCATCTTCCAGTCCCCAGGCGATCGTAGTGATCAGCCCATGCTCGGATTTTACGGGCTTGTCGCCGGTGTTCATCAGCATAAAGCTGCCGGTTCCGTAAGTTGTCTTCACCATGCCTTTCGAGAAGCAGGTCTGCCCGAACAGCGCCGCCTGCTGATCGCCGGCTGCTCCGGCAATGGGAACCTTGCGCCCAAAGAAATGATAGGAAACGGTATTGGAATAAATCTCGGAAGAAGGCCTGACTTCAGGCAGCATCGCCATCGGAATATCTAGGAGCTGCAGGAGCTCCTCATCCCATTTTAATTCATGAATGTTATAGAGCATCGTACGCGATGCGTTGGAATAATCGGTCACGTGCGCCTGGCCTCCGGACAGCTTCCAGATCAGCCAGGTATCGATGGTCCCGAATATAACGTCTCCGCGCTCGGCCCGCTCACGGGCACCATCTACATGATCTAGGATCCATTTGATCTTCGTTCCCGAGAAATAAGGATCAATCAAGAGTCCAGTCTTCTCCCGAACCGTCCCGTCATGTCCGGCGGCAATCAGCTCCTCGCAGATGCCCGCCGTCTGGCGGGACTGCCAGACAATGGCGTGGTAAATCGGTTCGCCGCTCTTGCGATCCCATACCACGGCCGTTTCCCGCTGATTCGTAATTCCGATTCCGGCAATCTGATCCGCCTTTACGCCCGCTTCGGATAAGCAGGTTGCAATGACCGCAAGAATGGAACCCCATATTTCATTGGCATTCTGCTCCACCCAGCCCGGCTTGGGAAAATATTGCGGAAACTCCTTATGAGCTGAGTGTACGATTTCTCCTTCCTTGTTAAACAGGATCGCGCGCGAGCTTGTCGTTCCTTGGTCAAGTGCCAGAATGTACTGCTCCAATCAACTTCTCCCCTTCCGCATATGCATTTAACCAAAGATAACGTGCAGGTGGAAACGTTGTCAAATCCATTATTCCGTCAGGGAGAAACCTAGCAAGTCCTGCAGCAAGACCGAAGCCGCACCCATTAGCTTGTCTTCCTCGCCAAGGGAGGCCAGGCCAAATACCATGTCCTCCTTCAGAATCGGCAGCGCATGCCGGTCAATATAGCTGCGAACCATGTCCAGCAATTCCGGGTTTCCATGTGCCATGTCCCCGCCCAGGATCAGAGCTTCGGGATTAAACATGTTGATCAGATTGACGATGGCCGCTCCCAGAAGCTCCGCCACTTCCTCATTCAGATCCTTTGCCAGCTTGTCCCCTCTGCGAAGAGCTTCCTTGAATACGGACGGAACAATTTTACTGTAATCTCCCCCGCTCAGCTCCTGAATCAGCGTCGGTCTCCCTGTCGCGATCGCCGTAATGATTCGCGAATACACGGCAATCCAGCTGATGTAACTGTCCAAGCAGCCTACATTGCCGCATTCACAGCGGATGCCGCTGCGGTTTACGCTCGTATGACCGAATTCGCCGGCACCGCCATGCTTGCCCCTTAGGAGATGATCGTTAATCAAAATACCGGAACCAAGCCCGTCGCCAATGGATATATAAATCAGGTTCGCATATGCGTAATCGCCAAATCGGCGTTCAGCCAGCACAACGGAATTCATATCGTTCTCTACCCACGTCCTCAGCCCGTAGCGTTCTTCCATAATCCGTTTCAACGGAACATCGGTCATGCGAAGTTTCGTGTTATAACGCACCATGCCCTGACTATCACTCACAATGCCCGGCACGTTAATGGATATCCCGACACACCGCCCCAGGTCCACTTGTCCTGACATGAAATCGTCCATCAAGCTCAGCAGCCGCTCGATAACGGCTTCTCCTTGGAGCCCGGCTAGAGGATGCGTTTCCTTCCGGAGCACCTTCGCCTCCAGATTCATGCGGGCCAGCATCATGACCGAATTCGTAATCGCTACTGCAAACAAATAATGATTATCCGGATTGAATTTGAGCAGAATGGGCTTTCTTCCACCGCTGGAGGAGCCTGTTCCAATCTCGGAAACGTAGCCTTCCTTGATAAGCTCCTGTACGGCAGAGGCGACCGTGGAGGGACTCAGCTTGTTTTTTTTGGCCAGATCGATTCTCGATATGGGTCCCTCTGTACGGATCTTGTTCAGCACCTTGGACCGGTTTAATGCCTGAATCAGCTTGTGATCACCTTTTTTCATATTGTTCAAGCGAGCTCAACCTTTCTTTAATTTCTTCATATAGTAGGACTTTCTGTATCGGAAAAATGAGGATAGAACCACTATAACATGTTCCAGAACGGAACAAAAACTTATTCCATCAATCGAAATAAGAAGTCTCGTTAGGTCCCATAACGATTCGCTCATATTGTGAAAAAAAGAATTTAAATCGATTTGTAATCGCTATCTTGAAAAATAATAAAGGGAATTATATAATCTTTCGCAATAGAAGCTGGTTGTTCGGTCAAGAAAGATAGCATCTTGATGTTAACTTTTTTCGACTTATGGAATAACTATCGCTTTTTACATCACTTACATAAAGGAGGCGCTTAAGGGGTCCGATTCACTTCGAACAAGCCGTACGACCAACCACGCTTGATCAAAAATCATGTGAATTCAAGGAGGGTTATCTGATGAAAAAAAGAATTGCTGTCCTGATTTCGATATTATTTGTGTTCACCGCGTTACTGTCCGCTTGCGGAGGCGGCAATGCTTCTGGCGGAGATAACGGCAAGAAGGTCATCAACGTCGCTCTATGGGACGAAAATGTGCGGGACACGCTGGACAAGTCCATTAAAATTTTCAATGAGAAGCACCCGAATGTTGAAGTGAAAGTGACTTACACCCCATGGGCCGATTATTGGACCAAGCTGAAAACCAGCCTCGCCGGCAACAGCGGCCCTGACGTCTACTGGATGAACGGCCCTAACTTTCATTCCTATGCCTCCTCCGGTCTAATTAAAGACCTGTCTCCCCTAATTGAGCAAAGCGGTCTGGATACCTCGGTTTATACCGAAGCGCTCGTCGATATGTACACCTATCAGGGTAAACTTCACGGACTTCCTTATTTCCAGGATTCCGTCGGACTTTTTTACAATAAAGAATTGTTTGACAAAGCAGGTCTGCCTTATCCCGACAAAACCTGGACCTGGCAAACCGTCGAGGAGAACGCAGCCAAGCTGACGGATAAATCAAACGGCATTTACGGCTTCATAGCCCCGATCGACAGCCAAATCGGATATTACAACTTCATTGCCCAAGCGGGCGGATACGTCATCTCGGACGATAAGAAATCATCCGGATTTGATACACCCGAAGCACTATCGGCGTTCCAGTGGGAACAGAGCTTGATTGAAAAAGGCTATTCCCCAAGCGCGCAGCAGCAGCTTGAAACGAAGTCCCGCCAATTGTTCGGCTCCGGCAAGGCGGCCATGTTCCCGGGGATATCGGTGAACTCGCCTGAGTTGTATAAGCTTCTCGGCGACAAACTCGGTGTCGCTGAACTTCCTGCCGGCAAGGAAAAGGCATCGATCGTTCATGGACTCAGCTGGGCCATCAACGGCAAAACGAAAGTCGAGCAGGAATCCTGGGAGCTGATTCAAGTTCTTTCCGGTAAGGAAGGGCAGGAATTACTCGCGGAATCGGGATTCTCGATGCCTGCGTACAAAGGCACGGAGGGCGGCTGGCTGAAGTCCATTCCTTCTCTTGATCTGCAGGTGTTCGTGGACAGCCTGGAGTTCGCCGTACCTTATCCGGTATCCCAGAAAACCGCAGAATGGCAGGACGCTGAAGTGAAGGAAATTCAGGCGGCTTTCCTCGGAAAGAAATCGTTTGAAGAAGCATTAAAAAATGCCGGCGAACAGATGAATGCCATCCTTGCGACAGAAACGAAATGACGAACCGCTCCCAATACGGAAATTAAGAAAGGACGGTGCAGCCTGTGAGCTCTCCCATCACCGTGACCACAGAACCTCCTAAAACGACAACCAAGCGAAAAGCAGGGAAACTCGCCGTACACGAAGCTGTCTGGGGGTACATCTTCATTCTGCCTGTCGTGTTGGGCCTCGGTCTGTTCTATATGGCACCTTCCGCAGCATCCCTGTTCCTGTCGTTTACGTCGTGGGATGGACTAACCTCCCCCCAATTCATCGGATTTGATAACTTCGCAAATTTGATGAAGGACGACAAATTCACCGGTTCCATGCTGAACACGATGCTGTACACCGTCGGTACGGTGCCGTTATCCGTCGCACTCGCAACGGTGCTGGCCGTGCTCCTGAACCAGAAGATCAAAGGCATGGTCTTTTACCGCACCTTCTATTTCATTCCCGTGATCACCATGCCGATCGCGGTCGGCATGGTGTGGAAATGGTTATACAACTCCGAATTCGGATTGATCAACCACGTGCTGGGTGTCATGAACCTGCCGCAGCCCAACTGGCTGTTCGATGAGAAATTCGCCTTGTTCTCCATCGTGCTCGTCAGTGTCTGGAGCAGCATCGGATACAATGCCGTCATTCTGCTGTCCGGTCTGCAGGGCATTTCCGGCAGCTATTATGAGGCGGCTTCGCTTGACGGAGCGGGAACGCTGTACAAGTTCTTCCGGATTACGCTGCCTCTGCTGACACCCAGCCTGTTCTTTGTCTTGGTCATGTCCTTCATCAATTCGTTCCAGGTGTTTGACCTGATCTTCATCATGATGGATCAACAGACCACGATGCTGGAATCCACCCGAACGGTTGTGTACAGCATCTGGGAAGACGGCTTCAAATACTTCAATATGGGTTACGCTTCAGCGCAGGCCTTCATTCTGTTTATCGTTATTCTGATCATCACCATGGTCCAGATGTATATTCAGAAGCGCTGGGTCCACTACCAATAACAGGAGGTGCGTAGAAGTGAATACTTCAACCGATGCGGGAAAAGCAAGCCGTCTGGCGGTCCACATCCTCTTAGCTGTCGGGGCGCTGCTCATGATTATGCCGTTTCTGTGGATGATATCCACATCCTTCAAGTCCTTTGCGGATTCCATGTCTGTTCCGCCCAAATGGCTCCCTGTGGAATGGCACCCGGACAACTACCTGCGGGTCATCCAAACCATTGATTTCGGAACCTATTATTTGAACACCGTTATCGTGACAGTGGGACGGACGGCTGGACAGCTCATTCTGTGCTCCCTTGCAGCCTATGCATTTGCCAGCTTAAGATTCCCTTTTAAGAACGCCATCTTTCTCGCGCTCCTGGCCGTATTGATGGTCCCATCCCAGGTTGTTATGATTCCGAGCTTTGTCATCATGCGCGAGTTCAATTGGCTGGACACGTTCTACGTATTGATCGTACCCGGCATATTCAGCGCCTTCGGTACGTTCTTATTGAGACAGTTCTTTATGACGCTGCCGAAGGACCTGGAGGAAGCGGCCAAAATCGATGGCTGCAGTTATTTCCGGATTTACTGGAATATTTACTTGCCTTTATCCAAGGCAGCTCTCGTCTCCCTGGCGATCTTCACCATATTAGCCTCATGGAACGATCTGCTGTGGCCGCTCATCATGACGAGCTCCGAGGAGATGCGAGTCCTTTCCATCGGGATATCCAGCTTCCAGGGACAGCATTCCACCGATTACCCGCTGCTGATGGCAGGGGCCTTAATGGCTACCCTCCCCATCATCATCCTGTTTATCTTCCTTCAGCGTTACTTTATTGAAGGGATCGCCATGAACGGGATTAAAGGATAGCGCACGGATCGCTCGAACCATGCAGAAAAAAAGGAGTGTACGGAAATGTTACAGGTGTTAGTGATTGGTGCAGGCACCATGGGTAGGACCCATGCCGCCGCTTATGCTTCGATGCCGGGCGTTAAGCTTGCGGGGATTGCCGATATCCAGACGGAAAAAGCACATCAGCTGGCAGATAGATACGGCGCACAG
Organism: Paenibacillus sp. JZ16; assembly: GCF_015326965.1. Taxonomy (NCBI): domain Bacteria; kingdom Bacillati; phylum Bacillota; class Bacilli; order Caryophanales; family Paenibacillaceae; genus Paenibacillus; species Paenibacillus sp. JZ16. The sequence goes on from NZ_CP017659.1 coordinate 2,020,260, forward strand.
GCCTACGCTTCATTCGAAGCAGCCGTTGCAGGTTTGGGCGCGGCTCGCATGGATGTGATTGACGTCTGCCTGCCAACCCCGCTTCATAAGGACTATGTTGTCAAAGCCGCGGACATCGGCAAGCATGTCATATGCGAGAAACCGCTCGCCAGAAGCGAAGCGGATGCACGCTTCATGATCAACTACTGCCAGGATAAAGGCGTGCGTTTATTCGTGGGTCACGTCCTCCGCTTCTTTCCGGAATATGTGAAGGCCAAGTCGCTTCTGGATCAGGGCAGCATCGGCAAACCCGCTGTCATCCGGGCAGGCAGGGGCGGCGGTTATCCGATCGGCTGGAACCATTGGTACAGTGACTTCGGAGCGAGCGGCGGAATTACGCTGGACGCAATGATTCATGATTTTGATTACCTGCGCTGGTGCTTTGGCGAGGTTGAGCGCGTATATGCCAAAGGGCTTCATGGCCGTCATCAGGCCCAGCTCGATTATTCGCTGGTAACCCTACGTTTCCGTAGTGGTATCATCGCGCATGTGGAAGGAACCTGGGCTCACGAGGGTTTCTCCATGAATTTAGAGATGGCGGGCACAAGCGGCGTTATCGATTATGACAGCGCGAAGGACAGCCCTCTCCTCTTCAAAACGCGGAGCAGTGCCGCAACCGTCCCCGGCGTCGTCGTGCCGGAAAGCCCGCTCGAACGGAGTCCCTATTACCGGGAACTGGAGCACTTCATGTCGTGTATCCGTGATGGCAGCGAGCCGCTCGTCTCGGCAGAAGACGCATACGAAGCGCTTCGTATCGCGCTTGCCGCCCTTGCCTCCATGGCCTCCGGCGAGCCGGTGGTTATCAAGGACGATGCGCTCACACTCGCCTCAACATAGAAAAAGGCGATCGACGCATTTTCAAATGTCAGACCGCATGCAGCGGATCATTTTTCTTACGGGATAAGGAGGATACACCTCTGGTGGATATCCTTTCTCATCTTTTTTAGAAGGAGAGAAAGCTATGAAATTGGGAGTAATCAGCTTTGCGCATATGCATGCGTTCAGTTATGCCAAAGCGCTGCAGGGGATCGAAGGTGTAGAGCTTGTCGGCATCGCCGATCCTGTAGAGGAGCGCGGACGGAAATACGCCGAGTATTTCGGGACAGCCTATTATCAGGATTATCACGAGCTTCTTAGTCAAAGCCTGGATGGCGTCATTGTCACCTCCGAGAATGTCCATCATAAGGAGCACGTGCTTGCCGCGGCTGCAGCCGGGGTGCATGTGCTTTGCGAAAAACCGCTTTCGACCAATATACAGGATGCACAGGATATGATTGATGCGTGCAAAGCAAGCGGCGTGCTGCTGCAAACGGCGTTCCCCGTCCGTTACAATGCCACGGTCGTTCGAGCCAAACAGATGGTCGATGAGGGAAAATTAGGCCGTATTCTGGCGATGAAGGGGACCAACCGCGGGCGAAATCCCGGCGGTTGGTTCATCGATCCCAAGCTGTCCGGCGGAGGAGCCGTCATGGATCATACGGTGCATGTCGCCGATATCATGCGCTGGATTACAGGTGCCGAGGTGAAAGACGTGTATGCCGAAGTCGACCATCTCATCTCGGAATCCCCTATCGATGATTGCGGCATTCTGACTATGGAGTTCCATAATGGTGTGTTTGCCACGCTGGATTGCAGCTGGTCTCGCAACAAGGATTTTCCGACATGGGGCGACGTGACCTTAGAGATTGTAGGCTCTGCCGGGACCCTTAGCGTTAATGCCACCAGCCAGAAACTTCACGTATACACCGATGATTCCGGATACCGCCATCATGCATGGGGGGATAGCATGGATGCCAGCCTGATCAGGGATTTCGTATCTTCGATTTCCTCCGGCGCAGCGGAAGCATCCGTCACTGGTGAAGATGGGCTCAAGGCACTTGCCGTGGCCGTAGCCGCCTACCGATCATCCGCGAGCCATCGGACAATCGCGTTGTCGGAGCTGTAATCGTTAACCGGCACAGAAATCGTACTCGTGGTATTCGAGGAGGTCTTCTGTGCTTTTTTCATAGCGGATCCGTCAATCTATGTTCAAATGAAGCTTGAATAATATGGATAGCGGGGCTATAATCACGTGTGAGTAATCGAGTTACCGGAACATGAAACCAACATCCTATACGATCAGGAGTGAGGCAACCTATGATAAAAGCAGGCGTGCTTGGAGCGGGAGGCATGGGCGCGGTCCATATCAAAAACCTGCACGGGAACGAACACGTTCAGCTGGCTGCAATATGCGACACCAATGAAGCGTTAGCGCAGCAGCAGGCCGAACTGTACGGCACAGCTTATTATACGGACGGCAGCACGATGCTGGAGCAAGAGCAGCTGGATGTGCTGTATGTATGCATTCCGCCATTTTGCCATGGTGATATCGAAGAACAGGCAGCCGCAAAGGGCATTCACCTGATGGTGGAGAAGCCGCTTGGGCTGGACGCCCAGTCTGTCCGACACAAAGCCAAAGTCATAACTGAAAGCGGAATCATAGCAGCTTCCGGCTACTGTCTGCGCTATCTGGACACCGTTGCGATCGCCAAAGATTTTCTAAAGGACAAAAAAATCGGTATGGTTCGCGCCCACTACATAACAACACCTGTACCGACTCCTTGGTGGCGCAAGAAGGCATTATCCGGCGGGCAGCTGGTTGAGCAGTCCACGCATACCATGGACTTGGTTCGCTATCTGTGCGGCGATATCACCCGCCTGTATGCCGATATGAAGCTGCTGCTGGTGAATGACATTCCGGACCTCGACATTCCGGATGTGGGCGCCATCCAGTTCGTGTTGGACTCCGGAGCCGTCGGCCATATGCAAACTGGATTTATCCAGTTCGATCACCGGAGCGGAATCGAGATCATGGGTCGCGACTTCCGCGTAGTGCTGGACGGAACCACGCTCTCCATTGTAGACAAGGAGAAAGAAATCGTGTACCGCAGCAAATCGGACTTTTACAAAAACTTAACCAACGCCTTGATTGACGCCATTCGTAACAACGATCCGAGCCTCGTGCTGGCATCTTATGAAGACGGCTTCAAGACGCTGGAAGTGACGCTGGCCGCCAATGAATCCGCGGAAACCGGCCAACCGGTCATCCTGCAATCATTATAAAAAAGGGGCATGCTCGTGGTCTGTAGACCTTGAGCATGCCCCTTGATTTTGGGTTCGTATGGTGTGACGTAGTCTGATAACTGCTCAACAGCTCACCCGTTTCGCACTATAGCGTAATGATGTACTCACCCCGCTCTTATAAACCAAGCGAAATGTACTTCACCTCCAGGAACTCATCCATTCCGTAGTGCCCGCCTTCCCGGCCTAGTCCACTCTCTTTGAATCCGCCGAACGGCGCTTGCGCCGTCGAAGGAACGGGATCATTCACACCCACAATCCCGTAGTCCAGCGATTCCGCAATGTTCACCGCTTCGCCCAGATTCTGCGTAAATACATAGGCAGCTAATCCATAGGGACTGTTGTTGGCACGCTGCACCGCTTCGTCTATCGTTTTGAATGTGGTAATCGGGGCAAGGGGGCCGAAGGTTTCCTCGTTCATGCATTCCATGTCGTCGGTTGCGTTCATAATGACCGTCGGCTCAATATAATTGCGGCCCAGCTCCGGTAATGCTTGACCTCCTGCTAATATGAGGCCGCCCTTCCCTTCCGCGTCCTTGATCTGCCTCACGACTTTATCCACAGCGTCCCGGTTAATCAAAGGACCGATATCGACGCCGTTCTCCAGTCCATTTCCTACCTTCAATTGCTTCACAAGCTCAGCAAACTTTGCGGCAAACTCCTGCGCAATCCCTTCCTGTACATAAACCCGATTGGCACATACGCAGGTCTGTCCCCCATTGCGGAATTTGGAGGAGATTAATCCGGCAGCCGCTTGATCCAGATCAGCCTGGTCCGTTACGATAAACGGCGCATGGCCGCCAAGCTCCAGCGATATTTTCTTGACGTTAGCCGCAGCTCCGGCCATCAGCTGTTTCCCCACTTCGGTTGATCCTGTAAAAGACAGCTTTCTTACGCGGCTGTCTGCCTGCCACACACCGGAAATGTCGCTTGAAGCTCCGGTTACGATGTTAATGACCCCGGCTGGAATACCGGCCTGATCGGCAAGCTCCACCAGCTTGATGGCCGTGAACGGCGTCTCGCTGGATGGCTTGATCACCACGGTGCAGCCGGCGGCTAGAGCAGGCGCCACTTTGCGGGTAATCATGGATGCGGGGAAGTTCCACGGCGTAATCGCTGCTACGACGCCTACGGGTTGCTTCGTTACAATGATGCGCTGCCGGCTGGATGATCCCGGTATAGTCTCGCCGTAGATTCGTTTGCCTTCCTCCGCATACCAGGACACAAAGCTGTTGGCATATTGTATCTCGCCCGCTGCTTCCTTAAGCGGTTTCCCCTGCTCTGTGGTCATAATCCGCGCCAAATCATCCGTGTGTTCCGCTATGAGCTGATGCCAGCGGCGCAGCAGTTCTCCCCGCTCATTCGCCGTTCTGCGGGACCATGCGCAAAACGCATCGGCTGCCGCATCAACGGCAAGCCCGGCTTCCTTCTTGCCGGCCTTGGACACGGTACCTATTACCTTCCCATCCGCCGGATTATATACGTCCATCTGTTCTTCGGTCTGAATCCATTGTCCAGCAATATAGATTTGATTACGAAACATAGTAAAGACCTCCTCATCGTCTCATCATGGCTGTGAATGCTTGTTGATCATCAACTGCTGCGGTCATGATCCGTCCTTCTTATTATCCGTTACCCACTTACCCTAATGCAAAAAAATAAAACACTGGAGCTTTATACGAAAGCTCCAGTGTTTCCTATATTCATAACAATTCGCTAAACTTATTTAATAGCTGCGTCTACTTCCGTGATCATTTCGGATACCGACGTCAGGCCGCCGCCGGAAAGATACCAGAAATCCGGGTTCAAGTAAACGATGTTACCCTCTTTTGCCGCGTTCGTTGTATTCACAAGCTCGTTCTCAACAACCGCTTTAGCACCTGAAGCTCCTTCGCCCGTGGCAACCGCTGCACCGCGGTCGACAACAAAGAGATAATCCGGGTTCATCTCAACGATGTACTCATTCGAAATGTCTTTACCATGTGTGCTGACTTCGATGTTAGGATCTACAGCTCCGAAACCGAACACGTCATGCAGAATGCCGAAGCGGGAACCCGGTCCGTATGCACTGATTTTGCCTTCGTTAGCCAAGATGATCAATGCTTTCTTACCGGTAGCTGTAGCTTTCTCATTCAATGCTTTGATGTTCTCGTCGATCGTAACAAGCTCTTTTTCAACTTCTGCTTCTTTATCAAAGATTTGACCCAGCGTGTTCATGTTTGCTTTAAAGGATTCCATGTATTTGCTTGTATCAACACCCAGGAAGATGGTTGGAGCAATTTTGCTGAGCTCCTCATACGCATCTTGCTGTCTGCCGGAAATGATGATCAGATCCGGGTTAATGCTGTTGATTTTCTCAAAGTCAGGCTCCTTCAGACTGCCCACATTCTCGTATTTCTTGTCTTCGAATTTGGACAGGTAGGCCGGGATGTTCGCTTGTGGAACGCCCAGAACCTCAATACCTAATTTATCGACAGAGTCCAGGATACCAAAATCGAAAACAACAACGCGGGAAGGATTCTTCTTAACAGGCGTTTCACCCAGTTGATGGGTAATCGTGATTTCTTCAGTGGCAGCCGGTGGATCTCCAGCTGCATCTCCGCCACCCGTGCCGCTTGTTTTATCGTCTTGACCACAAGCCGCGAGTACGAGCGTGAACATTGCTACCATAAATAAAGCCAACCATTTTTTCATTATTTACACCCCATTTTTTATATTTAAAAGCTTCTATAATTCAACATATATTTGAATCTATGGTTGAATATGTAATTCAATAAGAACAGATTAAATCATGCCGTCCTATATCCAAGGCAGCCCTGTCCTTGTATTGGATAAGAATTCCGTGCTGTTATCTTCCAGAATCCTTATCCTCCACTCTCTCATATCATGTCACTTAGCCGTAGTATACGCACACCCGATTGTCATTAATCTCTTCGATCTCAATGTCCATGTCATAGATTCCGCGAAGCACATTGCTCTGAATGATATTCTCGGTCTTCCCTTCGCTTTCAATGGCTCCATCCTTCAATGCCACGATGTAATCCGAATAGAACGAAGCGAAATTGATGTCATGAATAACAATGACAATCGTCTTGTTCAGATCAGCGACAAGCTTTCTGAGAATCTTCATAATCTGTACGGAGTGTTTCATGTCCAGATTGTTTAGTGGCTCATCCAACAGGATATACTCAGTATTCTGGGCGATGACCATCGCTATGTAAGCACGCTGGGTCTGGCCGCCGCTGAGCTGATGAAGATATTTATGCTGCATATCCCCAAGCTCCATATAAGAGATAGCCTCATCTACGTATTTCTCGTCTTCCGCGTTCAATCTACCCTGAGAGTAAGGAAAACGACCAAAGGATACAAGCTCACGCACCGTCAGACGGAGGCTGATATGGTTGGATTGTTTCAGAATCGAAACCTTCTTCGCCAGATCGCCGCTCTTCCATTGGCTAACCTCTTTACCGTCCACCGTAATTTGTCCGCTGTCCTTGCCTGTTAATCTGCTAATCATGGACAGCAACGTACTCTTGCCGGCACCGTTCGGACCGATAAAGGAAGTGATTTGACCTTTCGGGATCGTAACGGACACGTTATCAACGACTTTTTTGCCGCCATAGACTTTCGATACGTTCGTAACCTGGATCATGCTTTACTCTCCTTTAGTAGCAGGTATATGAAGTAGACACCGCCGATGAAGTTGATAATGACGCTGAGCGTTGTAGAGAACGTGAACACCCGCTCTACAACCAATTGACCGCCGACCAGCGCAATAATGCTAATCAGTATGGATGCTGCTATTAAATATGAATGCCTGTATGTCTTCATCACTTCGTAGGCAACATTGACCACCAGGAGCCCGAGGAATGTAATCGGACCTACCAAAGCGGTAGCCACCGAGATCAGAACGGCAACCACAATCAGAAGCCGCTTCACTACATAATCATAATTCACGCCGAGGTTGATCGCCTGCTCACGACCTAGTGCCAGCACGTTCAGGTACTTGGCAAATCGGGCAAAGTACAGCAAGGTCAGCGCTACGACAATGACGGAAAGGACCAGAAGCTCGGTCTTCACATTGTTAAAGCTGGCAAACATTTTGTCGGCTACAAACTGGAACTCGTTCGGGTCAATCAGCACTTCCATAAAGGAAGACATGCTGGAGAACAGGGTTCCGAAGATCATGCCAATCAGCAGCAGGAAGTAAATGTTATTCCCTTCCCTTTTGAACAGAATCTTATATAAGACTCCGGCAAACAGGATCATCGCGCCGACGTTGATCAGAAAGTTAACGTTGCTGCCCAGTTTGTACAGCGTGAAGGATCCGAAGACAAAGATGACGGTGGTCTGGATCAGTATATATAAGGAATCTAATCCCATAACGCTAGGCGTCAGTATCCGGTTATTCGTGACCGTTTGAAACACCGTGGTAGACAGAGCAATCGCTCCGCCGGTCAGAATAATGGCAAGCACCTTCTTGATTCTCCTCGGAAGCGCGTAATCCCAATTGCCGCCAAGATCAATGAACAGAAAGACTGCCACCAGGATGATTGCCGCTGCGGCCAACAGGCCGAGTTTGGCTTTATAAGTCATAAGCCTTTCTCCTCATCAGTAAGAAAATGAATATACCGCTTCCGAGTACGCCCACGGTTAGACTAATCGGAATTTCATAGGGATAAATAATGATCCGGCCCAGGATGTCACAGAACAGTACGAAACCGGCCCCCAGCAGCGCGGTATGCGAAAGGCTTTTTTTCAAATGGTCTCCTAAGTACAAACTAACAATATTAGGTATGATCAGACCAAGAAACGGAATCACGCCGACCGTCAGCACGACGGAAGCCGTAACCAGCGCCACGATGACCAGTCCCAGATTCACAACTCTCCGGTAGTGAAGGCCCAGGTTGGTAGCAAACTCCTCTCCCATTCCGGCCACCGTAAACTTGTTGGCGAACAGATACGCCAGAATCACAAGCGGGATACTAAGATAGAGCATTTCATACTGGCCCTTCATGATCATGGAAAAATCACCCTGGAGCCATGCGGACATATTCTGAATAAGATCATATTTGTATGCAAAGAAGGTGGCGATCGAACTGACGATATTACCGAACATCAGCCCTACGAGCGGGATGAAGATCGCATCCTTGAACTTAATCCGATCCAGTATCTTCATGAAGATAAAGGTTCCTGCCAGAGCGAATACAAATGCCACAAGCATTTTGATAAGCGGTCCGCTTGTCGTGAAGACAAGCATGGCTACCAATATCCCCAGTCTGGCAGAGTCCATCGTACCTGCCGTGGTGGGCGATACGAACTTATTGCGGCTGAGCTGCTGCATGATCAATCCGCAGATGCTCATGCTGACACCCGCCAATATGAGACTGACAAGCCTAGGAATCCGGCTGACAAGCATAATATGCTGTTGTTGTTCTGTCATCGAGAACAATTGCAGTGGCGAGATATCCTTAACTCCAATAAATAATGAGATTATCGAGAGTACCACAACGGCTGCAAATAAGTATCTAATCTTCATGGCTCTTCCTTCTATGCGTATGTCTCTAAATACCCGGGATCATGCAATTTTCGTCACTATTCTCATTGAGATTGATTATCAATCGCGTTCTGATATGCATTATATCATCCTCATTCTGGCTCGACAAGTATAATTGAGAATCAAAATCAATTAAATTGTTCATACAAGTATATTTTGTTCATGAATTGTTCATAATATGAAGTTAGGTGGAGACATAGCTTTTATCCTCAGGACAGAATCACACTTTGGTTAAGTCCCCCTTTAATGCAGCTTCTGCAATGATGAGACTTCTCTAAAAACGACTGTTTCAATTCTTATTAAATGGATAAGAAAAATTATATAAAGTCGTTGACAATTCCTCTAAGTTATATTAATATCCTAACAGAATTATTATTTCTAACTAAACGTAAGTTAGTGTGGAATAATAATTGGTTTTATGGCTAATAACGTAAAATGCATATTTGCTTGTAGTAAGGGACATCTTCTAATCAGGCGTATGCAAATTCGATTACACCAGGAGGTTTTTTTTCAATGTCTAAAGATTTTTCAGCTGCACTCAAAAATCGCCGTTCTTATTACGGGATTAGCAAAGAATCCGTTATCTCGGACGAGCGTATTCAGGAAATCGTAAACGAAGCGGTTAAGTATACTCCGTCTTCTTTCAACTCCCAAAGTGCACGCGTCGTTGTATTGCTTGGCGAACAGCACGATAAACTGTGGAACATCACGGAAGGCATCCTGAAGGAAGTTGTTGGCGATGAAGAAGCATTCAAATCCACTGCCGACAAAATGGCTTCATTCCGCGCTGGTTACGGTACGGTACTGTTCTTCGAGGACAATAACGTCATTGCCGGGCTGCAACAAAGCTTTGCCGCTTATGCCGACAATTTCCCGGTTTGGTCCAACCAATCCAACGGCATGCTGCAATTTGTAGTATGGACATCCCTTGAAGCAGAAGGTCTGGGCGCATCCCTGCAGCACTACAACCCGCTGATCGACGAAAAAGTAAAAGCCGAATGGAACGTCCCGGAAAGCTGGAAGCTGATTGCTCAAATGCCTTTCGGTAAGCCGGTTGCTGAACCAGGCGAAAAAGAATTTGCACCGCTTGAAGATCGCGTGAAAGTATATAACTAATCAAACAGATGAAAAAAGCCGCCTCCCTAAGTTCCTGCAAATGGGACAGGCGGTTTTTTTTATAATGGGCAAAGATTGAAAAACCGATGGCAAAACGATACAATTACACAGGTAAGAACCCTCGAACTTCTACGATAACATGAAGCTCCGGGGCAAATCTTGCGGTAACCAACTACATAAGATGTTGGCTGTACTAGGGGTGCCATGTGCTGAGAGACGGCGGGCTGCCGTTAACCCTTATCACCCGATCTAGGTCATACTAGCGTGGGGAAGTGTAGCATTTATGTTTATTTCTTTTCGTAGGCATAACTGCACCTTCTTCATGGGGTGCGGTTTTTTTGCGTGGACTTATATAATGGGGAGGAAATGAAAATGAATGAGCTTGTTTGCGGAACCAGCCGGATCGTCGGATGCCGGTTCTCGGTATTTCCCATGACAGACCGGTTTGTGGAGGTCATCCTGGGCGCTCTGCAATCTGTGGATGCGGGAAAGGTGTGGATTCAGACAGACGATGTGAGCACTTGTATTCGTGGACGTGCAGAGCATGTCTTTGATGTTACAAGAGCGATATTCGCCCATGCTGCGGCGAGTGGCGTGCACACTGTTTTTAATGGCACTTATTCCATTGGCTGCCCCGGAGATACGGACGCCGATGTATATATGACTGAGGATTCAACCCGCTTGAACAACGACATCGGAGAACATGCCGATATGGAGACTGCCTGCCAATTCGCTCTTTACCCCATGGGTACGGACAACTACATGGATGTCATCTACGGTGAAGTAAATCGTGCGAAGGCAGCCGGTACGTTCGCCGGAAGCGTTCATTACGCCAGCCGGTTGGACGGATCCTTATCCCGGGTGTTCGGGTCTCTTGAAGAGGCGTTTTTGTATGCGATCCAATCCGACAGCAGCCATCTGGTCATGACTGCAGTGGTGTCCGCTCACAGCCCCTCGGTTAAAGCCGCATCGAATTGAGTTCGATTGAGGCAGACAAAAGCCCGGCATGCGCCGGGCTTTTCTGTCACTACTGCCAAGAATCTTGACGGTTTAAACCCAAGCACTCAAGATGATTACGAGCAGGATAAAGAGAACCAAAATAATTCCTACTGAATTGCCATATTCACCGCCGCCATATACTCCGCTCATGAAGATCCCCTCCTGGATTTAAAGTATGCCGTGATGTAATCACACTATTATAGTATTTACCGCGCCTTGCTAGCGTCACGGCTAATGTACCTCTCTTTATCTATTGGCATCGATATTTTATTCCTCATAACCGATGAGAAGTTTCCCTCCGTACGGACGGAGCATTTCCTCGGTAAATGCCATTAGAACAGAAGGATCATCTTGGCGATACATCGCCGCGAGCGCTGTTTCCAATCGCTCTCCTAAAATTGTGTCAAAGCGGTTAAACAGGCGGAACAGCGTTTTCCCTTCACCCGTCCACTCCCGGTTCACCCTAAGTACAAAATCACAGAGAATCGCGGCTATTTTGTGCACCGTAAACCATTTTTCACCATCGCTTCGGGGACTCTTCAAGTCCAGCATGTACTCGGTTAGCACATAACGGTAGTCGTTAATATCGGTTATCGTCAAGGGCAGAGGTCCGTAATCCAAATCGCTTTGGGCTTCCGTCCGCACCTCTTCCCCCTCGGGCATAAGGCGCAACACCGTCCCTTCTGCGATCATCCGCTGAAATGACGGATTCGCCGCGATCACTCCCTCGTCAAAATATTCGCGATAGGAGGATAAAGACAATATAAAGATTTCCGCGATCCATCCATGCGCCTCTATCGTCCTCCTGCTGAAATCATGACCCTCTCGTTCAAGGACCATAATGTCCAAATCGGATTGTTCATTATATTCGCCTCTGCTCGCGCTGCCGCCAAGCACGGCAAGCAAACAGTCGGGATAATCGTGTTGAATGACGCGTTCCGCTGCCTCTACCGGTTCCATCCTCATGACGTTTCCTCCATTATGACTCTGATCCTCCCGAAAAAAGGGCTCAAAATATCTAATTCAGCTAAAACCCTAAACGTACCTGAATCATATGGTAAATAAACGATTACCCTCATGTTGATGACAAGGGAAGAAGGGATAGATGAGATGAACTACATTCATATGCTCTCTAAATTAGGCATGGGCAGTGCCCACCCGGGAGGATTCGAGGCAACCCTCAGAATGCTGAAGAATTATCCCATTCAACCGGGCAGCCGCATTCTGGAGGTGGGGTGCGGAACTGGCAGAACCGCATGCCATCTTTCGGAGATGGGGTATCAAGTGACAGCTATTGATCTGAACGAAAATATGATCAAAAAAGCACGAGCACGAGCCGAAGCGATGGAAATCGACGTGCAGTTCCATCAAGCCGATGTATGCGCATTGCCTTTCGAGGACAATCAATTTGATCTGATCATGGCCGAGTCTGTTACCGTATTTACGGATACTTCGAAGTCGCTGCCCGAATATTACCGCGTTCTGGATCGCGGAGGCGTCCTGCTGGACAGAGAATTACTGCTAGATAAGCCCATGCCGGAAGCAAAGCTTCAGGAACTGCTCGAATTCTTCGGAATACCTAATCTGATGATGAGAGAAGAATGGGAGGAATCCCTCTTGGCTTGCGGGTTTAAACAGGAAGAAATTCTGGAGTACAATCACTTCAATGAGCAGTTAAAGGAAGAGCAGACACGTCATCTGGATACATTTGAACAGCGCGATAAAGGACTCCTGTTCGATGTTGCGCTCTGGGAAACGCTGTTCAAGCATGATCGCATGATTCTGGATAATACCGATTATCTCGCTTCCGCCTTATTCCGGGCAGTAAAATAGAACCTTTTCACATCTGTGCATCAAGTGGGGATTCGCATATTTGCTACGTATCCCCTCTCTTTCCTCATTTTCAGTTCTTTCGACCTAATCCAACACTTTTTGTCAATTCGTTCTATCTAGTTTTGCCCGTCGATGCTATAATCATGGTAAATATATCCTATGTTGTTGAGGAGGACTCATTCTTATGGCATGGTTCAACAGACTCCCTATTTCACGAAAAATTACTGCAGCCTGTTTTCTCATTGCCACTTTGTTTGCGGTTCCAATGCTGCTTGCGTTTATTCTAATGGGTAAAGCAATCATTGGCGTGGTCATCGTGGTGGTACTAACAGGTCTTACTTTTCCTCTTTCTCGTCTTATTGAGAAAACGCTTACTAACTCCTTTGCGGAAATCTCCAGCGTTTCTGCCAAAATCGCTAAAGGCGACTTCACCTTCCAGGTAGAAGAGGTTGGGGGCATGAACGATCTAAGCAGAACATTCAACAGCATGGTGGACAAGCTTCGTAAAATACTGCAGGAAACCTCGGATATTACGCGTCAGGTCATGACCTCAAGCTCCAATATCTCGATTAAAAACCAGGAGCTCATTCAAGTGATGAATCAAGTCTCCTTATCTTCCAATGAGCTGGCCGTCGGGGCTAACGAAATTTCGGAAGACGTAGCCGAAATGACACATTCCATTGGCGAGATCGAGGAGAAGGTCAGCAACTATACGCATTCAACCCAGGAAATGAATACCCGTTCGATCGAAACGCTGGGACTGGTAGAGCAAGGAAGGGACTCCGTCGCCAAGCAGTCCGCAGGAATGCAGCGTAATATTGACGCAACGGCCAAAGTCGCGGAGTCCATTGATGCACTGGCCCGGAGTGCCAGAGGAATTACCCAGATCACGGAGACGATCTCGGAACTTGCCGATCAGACCAACTTGTTATCCTTGAACGCATCCATTGAAGCGGCAAGAGCAGGCGAGCACGGCGCCGGCTTTGCCGTTGTCGCCCAAGAGGTGCGTAAATTGGCCGAAGAATCCACGTCATCAACACGGGAAGTATTCAATCTCGTACGGAGCATCGAATCGGACGTGAAACATGCCACCCAGAACATTAAAATTAATGAAGAGGTCGTCAGGCAGCAAACCGAAATGATCCGTGAAGCTGAGCTGGTGTTCATGGAGATTGTAAACAGTGTGCAGTATATTTCGGAACAGATCGCCGCTTTCTCCAAGGAGAGCGAATCCATGCTCGAAAGTGCGAAGAGCATTTCTTCCGCGATTCAGAATATATCGGCAATCACGCAGCAATCCGCCGCGGGAACGGAGCAGGTGTCGGCATCCATGAATGAAGGCATCTCATCGATCCAGAAGATGGCCGAGGAAGCGGAAGCAATGAATAATGCCGTTTTCCGGCTGCAAAAAACGATCAACATTTTCAAATTTTAAGTAAGGTACACGCTACATAATGTATACGCGCTTTCGAAGCGGCAACGAGCCGAAATGCAAAAAATGGCTGTGCTAGGATAACATCCTGAGCACAGCCATTCTTCATTGGACACATTTTCGAGTATGACGAACCGTCCGTCAAGTGAGCAAACCGTCGTAGGGGGCAGCCCCCTTTTATATCATGCAGCGTACTCCAGCCCTATGGCTCGTTCCATAACCGCGCGATATTCACGAGCCGCCCTTCCTCAAACTCGGCTCGGTAAATATCCGGCAGCGTCGTACCTAGCCAGAAATGATAATCGAATCGTTGATCATAATGCTGCAGCATGAGTGTCATAATGTCGCCGTGGGTGCCAATCACGACAGACTTTCCGATATGTTTATTCAGGATTTCCTTTAGCACCTGGACTGCTCGGCTTTGCGCGCTTTTGCTGGATTCCCCTCCGGGGAAGGAGATAGTTGGATCCTGAAAAAGGATCTTCTTGGCATCGAGGAAGGAATGCCCCTGAAAATCCCCGACCTTCCGTTCCCTTAAGTCCTCTTGCTCCGTAATCGGCAATCCCAAAGCGTCCGCCAATGGTTGAACCGTATCCTTGGCTCGCTTGTAAGGGCTTGATATGATAGCGTCAATCCCTTCTCCCAGGAGCACATCCTTGACTCGAACCGCAGCGAGGGAGCCCTCGGTGGATAATCCCCGCGACCTTTCCTTCCCATGGATAAAGGGAGATTCCGCATGTCTCACAAAATAGAAAGTCGTCATCCTTCAACCTCTGCTTCTTTTGAAGTCTCACCCTTTAATACAGGCTCCATCATCATCTCCACAAACGGTGTTAACGGTAACAACCCCAATGAATCCAAGGGAATCCATTTAGCTCCTAATGAGTCTTGACCGTCTCCGTCCGTTTTGATTACGGCTTTATCATTCAGCAGCTCGACATCATACATGATACCGATGTGATGCAGCTCTTCTATCTGATTCGCTTCATACTGGTATACGATCGTATAGGAGATAGCCGTCCGTATACTGCCCTTTATTGGAGAAAGCCCGGTTTCCTCTATAAATTCGCGCTGCAGCGTATGCTCCGGCTCTTCTCCGAACTCAATGGAGCCGCCCGGTAAATCCCACTTCCCCTTGTGCGGCCCTCTCGCTTTCTGGATCAACAGGATATGATCATGCTGAATTAATACTCCATAAACGCCGAGATGCGTATGTTTCACCACAGTTAACACACTCCTTTTCTTGCAGTGAAGGTGATCCATTGACTTCGAAAAAGTACGTCTCTCCCACCCTTCACTTCTTGAATATCCTGCTGCACCTGACGCCTCGTTAAGATCTCCCATTCCGAATACAGCTCATCGAGGATGGAAAAGGCTCTGTCCGCGGACAGATTCAGCTCGATTAAACCTTCCTCCTCCAGGCCCGTTTCCTGATCGATTTCCTTCACCTCTGTGCTCATCATGATGCAGTGTATGCCCTGGTGCACGGTTCCTGCCTGCATCTGTTCGATCTTGGATGCGAAGGCATCCTCGGAGCTCATATGCTCCAGGCATGAGCATGCAATGACGTAATGATAAGTATCCACGGCAATGTCATAGTGCTCTACGTCTGCCACAATGGCCTCAAGGTTGGAGCTTACGCCATGTAGTACCGCATACTGCCGCAGCTTCTCGACTGCCGATGGCAGCAGATCTACGCAGACGACCTGCCCGTTCGCCGCTTGGATCCGCTGCGCAACCGGGATACTGTTACGCCCGACGCCACAGGCCAGATCCAATACCCGCGTCTCATGAAACGACAATAATTCCAGATGATCGAGGACCGTCTGCACGGGCTTGGCTAACCAGCTCCCAGGCTGAAACAATACGGCTTCCTCGTACAGAGTCTCGTGATACAATCTTTCCTTTTGACGTGCGCGGTTGAATATGTCCATTCGATAGCCCCTTGTTCCGGCCGTTATAAGGCCTACCTATAATTTCAACACGGACAGCCGATTTCCTTGCTCACCGCAGCTCCTGCTAGGATATAGGGTATCCTTATCTAATCATCGCTTATCGTTAGCTGCGGCCACTGATCCTTCCATTGCTTCTTCGCCACCCGATCCAAATAATAGCTCCGCTTATGGAAGTTAGGACTTCTGCGAACCCGAAGCGCAAATAAATCCTCCAATCCGTAAGGACAGCAGAGCTCAAGCGCTCCTTCGATGTTCAACCTTGCTCCGACCGCGGTCGCCGTCTCCGGCCAATAGGTTAACGCTGCATGGGTTGAGTTATAAGGCTCATCTCCATTCTTCACATGCATTCTGGCTTGGTTCTTGACTGACCATTTCGGGTTCGCCGTTGTTGTTCTAAGAAGCTCTTCCAATCGAATATCCCGCGCTTCAGACACATCTTCCGGATCGAAATACACCACATCAATATCCGTATGTCGATCCGTCCCTTCTAACCCATGAAGCAGGTCCCACACATAATTTCGAATGTAGCCCGCAGCAATATAGCATTGCGGCAGTCCTAAGTCGCGAACGCTGCCCAAATCCGTCATCAATTGCTTATGCCGGCTTATGTATTCCTTTAACCGCTCCTCTAACATCCATCCACCTCCAGTAACCTGATGTTATTCGCCGCCCGCTTGTCATTCATTTTCCATAGGTTGTTACATTGGCTAGCCGCAACTTGAATATGAGCGTAACCCTATAATCCTGTATCCGTGAAAAAAAGCATAGACCGCTTCACGAGGAATACGGTCTATGCACGCTCTTTGGTAAAACTATTATATTCCACATAATCCCTGAACGGCAAGACAGGCAGGGATTATAGCCGCAGCGGGTGCCACCCGAGCTGCATGCCGGACAGAAACCTGAGCATGCACACTAACAGCTGCCACTTGAGCCGGTTTGATTGCGGTATGTTCCTGTAAGGGAGCTTAAGAAACCGTATTTCGAGTTATGCGCGAGATTTACAAGATTATCCCATCGTTCGTGCAATCAAGGCCGCTGTTGTGACAACTACACAGCCGCGTCAACCCGCTCCTGCGAAGCGCCGTCACAGCGCTTGCACACTTTCAGGGCAGTCCCGTCCGATTTGGTCCGGGGATACAACAGTTTAGTCCGGGTACTCTTGCACACCGGGCATGTACCGCGGGCGCGAGTTGGTAGGTTCCACAAGGATTTGCCTCTTTTTTGTTTTGCCATGAAGATACCCCATTTCATAGATTCATTATCATCACTCTTACATATATGAAAGGGTTCGGCAGAACATGTCGGGCAGCTCCATTTAGATCTCACATGACATGGTTCACAATCACTGCAGCCTCATCAGGTCCGGAATGAATGGCGGATCGTCGTCATCGTACGCCTATCGCGCATATTTGAAATGCGAGGGGAATATAACAAAAGCGAGAAGGCAACAAAGACGCCCTCTCGCTTTTTGCAACGAATTATTTATTTATAAAAGCCATAATCTCTTCCTTGGACGGTATAGAGGCTTGTGCGCCTGGCCGGGTTACCGTCAGTGCAGCCGCTGCAGTTGCAAACTGAAGGGCCTCTTCCGTCTCCTGTCCCTCCGTGCAAGCCGCCGCATAAGCACCGATGAAGGTATCTCCTGCCGCAGTGGTATCCACGGGTGTGACACGGAAAGCCGGAACGGTGAAACGCTCACCTTTGGCATTCCCATAGAAGCAGCCCTGCTCACCAAGGGTGATAATCACGTTGGAGGTGCCTCTGCCGATGATCGACGCTGCCGCTGCATCCGCTGTAGCAGCGTCCTCCACCTTCAGGCCGCTCACCACTTCCGCTTCGGTCTCGTTCACAATTAATGTATCGATCAGCGGCAGCACGTCATGAGGGACCTCTCGCGCAGGCGCCGGATTCAGCCAGACGCGAACGCCTGCCTTGTTGGCCGAATGGATAACGTACTGCGTCGTCTGCCACGGAATTTCATTCTGCAGCAGCACGGCATATACTCCATCCCATTTCACCACTGCCGCTACGTCTTCTTCAGTCAACTGCCCATTGGCTCCTTCCGACAGCACAATATAATTCTCGCCTTCCTCGTTGACCGTGATGATCGCCATCCCCGAGGTGCCTGTCTTGGAGAGGACGGAAGTAACGCCAACGCCTCGTTCCTCCAAAGAAGCAACCAGGGTCTTCCCAAATGGATCAAGACCAACCGCGCCGACCATGGCACAATCCGCACCTGCCGAGGATGCCGCCACCGCCTGATTCGCCCCTTTCCCCCCAGGAAAAAAAGAGGTGCCTCTGCTATGAATCGTTTCCCCGGGCCGAGGGAACTGCCCTACAGTACTCACAACATCCATATTAATGCTGCCAATGACAACCAGCTTGCGCAAAGATAATCCGCTCCCTTCTCTCTTATACCGACTTCGGCTCTGATGTACGAACACGAACATCCTTGATCTCATTCTCGCCGTCATCCAAGCAGCCAAAGCCGAACATGCCATGTCCATAAGCGGTTTCCTTGCATTCCAGCACATTCTCTCCATTAATATACAAGATGAACCGATCCTTCTCGGACACCAGCTTCAGGCGGTATTCTTGACCCAATGCCCAATCGTATCTTGCAGTAATCAGACGCTTGATCCCGAAATCCTGTTTGATAAACGATACGGAATTGGGCCCGTCGAACCCGGCCAGATAATGACGCATGACGCCCTGCGCTCTTGTAATCAGACAATGGCTGGTGCCGGATATCGGTTTGATGGTCGCTTCAATCTCCATATCTTCAGCATAGTAATTGCCGGAATAGGACGAGGTATCTCCTTGTGATGTACAATGCATCGTTCCATCACGCAGCTCCCATGTTCCTCGATGATGCGAGAATGGCGTGATCGAAGCGAATTCTTTGGCTTGCTTGGCAAAATCGATCGTATAATCCGCAGCTCCCGTGATGCGGAATTGCCCGACGAACAAACTTCCGATGGCACGATTCAATAGCGGCGACGGGCTCTCGAGTATCCAGCCGATCTCATCAATCATGGCACCTTCCGTATCCGGAATGACGAATTGAACAGCGTTCCACTCTCCGCACACGGGAGTAAACGCAGCCATACGCACGTCCTCCTGCGTATAGGTATTGCGTACATACGGAGTCAAGGTAATTGGTTCGCCTTCCCACTGATCCACATAAATGTGGGCGGATACGGTCTGCCCGCTGTAGGCCAGAGGGGCAAAGGTCGGCTTATATTTCTCATCGTTAAACTCCGCCCGGCGATAGAACGGTTTATAGTAGATCTTGCTGCTGTCCCCTTCCACCAGTCTGTCAAAAACCACTTCCAGCGATCCTCTGCTATCATAAACATGTTTCGTCGAATGGCGAACGACCGGCGTTTTGAAGGCATGGCTCGTCCGGAATCCATGCGTAGACCCCGGCAGGTCGAAATCGAAATACACCTCGCCCTGCCTCACCCGACGTGCCAGCTCTTCAGGTGCTTTCTCTCCGTTGAGGCGATAGCCAAGCAGTGCAAGCTCTTTGGCGAATGTCGGAAAATCCACCAAATTCAAATAGCCAGACACGCTGGAAGCCACGATGAAGTCATTGATCGGCTTGCGGTAATGTTCGGGAATACCCGCCAGACCTCTGTAAACACCGAGGATCGTTCCCACGTTGCCTGCATTGCAATCGGTGTCCCAGCCGCACATCGACGCGATCTCAACCGTGCGCGCATAATCTCCCTCGCCATACAGAAGGGCAAGCACGCACACACCCGCATTCGGGATAATATGGCATACGCCCGTATATTTATCGTATCCCCAATGGTCCTCCAAGTACTGGCGGCAAGCGCGGAAATCCGAGGGCTCCTCCAGGTGGAAGTCCATGACGGCGTGGACCACGCGCGCATAGGTGGAATCATCCGGAATCATGCGCAGGCCTTCCGCAATAATCTCATCCATGGACGAAGCATCAAAGGCTTTGGCGATGCAAGCAGCCATGAAGCGGGCACCATACAGCCCGTTGCCGTCGTGGGAGACGCTGGCCGCTTTTTCCGCGTAATCCGCTGCTTTCTCCGCCTGACCCGGGAAAAGCAGGCCCCAGGAATCGATGAAGATCTGGCCGCCGATCTGCTCCGCCATCTCCGTGCCGTTGACCTCGATCGAGCCCGACCGAGGCGCCGGAATGCCTTTGCGCAGATTCACATAGGCGCGGTGCTCGGTGCTGATATCCTCACCGCCCCACCAGAACATGCCGATCCCTTCCCTTGCGTAATTAAGCCATGCTTTGCCCACATCCTCCGGCTCAAGCTCACGATCTGTCGCATCGTCATAGAGCGCGCGGATAAAGAAAACCGGACCGTTGGCGTCATCGTCGGCGGCAAAGGTTGTATACGGCTTCACGTAATCCCGTATATCGCCGTAGACGTCCCGAATGCGTTCATACGTCCAAGCCACCGGTTCGATGGGAGCACCGAGCCTTATGCCAATGTTCATGCCGATGAATCCCGCATATACCGTCTCTACATAATGTTTAGGTATCATTTGCTCTCCCTCCTATTTTAAGCATTTTCTCTATCCGTTGTGGTTCTTATCGCTGTTAAAGCTAACGACTCACTATGACCTTCCGAGACTCATTGATGCGAATATCCTCCTCAATGATCTTCGAGGCTATGCCGCTGAACCGGTCGGCGATAGCGCACAGGTCCAAGCGGTTCACCTTATTCAGCTGCTTAATATCTTCCTTGCGGATAACCTCGCTGCCATACATGGCGCCCAGGATCACCCCGGCCATGACGCCGATCGAGTCGGTGTCACGTCCGGAGTTAACCCCGTCCAGAATCGAACGATAATAATCACCGTCATTGAGAACGATAAACGCCAGTGCCATCGGCAGCTCTTCAATTGACCATAGGCGGCTGGGTGTATAATGGTTGCTCGCGATGCCAACCTTGTCGATGTGGCGGCTCACGTCATCGCCCATCGGCGAATATTTAAGCATGATCGCTTGAAACACTTCGATCACTTTGTCCATGTCATCCCGCTGATGCCGCATTTCGCGGGCAGCTTGCGTCATTTCCACAATGGCGGCTTTCGTGCCGTCTTTCGCCAGGCTGATGGCAGTGTGGACAATTTCGTCCACACTCACCCCCGGCTCAAACGCCTTCGCCACGCAAGCGGCCAGAACGCCCGCGGCTTCCAGGCCGTAACTGCTCTGGTGACCCATCGCAAACAGGATGGCTTCATCATAAGCCGCCTTTGGATTGCCCGCATTGACGATCCCGATCGGGGCGATGTACATCGCCGCCCCGCAGTTCACCATATTCCCGATGCCGCCTTCTCTCGGATCGCAGTTGGCCAGCACATGGCGCATGAAGATATATTTTTCCGGATAGAACAACCGGTCAATGATCAACGTTTCCTCATTCAGCTCAGGGACAAACGTCTTGCGGAACGCGATCTCCTTCACGAATTCATTGCCCATATCATAGGCATCCAGATGCCTGCCCTCGGTAAGATACACGTTCATGAGCGCAATGGTCATCAGCGTATCGTCCGTGACAATGCCATCGCCTCTTACACGGCCAAGCCGAGCGTCGGGGGGCAGATCCATCTTATGCCATCTTGTCATGAGGGATTCCACGCGTCCGTACTTGGACTTGATCTCCCCGTACGTCAATTTCTCGATGGGAGCTCCCATTGCGTCTCCGAGCGCGGTGGATATCACCACGCCCCTCACCCGGTCACGAAATGAAGTCATAGTTATAGGCTCCTTACTTGATGTTTTCGTTGGCGTATTTCGTTATCTCTGCCCCGCCTGCAGCATTCCAGGCTTCAACGAATTGGTCGAATTGGGACAAGTCCTTCTTGCCTGTAATAAAATCCGTCGAATATTCCTTGTACAGATTGTTCATCGCGTCCCAGTTCGCAATGAATTGCTCAGGGATGATGAAATTATTGTCTTCCGTGTAGAATTCGCCAGCCATTTTCAACGATTCGGTTCCAGGCTCACCCAATAGCGGCGTTTTCAAAGGCGTTTCGGATTGGATCTCGGTCGGTTCCCAGAAACGCGCATACCATTCGCTGTAGTATTTCTCGTTCAGCTCGATTTCGCCGTCAACCACCTTGTAATGCTCCTCTTCGAAACCGAGGCGGTCCAGCATTTGCCCCTTCGGACTTGCAAGGTAATCGAATACCTTGAACGCTACGTCTTTATGCGGAGATTGCGAGGAGATCGCAAGTCCTCTGGATTCCTTCGTAACATCGGTGGCCCCGAAGCCTTGAGCCTCGCCTTTAGCAGGCGGGAGCACGATCAGATTGGCGTCATCTCCGCCGAGTTCCTGCATTCTTCCGTCATACAAATCGATGATTTTGCCGGCTGTGCCCGTAATAACGGCAGCCTCACCTTTATAGAAGGCGTCTTCCTTCGTATCCCACTGCTTCGTAATGAATTGCGGGTCCAGCAGCCCTTCCTTGTAGAGCTTGTTGTAGAACGTCAGCTTTTCTTTCTCCTTCTGGGAAACCTTGGAGTACTCATACGTTCCGTCTTCCTTCTTAAGCCAAGTCGTATCTAAACCGAAAGCCGTATTGAAAATAAAGTTAATCTCAGCAATATCGCCTGCTGCCGTCAGCGCATAGCTCGGCTTGCCTTCACCCGGCTTCTTCTCCACCAGTTCCTTGAAGAAGGCATAATAATTGTCGACGGTCGGGTTCTCCATCAGGGCCTTGGAGCTATCCATGGCATTAAACCAGTCGGCACGGATGACCGGGGTCTTCGGGGCGAGCGGTTTGATCCACAGCAGATACGGATAGCTTGCCATCCGCGTTTGGTTATGCGTCTCTATGATATCTTTAATGTAAGTGGATTTTTCAATGTAAGGCGTCAGATCCTCCAGCAGGCCTTGTTCGGCAATTTGCTGGTCGCCGCCCTGGAAGTAGATGATATCCGGAATGGTTCCGCCTAACAGCAGCAGATTCAGGTTCTCGGCATAACTGCCCTGTGCCAGATCAACAAGTTCGAATTTCACGTTCAATCCTTCGTCTTCGGCCAGGGATTTCTCCAAGGTCTCGAAGAATTTAACCGAAACAGGGTTCGCCGTTCCTTCATCCTTATACACGATCTTCAATGTAACGGGATCACCGCTCCCATCCGGCTGGGTAGTCCCGGGTTCGGTTTGGCCCGCTCCCGGCGTGTTTGATTTCGATGTGCATGCCGACATGACCATAACCAGCATGGCAACGACGAGTAAAAGGCTTAATTTTTTCATGTTCATCTTTCTCCCCTTTTTATGAATTTGAACATTCATGCCTTATAAATAAGCTGACTTCGCCTTCCCGCTTAATCCTTCACTCCGCCCTCCAGTTCGCCTTTGGCGTAATATTTCAAAATGAACGGATATAGGAATAACAGCGGCACAATCGCAATCATGATCGTACCTGCCTGCAGGGAAGCAAAATCAAAGTTGATCGAGCTGTCGAACATGTTCTGGTTGCCGATCAGGGACGTATTGTCCTTGCGGACAACGAATTGTCTAAGCACGACCTGCAGCGGCCATTTGGTCGGGTCCGAAATGTAGAGCGTCGCTCTGAAATATTCATTCCAGTGGTACACTCCGTAAAACAAGCCCAAGGTCGCCAGCCCCGGTTTGGACAGCGGCAGTATGATTCGGCTGTATAAGCGGAAATGACCTGCGCCATCGATTCGGGATGCCTCCAGAATCTCCTCCGGTATGTCCTGGATGAACCGCATGAGAATAAAGAGATAGTACACGTTGATCGCTTTGTACAGGATCAGTGATGTTAGCGTATTCATCAGTCCGAGGTCCTTTACCAGCAGGTATTCTGGGATCATACCCGGCTCAAACACCATAATGACGATCAGAAAAAACAACACGACCTTTTTACCGATAAATTCGGTTCTGGCCAGCACGTACGCCGCCATGGAGGTTAGCAGCAGATTCAGGAATGTGCCTGCTACGGTAATCCATAAGGAATTCAGAATACTGCCTGTAATCAAGGGATTGGACATTAACAGTTGGTAATTGATTGTTGAGAATCCCTTCGGAAAGATGTCCAGTCCACCCATTAGATGGGCTTTGCCGGGATCGGTTAAGGACAGCGCCAGCAGATTCAGGAGAGGAACCAATACCATGAGCGTAAACACGAACAACATGAGATAAATGACGATTTTGGATATTTCCAGCCGTCTCACCCTTAAATCCCTCCTTTACCAGACGCCCTTGCCCGAGAAGCGCTTCGATATGAAATGCGTGCCCAGGATGAGGATGATACCGATCACGCCCTTGAACAGACTCGCTGCAGTTGCGTAGGCAAACTGTCCGTTCCCGATACCGATTCGGTACACATATGTGTCCAGAATATCCACCACACTAATGATGGAATCGTTCATAAAGTTAAACACCTGATCAAAACCAGCATTCATGAAGAAGCCCAGATTCAGAATGAAGACGGTTACAACTGTGCTGTATAAATGAGGAAGCGTAATGAACCTCATCTGCTGCAGCCGGGTCGCCCCGTCCATCTTGGCTGCTTCATACAATCCTGGGCTGATCTTCATGATGGCTGCCAGATAAATGATCGAATCCCAGCCGGCGCTTCTCCAAATTTCGGAGAATACGAGCACCCAACGGATATGCTCCTTGCTGGTCATATAATCCACGGATGGCAGTTGAAAGAAATTCGCTATCAGATTGACTCCGCCTTCGGCAGGGTTCAAGAGACTGATCCAGATTCCGGCAATGACGACCCAGGACAGGAAATGTGGCAGATAGACCACGGATTGCACATATTTGCGGTATTTCGTGCTCCGAACTTCATTAATCAGAAGCGACAGCATGATCGGAATCGGGAACACGAATACGATTTTCATCAAGCTGATGATAATGGTATTCTGCAGCACGCTTGTGAAGGCGGGCGAGCTGAACAGCGTTTTGAAGTGCTTCCACCCGACCCAGACATGATCCCCGAGAATCCGGTAATCCTGAAAGGCGAGTTTCATGCCGTACAGCGGAATGATGTGAAAGATAAAAAAGTAGAGCAGAGGCAGCGACAGCATCGCGTACAGTACCCAATCCTGCCTTAATCGCCTTAATACCTTCATGGCTTACCCCTCCTCCAGATGTTCAATGGATAGTTTCATGAGGGGAGCATGCTGCTGGGCACCGTACACGTCGCGATCGCCGACACTGCCCGACGATATGTCCCGCGACATCGTGATTTTGAAACCCAGCGCCTGGTCGAAAAATACCAAATGATGAATCTGCTCCTCCCGTATCTGATACAGCTCGCATATCGTCCGTTTCGTAATGACGCCGGACTGTTTCACTCTGTCATACTGCTCCTTGGAATCAAACAACACGTCTAATGTAATTTCGAAGGGTCCCGAGTTTTTGCTTCGCAGCACTTTCGCTAAATCGCCGAGTTCTGTCATGGTTTGATCCTCCTTATCGATGCTCTATACGAAAAGCATTATTTTTCATTTCCATCAGGTGATAGACGGAGAACTCATACACAGGACCGAACTCGATATCGCTTGGCGCGAATGGAAATGCCAGATTGCCTGCTGTTGATTTCCGGCCTTCATAGCCATAATGCAGGAAGGTGGAGCGCACCGTCGCGCAGATGCTGTTCGCCAATTCCTGCGTCTTGGCCACCACTTCGAACATGACGCCGACCTCATGTCCGGCAAAAGACTCAGGCTCCTTGCTTCCGAGAACACCATTCTTGCCGTAGTTGTAAAATTGGATCCGATAATCCGATTCCGGAATTTCCCGGTAATATTCGCGCGCCTGGTTGCGCACATATTCCTCAACCTCTTCCAGCTTCCCGATCAAGAGCGGATCCCGGATCCCGGCCACCACGAAGGTCCGATACGCTACGCGTCTTGCTCCTTCCAGCTTGATGAAATATTTCTCCGCCGGAAGGAAACGGCTGCCCGTCACACGAACGATGCCTTTCTCCACTTCCTCGAAGCGGCAGTTCTCCAAATCGAGGGTAAAGCCGGGGCCGTGCAGAATAAACGGATGTTCCTTCTCATAAAAGGTATGGGCCGCAACACTGGTCGGGCTGCACGTCCGGCTCGGGTTAAGCGATTGAACGGTAAACGAATGGTCGCTGATCGTGCCAAGAATGCTGTCTTTGGTGGTTCCCGGTTCCGCGCACAATGCGCCGCATTCCAATATTTTGCCCAGATGATAGGACAGCCCCGGGTCCTTGCCGTGATAGATCCCGATCGCCGCGAAAGGCGAAGGATCATACGCCCGGCCGCAGACGATGATGTCCACACCTTGTTGAAGCGCTTCCACAATAGGCTCGTGTCCCATCTGGGCAACGATGCTGTTGGTGGAGTCAATCAACTCACTGGTGAGCGGCGGAATATTCGGACTTAGTGCCTTAATCCGCCCTTCTTCCTTCGCCTGATGGATTTCCTCCCGGGTGAAGTCGGCCCATATGACGGACACCTTGGCCTGAAGCCCCCGCTCATCCAAAATCTCATCAATGATATCCAGCGTCCAGTTCACATGGGTCCGTGCCCCGAGCCCCCGGCCGAGCCGATGATGATCGGAATTTTCCGGGGCAAACCGTTTGTGAGCATAATGTCCAGATCCTTCTTGACCGCCCGCTTGCTGACGATCGATACGCCGGCGCCCAGCTTGTGCGGTCCCCCATCCGTGGAGCCCGCATCAACGACGATGCCGTGCAGCTCGAACTCCAGTCCGTTCCGAAAGGATTGTTCAGGAAATCCATATCCCAGCATGCCGCAGGGTGATAGAATTCGAATGTCTGTATTCATCTGCAGTCCCTCTCTACCAACATATTCACCCATGACCATTGGATAATTGGATTATCCAATTTGTGCTAAAAGGGGTGCCTTTCTCCCCTCTTAAACATGAATGTAGTTTTTCTGTATGTTTTCTTTAACCCTTCTGAGATGGTTCAGCAAAGCCAGCTTCGCTTTTACCGGGTCACGTTCCTTAATGGCTTGCAAAATAAGTAAATGTTCTTCGTAGACCTCGCTCTTGCGACCCGGAATCTGAGCGGTTTTGCTCAGTGTCCGCTGCAGCAAATCCATATGCAATTCAATCATATTGACGAGGACAACGTTATGCGTGGCTTTCGCAATCGACAAGTGGAATGCTTGATCCGGCTTCGATCGATCCTCCGCATTCTGATCGATCTCCCCCCAAGTCGCGAAGGCTGCCTCAATCTCGGCGATATCCTCATCGGTTGCGCGCTTTGCCGCCAGCTCCACAATTCCGGTCTCAAACAATTCGCGCGCCTCTAACAACTCAATGATGGTTGCACGTTCGATATTATCCAGGATGCGGCTGCGATCCTCGGCAACATCCAGTGCCTTGCTCAGGAAACGCCCGCCTCCGGGTCTGGCTTCGATCAGTCCTTCGCGCTCCAGAATGCGGAAAGCTTCCCGCAACGTCCCGCGGCTAATGCCAAACGATTGGGCCAGCTCCCGCTCTGTCGGAAGAACGTCACCCGGGGTCAAATTTCCTTCCAGAATCAAATTCTTGATCTGTTCGATGACATCCTCGTACACCCGATGATATTTAATCTTCTTAATGGTCATATGACTACCCTCTCTATCCCTACTTGCGCAAACGATAATTGGACGACCCAATTAACCGCATGTTTAGCATAAACGCATCCGAAATGGCTGTCAAGCATAAAAATAGCGCTTACATAACCGTTTCAAAGGTCTGTCAGCACCTAATATACAGATACACCGGGTAATTGGATGACCCAATCAACTTCTTCTTGTCCTCTTTTTCCACACCTTTTATTATGGATTACTTCCAATATGCGTAAGGTCTATAATCCAACATCGACTATATAGTTCAAAACAAATAACCCTGGCTTGGATAGGAATCCATGACAGGGTTTATGCTCACGTAGAAAATCCAACGTTAGGATTGCGGTCTTCGTTTTGCCAACATCCATCTAACACTTCCATATAAGCAACCTAATCCAATAAAGCCTCCAATTGCGGCTATGATAAACCATTCGCTAGTCCGCTCGATTACTCCAAAAGCTACCTGAGTCTGGAGGGATTCCGATTGTTCATATTGCCTGGTCAAATCCAGATCCCGCACATATCTCTGTGTTAGCACCATGCCTTGCAGCACCATAAATACAAAATAGCCGATATATATCACTGCAGCAAACAGCACGGATTCCATCACTACACGTTTACGCGTCATAACGATTCTTCCTCTCTCCTTCTGGCGTTCATGCAACAATCACAGTCCTTATATCCACTTCACAATCTCGCTGATTACATAAGCGGCTGGAATGATCACGAGCTGTGCCAGCATGGTCCCAAAAAACCTTGAAACCATCAGCATCGTATATACTTTGCCAAGCTGATCCCTCGCTTCCTCGTTCCGAGTCGCCTTATCGGTAATCAAACCAAGCTGGGGATCAATAAATATCGTTAAAATAATGGTCGCGATTCCGTTGATTAACCCGGATGCCTGAGATGCTGTGGTGCTGTACTGAGGAATGAGGTGAGCTGCATACAGGGATGACAGGACACCTACGGTGTAAAAAGCCGTAACCACAATATTCAGGATAATAAACCGTTTAGGTACTCCTAAGTAACGAAACTGACTCCATTTCAAGTTGGGTTTTCTTATGTAATGCCTTGTGTTCTTAAGCTGTCCAATGGTCACACTGGATACCAGCTTCGGAATCGATCCGGCGACCTCCAGCTTGCTGATGACTCTGCTGAACAGATTGACAAAGGTGGGAAACAATGCGATTGCAACAATGGTTCCGATCGAGGCGGCTAACAGAATCGCCCTGAAATAAGAGAGCACATCAAATGAAGGATCCAACTTGGCATAATCAACAAACTTGGCTGTCAGCGGAGCTTGAACTAAGTTGGACGTTCGGGAAACCAGCACAATAATCCCCGTCAACGATAATGCAACAGCGATCTTGTTTAGCTTCACTCCGGCATACCTTGCGGAGTACGACAAGGTTTCGGCCGTATGAATAACCATCGTCAGCACAAACACAACGATCAAGCTCTGTAGCATAGAGGGTTCCTCCCCACCTGATGTTCAGGTCAAACACCGTACCCAATATTGTGGCAATGGGTCTGCAAGCTCTCTGCCCACTCTTTATATCTATCCGATTTACTACCGGATTAGTACGTGCCCTCCCTGCTCTTCCAGCATCAAAGCCGTCCGGCTATAAATCTGGTGCAGCTGCTGGCGGGTTATGAGACTGGCTTTATGTTCAAACGTTACATGAAACTGTGAATTGCGATCTGCAAGATACCGCATATAAGCGTGGGCATCTCCGTAATTCACATCATGATCATGCTCCGGCAGGACAGGCAGGTGATGCGTGAACTTGTCCTCATCATAAAATACGTTGCTGTAATGGACCAAATATACCCGGGATGCCATCCGATCCAGAAAATGATACGGGTCAAACCCGCGAAAGGCCCTGCGGGTAATATCAAGTCTGGCCGTATCCAGCACAAACCCGATGTCAGGATAATCGTGAAAGCTATCTACAAACACATCCTCGTAATCACCAAAAAAATCATGCTCCAGTACAATGTGCTGCCCGTAGCGGAGCTGCAGCTCACAAAGAAACTCAAATAACCGCTTGGAAATGTCCCGGAATTTTGTTTTGCTCAATTGGTTGTAACTATAACGATGTGCGGAATCGGGAAGTCTCGGATACGGAGTAAAGGGCTCCTGAAATACCGGATAGAATGGATAATGGAACAGCATATAATCTGCGCCCACACTGGAGGCTAACTGAACCTCAGTCGAGATTTGTTCAAGTGCTTCCTGGAAAATCCCGGCCTCCGGTGCATTAACTTGAGGCAATCGATATCCAGCGTCGCCCAGTATCGGAGCATGCACACCGAAAGCGATCCGCTGGCTGCAGCAAAAATCGCTGACCTGCAATAATTCCTCCCGATTCGAAAAACAGCAAATTTCCATCCCGCTGATAAACTTGTCTGCAAGCTCCTCCCATCGATCTTCGGTAAAATGATCCCACATTCCGATCTGTAAGCGCCTCGGAGTCATGACTCCCCCTCCTTTACCTTTCCTATTACCCATTTCGAATCATGGATCCATAATCAACGCTGACTCGGCTGTGTGTAACGGACGAAAGACGAATCGCATCCAGAACAGCTTGTACCTTGTGGCCATCCTCGAAATTCGGCATATTCAACAATAATCGGTTTGCAGTTATGCTCTGATATATGCCGTCTATCATCTGATAGAAACCGTTATAATAGGGCACTGCCGGGGCTTCCAGGTTAGCCGGCGGGTCAAACGGATCCATCGGGATAGAGTCAAACGCCCCGCCGAAGCTGCATTCGAGGGTATGATCATTTCGCATCACCAGCGTCCCCTTCGTCCCGTAGATCTCTAACGTCCAGCCCGCTCCGCGGATTCCCGGAAAAAATACATCCGCAAGGAAAGAAGCTCCTCCCTTAAAACACCCTGTGAAGGTAAAGGCATCATCAGCATCCCTAAGCTCAAGCCCTGCATCTCCGTTATAGGCCGGAACCTGGGTTCTCAGGTCGCCGTACACTTCCGTAATTTCTTCGTCCATCCACCACAAGAGGGAATCTACCATATGCGAACCGATCGCAAACAGGAATCCACCGCCATCCTCGCTGCGCGCTTCCCATCCCCGGTAAGAATTAGACAGTACGGAGTGGCCGGAAAAGCTCCCTGTATATTTGATATGCTGTATGTCTCCGAGTTCTTTACCTTGCAACATGTGCTTGATTCGTTGCCGAATCGGTGTCCATCTCCATTGAAAATTAACGAAAGCTTGTCGATCCACCTGTTCTGACGCTCTCCACATCTGTAACGTTTGCTCCGTATTCATGCCCAGAGGCTTCTCCGTCAGGACATGATAGCCGGACTGGAGGGCGAGCATCGTCATTTCATAATGATGGACGGGCGCCGATACAATCGAGACCAGATCTAACGGTTCACTCTCCAGCATGTCACGCCAGTTCCTGTAATACGGAATTCCATTCCACGAGCGGTCCTCCGTGCGCTGTCGATGCACACTGGCAATGGATTTCACCTCCATCCCCGGGTGCAGTTGAAGAATGGGAGCATGAACAGTACCGCCAAATCCGGTCCCTATGATCCCTACCGACAATGTCTTCATCTTATGGTAACCTCCCAACGTACATCGAGCTACCTGCCTGATGCTATTTTAACATTATTTCCCTCCCGCGTATCCAGTGTCTTTGGTCAAGCCAATCTTTCCAATAATCCTTAGTTCGACTCCTGCGTAGTCGTCGAGTATTAAGTTTAAACGGTTGTTGCTTAGATAATAATGGCATTATAGAGACTTACGCTTAAATGGCGCTAATGCTGTCATAACAGGGGGATTAACATGTGGAGAATGGTGCTTTCCTACCTTCCGGATTGGAAGGTCTTTATGCAGGGTTTTATCGCATTTATGGTTCCATATATAATCTCAAGGTTTTTTAAATGGGTTCATAACTCAAAGGAAGACTGAAGAAATGGCGGGGTTCAACCATGAAACAACATGACCATGAAAACAAAAAAACATTGGATCCTGCTGAAACCTCAACAAACCGTTTTTCGGGGAACTTCGCCTTGGATCTTGAACTGGTAAGAACTAAGATCGGCCATAACTCGGATGTGCAATTTAGGGAGTTTTACATTGGAGGCACAGGCATTGGTGCGGCCATCATTTACGTAGACGGACTGTCGGATAAAGAGCTCATCGACCAGCACATTATGAAATCGCTTATGGTGAGCTTCTCCGAAAAAAACAATCAGGATCCATCTCTTGTGCAAGGGGTCCTCTCTAAAGAGTTGATTAAAAATCAAGTTCTTACCATTAGTGAAGTAACAGAAACACAACATGTTAATGACTTAACGTCCAAGATATTGACAGGTTCGACTGCACTGTTAGTGGATGGATTGCAGCATGTGCTCATTCTTGGTACGACCAAAGGGAAATCGCGCAGTATTGAAGAACCGTCTTCTGAACCATTGGTTAGAGGCCCACGGGTAGGTTTCACAGAATCGTTACGTGATAATACCGCTCTTTTACGACAGCATGGTGACAACAACAACTTATCCATCATTAAGTTTCAAGTAGGGCAAAGTTCAAAAAAAGAACTTGTCATCGCTTATATCACAGATATGGCTGATCCTGCTTTGGTGGAAGAGGTCCAGAAAAGAATCCAAAAAATAAATATAGATGATGTACCGGAATCAGGCTATGTAGAACAGCTGATCGAGGATAATTACCTTAGTCCTTTTACCCAAGTACAGAATACGGAGCGTCCCGACCGCGTTTACAGTGCCTTGATGGAAGGACGAGTAGCGATCTTGTTAGATGGGACGCCTTTCGCTTTGATCGTTCCAATTTCATTTAGTATGATGCTGCACTCACCAGAGGACTATTATGATCGTTGGTTACCTACATTTCTCATCCGCCTGTTGCGTTATTTTGCGGCTTTTATATCGCTATTTGGACCCTCCTTGTACATTTCGTTTGTATCGTTTCACCAAGGATTGATCCCAACCAAACTGGCCTTGTCGATCATGGGCACGAGGGAAGGCGTACCGTTTCCCGCACTCATCGAAGCACTGATCATGGAAGTAGCAATCGAAATTTTGCGGGAAGGTGGGCTGCGATTACCTAAACCCATTGGTCCGGCCATGGGGATCGTTGGTGGTCTGGTGATAGGAGAAGCAGCCGTACAAGCGGGGATTGTCAGTCCAATTATGGTGATCGTGGTGGCGTTAACCGCCATTTCTTCCTTTGCCATCCCTCAATACAGCGCTGGAATTACGTTTCGTATGCTTCGTTTTATAGCCATGTTTTTCGCTGCAGTGTTTGGATTATACGGGGTCGTTCTGTTTTTCCTTTTCTTTTGCAGCCATTTAGTAAGGTTGGAGAGTTTTGGTGTTCCCTTTGTCACCCCTATCGTTCCATATCGAGTAAGCGATTGGAAAGACTTTATGATTCGTATGCCACTCGTGAAGATGAAACGCCGTCGGGAGGCGATACACCGGAAAGACTCCATCCGTAAAGGCTAGCTCTCTAAGAAAGGAAATAACCCAACATGATAGGTAGTTCAAAAGAACAAATTACGAATTCGCAAGCAGTGGTGATCCTCGTCAACTATATTCTTGCTGCCGGGATTCTAACCCTACCGCGAACATCTGTGGAGAAAGTGAAAACACCGGATGTTTGGATTACCGTGATTTTGGGCGGGATGATCGCGATGATCGTAGCGTTGATCATCGTGAAATTAAACCAGCGATTCCCCGGAAAAACCTTTTATCAATATAACCAGGAAATTGTAGGTAAATGGATGGGCGGGTTCCTCAGTTTACTTGTTATCGGCTACTTTTTTACCATTTCTGCCTATGAAGTCAGAACAATGGCAGAAGTAACCGGCCTTTTTTTGCTGGAAGGCACCCCCACCTGGGCCATCATTCTGCCTTTCATGTGGATAGGTCTCTATCTGATCATTGGCGGAATCAATACGCTCGCCCGTCTGTTTGAAATCATATTCCCTATTACGATCGTCATTTTTCTACTGGTTGCCTTTTTGAGCTTAGGCATATTTGAGATCGATAATCTCCGTCCCGTATTAGGATTGGGAATCGGCCCCATGCTAAAAGGAATAAAGACAACCGTTCTCGCATTTTTAGGTTCTGAAGTTATGCTGCTTCTTGTTGCGTTTATGCAAAAGCCGGACAAAGCCGTAAAAGTTGTTCTAATCGGTGTTTCCATCCCTCTGCTCTTTTACGTCATCACCGTTGTCATGGTTATCGGAGCCTTGTCGATCGATGGGGTGGTCACGAGTACATGGCCTACCCTTGAGCTTATGCGAAGTTTTGAAATCCCCGGATTGATCTTTGAACGATTTGAATCTTTGCTGCTTGTGATATGGATTATGCAAATATTCACCACATTCACCATTACCTACTATGCAGCTGCTTTAGGAATGGCGCAGCTCTTCAAAAAGAAGATTCATCCCTTTATTTATGGCTTGATTCCGATTATTTACATCATTGCGATGATTCCAAAAAATATCAATGACCTCTTTAAACTTGGGGATATCATCGGCAATATCGCATTAATATTATTTGCTGTACTGCCATTAATCTTACTTGTAGTATCAAGACTGAGAGGTGGAAAAGCTTGAAGCACATCACGATACGGATCCTCTTGAGTGCACTGTTGGTTTTTATACTCCTGCCCCTTACAGGATGTTGGAGCAATAAAGAAATTGAAGATTTAGCCCTCATTGTAGGCACTTCAATGGATTTGGAAAAACAGGAAGGTGCTCAGGAAGAGTCAGCGGGACAACCAGGCGGTCAGCCTCACCGGAATCGAATTACGATAACCAATCAATTTGTTACCTCAGAGACTACAGGAAAAGGAACAAAAACAGGATCATCACCACAAAAAGCTTACAATAACGTTTCTGAAACAGGAGATGCGATCCTGCCGACTTTGCGTAATATGGTATTAAGAATCGACAAGCGCGCCTTTGCCGAGCATTCAAAAGTGATTATCATTGGAGAGGATCTTGCACGTACCCTGGATATGCAAAAGATTTTGGATTTTTACATTAGGGAACAGGAGATGAGACCAAGCGGACTCCTTCTTATCGCTCAAAACCGTGCGAGTCAAACGCTAGAATCGAACAAGCCAATGGATATTCCAGCGTTTCAACTCGTTGAAATGACACACGGTCACGGAAGAACAACCAAAATTCTGCCTCCTACTACAATTACCAAGATAGAGGGGAAGCTGCATGCGGGGGCCAGCTTTCTTTTGCAAAATATCGTGTCGACGAAAGGAGAAATAAAATTCGCCGGAGCTGCCGTCATTGAAGGGAAAACTAAAAAACTGCGCGGCTTTTTGAATGAAAAGGACTTGGAAGGCTTAACGTGGATATTCGGAAATGGGAAAGGCGGTTTGGTAAAAAGCGTTGATAGGAAGACGGGGCAGCCAATTATATACGAAGTGTTATCCTTGAAAAGTAAAATTAAACCTCATGTTAATGGGAATAACATCTCGTTTGATATAAAAATCGAGTCTGAAGGAAGAATCGCCGAGCATTGGGTGGTTTCAGAGAATTCCATTGAAACTGAATTTTTGAAAAGAACGGAAAAAGCTATTGAAGAAGAGGTGGAGCGTTTAGTTGACAACGTACTCAATAAACTTCAACATGAATACAAAACGGACGTTGCCGGCTTCGGAAACCAATTGAGAATTAAATATCCTCGTATATGGAAAACAACCAAAAAAGATTGGGATCAAATATTTAGTGAGGTTCCGATTAAGTCTGAGGTGAAAATAACGATCAAAGATTACGGAACGTCCGATGAATGAGTTCGCTGTATATCCTTCTTCATCCCAATGGTAAATCGCTGAAAACCCAGCTTCTCATAATATGGTTCCAGCCCTTCTTCACACATCAGTTGCGGGAAGACCCGGGACTTCTCGCAATGTTCAACCAATCGATGGAGGATCTGTCGGCCTATCCCCTTGGACTGATAATCCGGATGTACGCCTAGTCCGCATATAACGCCGGTGATCACCCCATCGGAAATCACCCGCCCCATACCCACCAGTGTTTGTCCTTCATATGCATAGATGGCATACCAGCTCTGCAAACACATGGTTTTCAATTCGGTGACGGATAGACGAATAGAGTTCCAGTCAAGCGAAGCATACAATGCTTCCAGTTGACGAAAATCCTCAGGCGGCTCTGAGGTATATATGATATCCCCTACCATTCAATCACCTTCCTTAGGATCGGGTTACCGGATACGCCATGACACTCATCAACGCATTCTCGGGCTGAGTCGAATCGAGACGGCTGTATTGAACAAATACGGGTGCACTGCTCGTAACTTCCATGGCATAAGGAATACCTGAAGGAATACCTTCCCCGCCGTCCGTTTGAAGCGTGCTCGTTCGTATATGTTTGGTTCTTCTAGCTGGTACGATGGTTTCCATTCCCAGCAACGGATCACGATCCTCGAAGTAAGCATGAATCGTAACCACAACGTCCTGCTCGGATAAGTTCAAGACACAGACGGATTCATGACTGGTTAGTTCTCCGCTGCTTTCAGGAGGGATATACCCATCCGGAATAATCCAATGTTTTTCACCTTTTGACATGTGTTTCACTCCTCACAACTCATAATTTAAGAAATTTGAATAGATACTAGATTCGCGATCAACGCAGAAAGTTCCTTTAATCCACGTTCCGACTCATCATGCTAGCGTAGAAACAGTGACAACGGCTGGAGTCCAAGTGCCTTCAAGCCGTCAACCACCATACCGGCCAATCGGGCCGCACCGCGCTCTTGAAAATGAGTGTTGTCCTTAACGCCCTGTGGAAACAGAAGAAATTCCCCTGGCCTCCCCCACATAAACACGGATTGGGTCCCTTCGGGACCCAGCTGGTTAAAATACTCCAAACTCAGCGCCGCCAAATCGACCAAGGGAATATGCTCCTCCTGCGCCAGTTCGCGCACCGCCGTGATATAATCGCCATGCGTGTCCTCCAATAGCCCCTTACTATCAAAATAGCGACGATGAACGGGCGTTACCAGGATCGGCGTCGCCAGTTTCTCCCGGCAAACATCCACGTATTTCTTTAAAAATTCCTTGTATGTCGAAAAAGGCTCCGTATGCCTCTCCTCATCCCGCTTTTGGTCGTTATGGCCAAACTGAATCAGCATATAATCATGAGGCTTCATCTTCTCACGTATTTGCTCCAATAATCCCTCCGTAATAAAGCTCTTGGAGCTTCGGCCGGAACGAGCATAATTGCTCACAACCGCATCCGCTTTAATATAAGCGGGCAGCATTTGCCCCCACCCAGCATAGGGATAACCGTCCGCAGGCTGGTTCGTTACGGTTGAATCCTCTGCCAAAAACAAGTTGCAAGCATGTGGCGCAGGTGCCACTTCCATTGCATTAATCCGGGGAGCCCGGCCCGAGAAGGTCAGTACGATTTTACCTTGGACGGCCGGCACCGTGATGCTAAATCGTTCAAAGTGGCCTGCCGGTATACGTTTCCCGTCCAGCAGCCTCTGACCTTCCGTTCCATGAATCGAGGTTTCGGTATCAAACCAGGCATCACCGATCAGCAGATGCAGGGTGTACAGACCATCGATCACATCGACTTGAAACGCAGCATTCAGCGGTATGATAAAATCTCCCGTTAATGCCTCTTCCCCCGCCCGCTTCAAGGCAGAGACGTTGGATAAGGAAAGGAATCCGTAGCCAATGTCAGGATTATATAAGGTTTCAGCGTTTATTTTGATATGTTCTTGGCCCGGCGTTCCCGTGCCAAAATCGAATTTATACATCCATTGCAACGTACTTCACCTCTTCCGGTTGAATTTCATCTAAATCCATTATGAATTGCGAGCCTCCGAACATAAATTCAAATAACCGTTCTCCTTGTTCAAATAACCGACTACATAAGCAAAGCCTCTTTAATTATTCCAGGCGCTGGAATAACAGCGCTTGTATTGACAGCGTTTACAGCCCGGTACATAATGTGTACACAACATTTTGGGACCAGCGCAAGGAGACGTTGCCGTGCAAAAATGGATAACGATTTATAAAAATATGAAAATCAAAAATAAGCTTTCCCTTCTTATCAGCTTAATTGTTGCAATGGCATTCACGTTCGCCGTCATCGTCCAGCAGTATGCCTTCTCCATCTACGACGAGCAGCTGTACCTCAAATCATCCCAGGTCCTTCACCTGTCTTCCTCCGCGATTGAGGCAGAGCTCGAGCGGATCGAACAGTTATCTTTTAATATCATTACCGATACCCAGATCCAGAATATATTACGTTCCATCGCCGGAAGCGAATCCGACTATGACAGGCTCATCCTCCGGCAGCATTTGGTGGACCGCCTCCTGAATTACGTAGGCTCCGAGCCCATGCTCTACTCCATTCACCTGATCGATTCGTATGATCAGCAGCAGGACGTCGGCAGCGTTGTCCCGATTGATCCTGCCAAGAAGGAGTTGATTCTTCAGCTTGCCGGGGACGCGGATGGGGGAGAGCGCTGGATATACCCTGACGATACGGATTCTGCCCTTCTACTTTCCCGGGAAATAAGATCCTATACCGGCACTTTGTTCGATCTTAACTATTTGGGTACCATCATCATTCGCATCAATATGGACAAAATCGTCCGGAAGTCCGCCGGCGGGGAAAGCGACCTGATCGTAACTTCCGGTACCGATGTCATATATCCCGCAACGCCGCACTTCGATCCGGTCGTCATTCAATCCTCCCTGTCGTCCGGGAACGGGTACCTAACTCGGGAAATCGATGGCCACACCTACTTTATCGCACATAATCGATCTGGCAACACGGGCTGGACGTATATGAATGTTACACCCTTTAACCAAACCTTCAAGCAAATCATTTTCATTAAAGAGCTTGTCATCATCGTGTTCACCGTTATTTTCGCGGTTGCGATTCTGCTCGGCATCCGGTTCAGCCGGGGTCTGACACGTCCTATCGAAAGTCTCATCACCCGGATGAAGCTCGCGGAAAAAGGAAACTTTGCGGAAGCCAACGTGCTCCCGCAGGACGCAGCCCCTGTCGCCATGAACGAGCTGGGCCTGCTGCATCGCACATTCCGTCTCATGATCGAAAGAATCAATGCCCTCATCACCGAGAATTATTCAAACCGGTTGTTGATCAAAGAGACCGAGTTCAAAGCGCTGCAAGCGCAAATCAACCCCCACTTTTTGTATAACACGCTGGAATCCGTGAACTGGCTGGCAAAGATGAACAAGCAAACCCAAATCTCGGACATGGTGCAAGCGTTAGCCTTCCTTCTCCGTAACTCCGTCAGTCTGAAGGAGCCTATTCTGACACTGGGTGAAGAACTGGAGATTGTCCGAAACTATGTCCTCATACAGAAGTTCCGATTTGAAGACCGACTAGAGTTTACGCTGGATGTTAAAGAGCAGGATCTGCACCGCAAAATCCCCAAGCTGTCTCTCCAGCCTCTGCTCGAAAATGCAATTCATTATGCGCTGGAGCCGTCCGTTGACCCTTGCCGAATTTCGTTGTTCTGCAAGGAGACACCTTCCGCGTTCTGCGTCATCGTGGAGGATGACGGTCCCGGCATGGCACCAGATACCTTGACGCAATTGCGAAATGGCGATTTGGCCACCAGCGGTAACGGGATCGGACTGTTAAATATCGATGAACGAATCAAGCTGGCTTTCGGCGACCACTACGGTTTGTCCATTGACAGCGGATCGGGTCTAGGGACCCGTGTAGTTCTGTATTTACCCAAATAACGGAGGGATTCGGATGTACAAAGTTCTGCTTGTGGACGATGAACGGATTATACTGGATGGCATATCTCAGATGGTGGACTGGCGATCATACCGAACCGAGCTGGCGGGTACGGCCCAGAACGGAATTCAAGCATATGAAAAAATCGTCAGGGAGAGCCCGGATATCGTCGTTTGCGACATTCGCATGCCCGGGCTCGACGGTCTGGAGCTCGTTGCGAAGACCCACGCCTCCCATCCTCATATCAAATTCGTGCTGCTGTCCGGCTTCGGCGAATTCGAGTATGCCAATCGCGCCATGCAATACGGCGTGAAGCATTATCTGCTGAAGCCGACCGACGAGGTCAAGATCGGAGGAGCGCTGAAAGAGGTCATCAACGAGTTGACCCAGGACCGGAACAAGGAAACGTTTGTCCAGGAGATGAAGAACCGGCTCCGGAAGGTACTGCCCCATGTCAAAGAACAGGTGCTCAAAGAGTTTGTCACCAACAAGACCTATGGGCGCCATGATCTGGAGGAGTACCGAAGCCTATTCGAATACGATTTCGATCAGCCCGTACGGCTGCTATTGTTCCAGCTGGAGGGCACCGTCGAATACGAGCATCAATTTGCCGTGAAGAACATTGCGGAGGATCTGTTGGACACAACGCTGCTGAGTACGACGATCGGACAGCATGTACTGGTGCTAATCGAGAACCAACATGATCAGCAGCGGCTCCATGAGCAGCTGCAGGATATCCGGTGTACTTTTAAACAGTATTACAAGATGGACGTCACAATCGCGATCAGCGATCCCGGACCTGTTATCCTGGCGCGGAAGCTGTACCGGGATACGCTGCAATGCTTGAACTACCGTTTCTATCTGGATGAGAGCGGGATGATCACGACGGAAGATACGCTGCACGCCGGCGGCCTGGAAGGAACGTTTGTCCTCGACGAGGAACGCCTGTGCATGCCGGTCCGATCCGGCCACCGCAACGAAGCGGAGCTTGCCTTGGCCGAATTTGTTCAGGAGCTGAAGCATGCGCAGCTTAGTATCGACATGACCAAATCCTATGTCATTCAGCAATATGTATCCCTCATCCGTCTAACCGACCCGGATCGGATGCAAGAACACTATGCACGGATTCCGGAAATCGCCGAGATGAGTACGCTTCAAGCCATTCAATCTTTCTTGGAGAAAACGGTACGGGAAATCACGCTGCGAAACTTCGAGCAGAACAAAGTCAAATATAATGCCATCGTCCGCAAGGTGGTTGAGATTATCGAGGAGCAGCTGGGGAATTCGGAGCTTACCCTAAATCTGGTGGCAAACGACATGCTGTATATGAACGCCGACTATCTCGGCAAGCTGTTCAAGAAGGAGACCGGCGAGAAGTTCTCCAATTACGTGATGAAGCTTCGGATGAAGCGCGCAACCGAAATGATGGCAAGCGATCCCGATATCAAAATTTTTGAAATGGCGGAACGGCTCGGTTTCGGCGATAATCCTCAATATTTTAGCCAAGTGTTCAAGAAACAGATTGGCTGTACACCCTCTGAATACATGAAAAAGAGTGATTAACTTGTACGTACATCTCTGCTTTTTAAACAAATTGCACGGTTTTTTTCCTTACTCTTTCCCCGCAAACACTAGATAATTGGGAATGTAAGCACTAACATTTGGAGCGTCATGAAATGGTTGATTAACAAAGGGGAGGAAATGGAATGAAAAAAGTGTTAAACGCGGTTCTGATGTTTTCCCTGATCGGAAGTTTGATCGGCTGTTCGGGCGGCGGCGCCGCAGAACCACCGGCAAACGGCGGAACCGGAACGGAAACGCCGCCGGCTGCAAGCGATAGCAAGGATCCGGTCAAGCTCCGCATTGCGTGGTGGGGCGGTCAGTCCCGGCATGATTATACCTTGAAGGTCATCGAGATGTATGAGTCCCAGAATCCGCATGTCACCATTGAGCCGGAGTATGCTCCATTCGATGACTATTGGAAGAAGCTTGCTCCCCAAGCGGTGGCCGGCGGACTTCCGGACATTATCCAGATGGACATCTCCTACCTGAATCAATATGCAGGCCGGAATCAACTGGCGGATTTGAAGCCGTTTACCGAGAGCGGCGAGCTCGATGTCGCCGATGTCAGCGAGAATGCGCTGAGCGGTGGTGAGGTCAGCGGCAAGCTGGTTGCCATGAACCTCGGCGTGAACGCACTCCAGACTACATTCGACGTGGAGACGATGAAGAAGAACGGCATCGATATTCCGTCCAAGGAATGGACCTGGGACGACATGGACAAGATGGGGGCACAAGCCAAAGAAAAAGGCCTGCAAATCGGAGGCTTTGCTTACCGGCATGACGTCTTCTTCCCTTACTACCTAAGAACCATCGGGCAGAAAATGTACAGCGCTGACGGCAAAACCATCGGATACAGCGACGACCAGCCTTTTATCGATTACTTCACCCGCTACCAGAAATGGTACGACAACGGATATATCCTGTCCCTGGACAAGGAAGCCCAGAAGAAAGGCGTAGCCGAAGAGGATGAAATTGTCCTGGGCAACTCCATATCAGGCACCGGCTGGTCCAACCAATTCCTCGCCGTGGCCAATCTGGTAACCGATCGTCCATTGGAGCTGAATCCGATGCCGGGACCCGGAACAAAAGAAGGACTCTTCCTGAAACCATCGATGTATTTCTCGGTCACCGAAACCTCCAAGCATAAAGAAGAAGCCGCCAAATTCATCAGCTTCTTCATCAACGACATTGAGGCCAACAAGCTGATCAAGGGCGAACGCGGCGTTCCCGTATCCGCCAAGGTGAAGGAAGCGCTCAAGCCGCTCCTCTCCGAGAACGAAGCCAAGATTTTCGACTATGTTACTTGGGCTGAGGCCAACAGCACGCCAGGCGATCCGCCTAACCCGATCGGCGCGGTGGAAATCGAGAAGCTGCTGCGAGATCTCAGCGAACGCATCCTGTTCAAGAAAATCTCGATCGAAGATGCCGCGGCCGAGTTCCGCAAGGAAGCGAATGCCATCTTGGCCAGATCTCAGCAATAACCAGGACACGGCTAGACAAGGCATCTCCGGCACGTCTTTCCCGTGCAAGAGATGCCTTTTTACATCAGTGACCCCTGCACGGGGCGCAACCAAATCTGAATCATAGGGGTTGAAATCTATGAAGAGGCTCCGTGAGAACGAGCACATCACCGGTTACGTGTTTTCAGCGCCGTTCGTTCTTGGTTTTCTCATCTTTACCTTATATCCAATTCTGTCGTCCCTGTATTATTCGTTCACCAATTACAATCTGATGGAAGCACCAAGATGGCTGGGCTTGGGGAATTATGAACGGTTGTTCCTGGAGGACGACAAGATCGGCAAATCGTTCCAGGTCACGTTCACCTATGTATTTGCCAGTGTCCCCCTCCGCCTTATCTTCGCCCTCTTTGTTGCCATGATCCTGAATACCGCAACCAAGGCGGTAGGGCTGTACCGCTCTGCCTTCTACCTGCCATCTCTCATTGGCGGAAGCGTGGCCGTGGCTATCATGTGGCAGCAGATCTTTGGCGACAAGGGACTCGTGAACTCTGCCCTTTCCCTCTTCGGGATCCATTCCACGACCTCTTGGATCGGAAATCCGAGCACGGCGCTATGGACACTAATCGCCTTGTCTATCTGGCAGTTCGGCTCCTCGATGATCATTTTTCTGGCTGGTTTGAAAAATATCCCGAAGGATTACTATGAGGCTGCCAGCGTGGACGGTGCCAATGCGGTCCATCGCTTTTTCAAGATTACGCTGCCTATGCTCAGCCCCATTATTTTGTTTAATTTGACGCTCCAGACAATTTCGGCGTTCCTGACCTTCACTCCGGCCT
Organism: Paenibacillus sp. JZ16; assembly: GCF_015326965.1. Lineage (NCBI taxonomy): Bacteria > Bacillati > Bacillota > Bacilli > Caryophanales > Paenibacillaceae > Paenibacillus > Paenibacillus sp. JZ16. Next base: position 2,063,544 of record NZ_CP017659.1, read on the forward strand.
ACATTATTTCGCGCGGAGAAGGCGGGCCCCTGGACCAAACGCTGCTCTATTCGCTCTATTTGTACCGCAAGGCGTTCTCGCATTTTGAGATGGGATACGCGTCGGCGCTTGCCTGGATCATGCTCATTATCGTTGGTGTCCTGACCCTGCTCATCTTCAGATCATCTACCCGCTGGGTTCATTACGAGTCGAAAGGAGATTGACGGTTATGACCAAATCCAGACGTGTTCTCTACCATACCCTGGTCGGATTGTTCGCCCTCTGCATGACTTATCCGATTCTGTGGCTGGTCGCCAGCTCGCTGAAGCCCAATCATGAAATATTCACGACGGCTTACAGCCTGATTCCGAGTCGGCTGGAATTCTCGAATTATGCTACAGGCTGGAAGGGTTTTGCCGGGACTACCTTCGGTACCTTCTTTAAAAATTCTTTTATCATTGTCATCATATCCACCATCGGTGCCGTCGCTTCCTCTGCGCTTGTCGCCTTCGGCCTGGCTCGGACCAAGTTCTTCGGTCAGCAATTCTGGTTCGCCTGCATGATGATTACGATGATGCTGCCTCATGATGTCGTGATCGTTCCGCAGTATGTGATGTTCGCCAAATTCGGCTGGCTGTCTTCCTTCAAACCATTAATTGTTCCCCAATTCTTCGGCATTCCGTTCTTCATCTTCCTGATCATGCAATTTATCCGCACCATTCCGAAGGAACTGGATGAAGCCGCCAAGATTGACGGATGCAGCAAATACGGGATATTTTTCCGGATCGTTGTGCCATTGATCGTACCCGCTCTCATTACGTGTTCCATATTCTCCTTCTACTGGAGATGGGATGATTTCATCAATCCGCTCATTTACTTGAACAATCCGGAGAAATACCCGGTGTCACTTGCCTTGAAGCTCTTCCTTGACGGGGAGTCGCTTAATAACTGGGGCGGCATGTTTGCTATGGCTACCTTATCGCTGCTGCCGGTCGTCATCGTCTTCTTTATCTTCCAGAAATATATCGTGGAAGGGATCAGTACGACGGGATTGAAAGGGTAATTCATACAGATAGAAGCAAATAGAATATGAAGGGAGTTTCTCATCATGCCTGCACTTGTATTTGATGATCAACAGATTGAGGTTGTCATAGACCGCGTGGTCGACCGGACCTTTCGCATGGATTTCAGCTGGGACTGGCCGGGCGGGGTCGCCTTTTACGGAGTATGCGAAGCCTATAAGGCCACCGGCAAACAGGAGTATCTGGAACAGCTGAAAGCCTGGGTCGATGAAAATATGGAGGATGGGCTGCCCAAGCTGTCCGTCAACGGCGTCTCCATCGGTCATTCCCTGCTGACCTTATACGAGGTTTATGAAGATGAGCGGTATATTGAAACGGCCAAGGAAATGGCCGAGTTTCTCACGCATGATGCGCTGCGTTTCGGCAACGGCATCTTTCAGCATACGGTGAACTCCGAAACGTATAACTTTCCGGAGCAGGCGTGGGTTGATACGATGTTCATGGCAGGCTACTTCCTGCTTCGGATCGGCGTGATGCTGGACCGGGAGGATTACTTCGAGGATGGCCTGAAGCAGTATCATGGCCATGAAGATTGCCTGCAGGACCCTGTTACGAATCTCTATTACCACGGCTGGGACAATATTGCCGGCAACCATATGTCGGGCGTGTTCTGGTGCCGGGGCAATGCCTGGGCCGCCATCACGATGGCTCGTGCACTGGAGCTCGTGCCGGTTACGCATCCTTCCTTCATGATCATCGAAGGATCGCTGCGCGACCAGCTCAGCGCCCTGGTCCGGCTGCAGCATGAATCCGGCCTGTGGCATACGATTACAAGCGATCCGCAATCCCCGCTGGAAACGTCCGGCTCGGCCGGCATCGCCGCCGCCCTGCTGACCAAGGGACGCATCTATAATAAATACACGCAGAAATCGATTGACGGCATTTTGTCCAAGATTACTGAGGATGGCACCGTAACCGGCGTATCCGCGGGAACGGCCGTCATGAAAGACGCCGCAGGTTACAGAGGCGTGCCCGATAAGCGAATCCAGGGCTGGGGTCAAGGCTTGGCTCTGACCTTTCTCGCGGAAGTGCTGAAGAACAAGGACAATCCTTATTGATGAAATGAGTTACAAAAAAAGGCAGGATTGGAGAGGATCAAGTGCGCCTCTACAACCTGCCTATTGTTATATGCGTTTCCACAAGCGATATTTTATTGAAAAATAACCGGTTAACAGGACAGTTATAACAAGGATAATTACATTCAAAATCATTGCTTTATCGCCCCTTTTCCCATCGCTAATCTTCACGATTCTACGTCTACGCTGTTTATTCATTGTCCCCTGTCTCGTCTTGAGTGCTGTCCTTCTGCTCATCTGTCTTCTTCGGATGCGGTGTTCCATCAAGTCCATAGACTTCGTCATAAGCATCGAATATTTTCCTCGCAATCGGCGCAGCGCTTTGCGAGCCGAAGCCGCCCTCCGGCACAACCACGGCAACTGCCAGCTTCGGATTATCTCGCGGAGCAAAGGCGATGAAGACGCCGTTATCAAGGTTAACACCTTTATATGATTGCTCGGATGTACCAGTTTTGCGGGCAAAATCATATTTAAAATCTTCGAAGGCTGCCAGCCCCTGCGTATTCATCCCCCGCTTGACGGTCTGCCAATACGCTTTGGGGAACTCGACCTCGTTCAGAACCTCGCGCCCGAATTTCTTGATTATCTTGCCATCCTGGTCCGTGATTTTGCTGACCAGCTGCGGCTTGACCCGCTTGCCTTCATTTGCCAGCATGACGGTGTATTGAGCAAGCTGTAGAGGGGTGTATTTACCCTGCTGACCGAAGGAAGCGTAGGCTAACGCCGCCAGATTACTTCCCGCTGCTTTGGTATCGGTATAATTTTTCAATCCTTTATGCTCGTTGGGCAAACCGCTCCCCGTTACGACGCCAAGACCAAACTTCTCCATATACTCATCCCAGACCGTAACGCCCTTCTCCCCGCCATACTTATTGACAAGCCTTTTGCCGATCATATCAATCATAAAAGCATTCGAGGATTGCTGAATCGCTAACTGCGGCTTGATGGGACCGTTTCGATGACCGCCCGAGTTGGATATCCTCGTTTCGCTTCCTTCCCGACCTATGGTGGCGTACCCTTGATCAGGATAAGTGTCATTAATGCCAAATAACCCCTCATTAAGCCCGATCAGCACCGTCAGCGGTTTAATGACGGAACCGAGAAAGATCATGGATTCAAAGCCGTTTCCCGAGCGACCTGATCCATAGATTGTAATCGTCCCGTTTCCCGACGAGTCTACGACATCCTGCGTAATCTTGCCACCATTTACCCGCACATTCGAGTCGTAATCCGGCATGCTCGCCATCGCAACCACATGACCGGTATCCACCTCCATGGCAACCGCATATCCGGTTAAGGCATCCTTATGCAACTTACCCGATACCGGATGAGTATGAAGATATTGGAGCTGATCCATAATGGCCTGCTCCGTGGCAAGCTGAATGTCTTTATGAATCGTGGTGTGAATATCAAGGCCTTTTTCGGGAGCGACCATCGTCGGTACGCCGTCCACCATATTCTGCGGATTGATCGGAATGCTGAGATACCCGCTCTTGCCGCGCAGTTCTTCCTGGTACATCCGTTCCAATCCGTCATAGCCAATCCACTCTTCTTCCGTGTAGATCAAGCCGGGATTCTTCTGATCCTTGTTGCTCTGATCAATAGCCTCATAATCCTTAAGGTCTTTGGAGCCTCTGAACTTCTTTAGATATCCGATCGTCTGAACGGCCACCGTATCCGGATCGTAGTGTCTAACATTCTCCTCCACAATCTGGATGCCGGGAAACTTGGCTCGGTTCTCCATAAAATAAGCGATCTCTTCCTTCGTCAAATCCGTCTTGATGCGTCTGGGTTCATAACCATGCTGCTTGTTATATTCCAAATCCAGGTCGTCCATCACTTTCTTCACTGTGATCGGTTCTGCCTCGGGGTCCCCATACTTGTTAAACGCTTGGACAATTCGTTTTGCCATTTCCTCCGCTTCCGGCCTGTTCGCTTTGCCCTTGTCCGTCTTCTTGCTGTAATCCTTCATGAGCGTGATATATAAAGAATTTGAAGCCGTAGAGTATGCAAGCTTGGTGCCGGACGCATCGATGATGGACCCCCGGATCGGCTGCAGCGGGAAATGCTTCTGCTCCCCCCCGGTTTCCTGGCTTGCCAGCTCCGGTCCCTCCACGAACTGTAAAATGGCCATGCGAACGATAATGACGCAAAAGATTAAAAATGCGCTGAAAAAGAAAATGTTAATCCGCCCATGAAATCTACGCCTGATTTCTGATTCATCCGGTACGTCTTTATAAGGTTTAAAGCCTATCACATTGTCTACGCTCCTTTGTTATATGTTTTAATCCAGCCAAGTCGGCAAATGCGGGTTGTTCTCGAATTCGAATATTCTCTTCAGCTGTTCCTTGGTATTCCGTTCTTCGGACAACGGCGGCAGTTCGTCCTGAGGGAAAAAACCGAACGCGGACGTTTCGGTCCCAACGCCTGCGGCTCCGCCCGTAATGTCGCACTGAATAAACATTTTGTACACGTGGAAGGCCGAAGGCGGATGGTTATGAAATTTCTTGTCCAATACGGCCAGCAGCCTCCCTGCACGCACGTCGTAACCGGCCTCTTCCTTCACTTCCTTCACCACGACCTCCGCAGGGGATAAGCCGATGTCCGCCCATCCTCCCGGCAGCGCCCAAGCCCCGTCGGCCTTTTCCTTCACCAGCAGCAGCTTTCCGTCTTGAAAAATAACGCCGCGGACATCCACCTTCGGCGTTTGGTATCCGGTTTCACTCGCAAACAGCGTACGGATCTTCTCTTCGCCCGCCTCGGTATACTCCTGCATGATCTGGATGCTGAGCTCCCTCAGCTGCTCAAACCGTTCCTTGTCATAAACGTCCCTCGTATACTCCAGTCCGGCCTGGCTGATGGCCTGCATCTCCTTTGCCCACGCTAACCATTTTATTGTCATAGGTTTCATCCTCTTCAAAGAATCTCATAATATATAACGCCTGCTATACGTGATTGGTTTATAATGGAAGTGCTGATTTCAAAATTATAACATATTTTCTAGCAAGTTATGAGACAAAGGATATAAAAGGGGGGACAGCTGGACATGAAAAAAATGCGGCCGGTGTTATACATTGTTCTTCTAATCATGGTGTTCGGTACCGGGTACTACATCGGATCCAGGTCTGAGAACGTAACGCCGATCTCGAAGGAAAATGCCCGCAAAGCCGTTCAGACCCTGTGGGTGAAAGCCGCCGAACCTCCGCTGCCCAAGGTAAGCATTGACGGCACCGAGATCAAGCTGCAACGTGGCGGTTATTCGTGGTGCAACGGGGATAACTGCGCGACGACGGATGCGGCCCGTCCCAGGCTTGAGGATATGACGCCGGTTGCGGTCCAAGCCGGTGCCGACATTCAATCGAAGCCACCCGAAGGAATACAAGGCTTCACCATTCTCAACTTGACGGACTCAGGTAACGATGGATATACCGTACCAGCGAAAGCCGGCTCGTACCTGTACGAAATTCACTGCACATGGCCCCTGGATCAAGGAGAAGCCAGCTTTTATTTCGCGGTGACGGTTGAATAGACCTGCTGTGGATTGATTTACCAAGCATCTCGCATCCGTCTTTCCATAAGAAAAGAAACAGCCCCGGCGCCAGGGCTGTTTCTTCGTTTTCATTATGAATTCGTTGTTTACTTCTCATCCCTTTGATTCGTTCGGATTAAGGCATACGCCAATTGTCCGGCCATCCCCAGGAATAAACCCGTTCCGACGACAATATAGACCATCGTGAATGTTTTACCAAGCGGCGTCTGCGGCACGAATTCCGGATGCCCTACCGTGCTCAAGGTAACCACGCAGAAATAAAGTGCATCCAGCACCGACAAGCCTTCTTGTCTGGTATAAAACATCGTGCCCGATAACAGCATGATGACGATAAGCACAAACAGCGCTACAAAATACCGCTGCTTAAACGCTCGAAACAGACCGCTGAAAAGACGTTTTAACGTTAGTAAAAAAGATATCATCCCGGAAACCGTCCTATTCTATAACTGGAGTATACGTTACATCAATCTTATACAGCTATTATATCAGCGTTTATGTTCTGCGCCCATCAGCTAAGGATGAACGGAGAGAATATTCCCTTCGGAATCGATACTTCGAAATATAAAACCTCCGATTTGATCGGAAGGCAGCTGTTCATAATGAACGGCATATCCTTGTTCGACATCCATTTCAATGTAGACCCCGGACAAGGCTTTGATCTGATCCAGATCATCGATCGGCTCATCATCCCATGGCTCATTAGTCACGATGATCTTCCTGCTCTCGTTCTCTGAAGTCTCGACCGCCAGTAAGGTATCATACATATCCTCCCCGCGACGGCTAGCAGACCAGATCCGAGTAAAGGGTTCATCTTCGGATCCCCGTTCCAGAACGACCGAGTTCGAAGCACGGTGCAGCAGTCCCCATTTACTTTCCATAAGGGTGACCATCTTCACGTTGCCATCATGCCAGACGATCAGCTTGTGATGATCCCCTATTCTCTCGTATAACTTATCCCCGGTATACGCAGGATGCAAGCGCTGCAAGGCCTGCTCTTCATTGTATACATATCCACCCAGGAAAAGCGGCATGTAACTGATGACGACCAACACGGCTGCCAGTATGAGAAACATTGTTTTTTTCAAAACAACAACTCCTTGTCATCTTTTGCACTCGAGCGCCATCCATACCCATGAGTTTAGCTCTGAAGGGACAACAGCTCCCGGATCTCCGCCTCGGTCCAGCTTGGAAGCGACTCTTCTCCCGGCTGAACCAGTTCCTCGATCAGATCCTTCTTCTTCTGCTGCAGAGCAGCCATTTTATCCTCGATGGTATCCTGAGCCACCAGCCGTATCACCTGCACAACCTTCTTCTGTCCGATGCGATGGGCCCGGTCCATCGCCTGCTGCTCCACAGCCGGATTCCACCACAGGTCATACAAGATCACCGTATCGGCCCCGGTCAGGTTCAGCCCCGTTCCGCCTGCCTTCAGCGAGATGAGGAACACTTCCCGTTCTCCCTCGTTGAAGCGTTCGCACAGCTCCACCCGCTTCGATGCCGGAGTCTGTCCATCCAGATAGAAAAACGGGATCCCCCGATATCCGAGCTCCCCGGCAATCAGATTCAGCATCCCCGTAAACTGGGAGAATACCAGCATCCTTCTGCCTGCAAGACGACATTCCTCAATGGTTTCCAGGAGCTGCTCAAACTTGGCCGAACTGCCCTCATAGCCTTCCACGAATAGGGCCGGGTGACAGCAGATCTGGCGCAGACGGGTAATGCCCGCCAGGATGCGAATCCGGCTTTTCTGAAATCCATCCTGCGCCAAATGCTTGAGCGTCTCCTGTCTTAACTTCGCAAGATAGGCTGTATAGAGCTTCTTCTGTTCGATCAGCAGGCTTGATGCCTGAACCGTCTCGATCTTCTCCGGCAGCTCCTTGAGCACATCCGATTTCAGCCTGCGAAGCAGGAAGGGACGCACCCGCCTCAACAGGGTTTCTTTCGGCAATTCCTGAAACGCTTTTCGATCTCCAAAGAGTGCCGGGAAAACGGCGTCATATATGGACCACAGCTCCTCCAGCCGGTTCTCGACCGGGGTGCCTGTCAGTGCAAACCGATAACGGGCATGAAGCGTTTTGACAACCTGAGCCGTTTGCGTTGTATAATTTTTGAAGAATTGGGCTTCATCCAGAATTAACGTTAAGAACGGCAGCTTCGCATACCGCTCAACGTCCCTGCGGAGCAGCGGGTACGAAGTAATGATAACATCTGCGTTCCCCGCATTCTGTATAATCTTAGTCCGCTCGGTCTGCGTGCCATCGGCAATGACGGCCTTGATCTCGGGTGCAAACTTCTGGAGCTCGTTAAACCAGTTATAGAGCAGTGAGGCAGGCGCCACGATAAGTGCAGGTTCGCTGCGCTCTCTGATCTCCGGGAGCACCGACAGAATGAAAGCAATGCTCTGAATGGTTTTACCGAGGCCCATGTCATCGGCCAAGATGCCGCCGAAGCGGTAATGGGCCATCGTCTTCATCCATTGGAAACCAAACTTCTGATAATCCCGGAGGACCGTTTCGAGGCTCGGCGGCACGGCAAAATCCAAATGATCCGGATTCTTCACGTGCTGCAGCATTCGGCGCAAGGATCGGCCAAGCTGGACCGCTGATCCCATTTCCTCCCAATCCAGCAGCTGAAGTCCTTGGACTGCCGGCATTTTGAATTCTGTGCCCTCCCCTTCGTATAACCAAGGCCCTACCCGGTTCATTAAGGCAACCATGGCCTGGAACTCGGCGCTCTCCAGCGGAAGCAGCGCTCCGTTTCGCAACCGGTGATATTTTCGTTTTTCTTCAAGCGATTTGACGATTTCCCGGATTTCGGCTTCCCGAATCCCCTCCATGTCAAACTTCAATTCAAGCCAATCCGTCCGTTCGTCGACCTCCACCCGCACCTTGGCTCCCATCGGTTCAGTCAGCACCCGTTCCTTCACGGCTGTCGTTGCATAAACAACCAGCAGCTTCTCCAGCTGCGGGATCGTATGATACAGGAAATCGTATTCGGCATCCTCATCGTTCATGAAGAAGCCGCCATCCGTTTTGGCAAAGGAGGCGTTTTCCATAAGCTCTAGAATCCGCTGCTCCTGCTCTCCGTCGCGAACGAGGATTGAGCTGCTGCTGCGTGTTGCACGATGTCCCTCCAACGGATTAATGGTGATTTCTCCGTATTGAAATTCGAGTCCGGCCAAAAGCCGGCCACGCACCCTGTCCAGATAGAGCTTCGCTTTTAAAGGCGTTTTGACAATGCGGTCCGATACGGTCTGTGCCACGTGGACACTTCCAAGCTTCATCAGTCCCGGAACCACCCGTTCCATAATGGACTCCATCATCTCAGGTTGAATCCGGATATGCGGTTTATTCGAATTCTCAAGCAGCTCCTTCATCTCGGAGAGTCTTCTGCAAGCATCCAATTCAAGCTGAATGAGCTTACCGTCCACAATGACGAGGCCGTATCCCTCCAGAACGATCATTCGCTCCAGTCCCTCGATCTTCATCAGGTAGTGATCATCCCCGGCTTCATCAAACTCGAATTGAAGGGGGATCGGATCTTGAACGAATTCCAGCTTATCCGTGAGGATCCCGTCCAAAGACAGCAGGGAATGGTTCGAATGGGATATTCGTTCCCTAACCTCAGGCCAAAAAGTGGGAGGAATAATCAGCATTCGGTCGCCGCCTCCCTTTTTGCCATGCGGAGCATACATGTCCAGTGACTGTTTAAACATACTTTCATGCTCGTATATACGAATCAGCTCATGGAGAATATCATCATCCTCCTTTTTAAAGCTGTGTTGCTCCGGATCGTACGTGAAATTCTTCGTGAACATGCAGGTCTCTCCGAGTTTTACACACGCCAGAAACTCTCGGATCCGCTGCACAATGTACAAGCGTTTCTTACCGATTCGCAGTTCAACGCCAAACAGATATTTCCGATTTCCGTAAGGATATAACTTGAAAATGAACTCCATCTCCAGAACTTCCCGGGTGTCAAACCTGGATGCTGCCGTAGCCCTCCGGCCTGCAGAATAAGAGAACAATCCGAGCAGCTGGCTGCTGAGCCGCGCATCCTGCTCCCCTTCGTCCGAGCTTCTCTCATGCTCCGAAGAGTACCGAGGTGTTAATTGCCCGTCTCCATTATTTCCGCCGTCAGAAGGATGTAATAACGATGGATAGGGGCGCATGGGTGCTTCCACCGTTTGCTCAATATCACGGATATTCAAGAGCAGAGCCGCAATATGTCTGCATCGCTTCCGGGAGAATCCATAATCGATACAGCTGCATTCCGTGAATACATCCCCGTTCGAGTCAATCTCGGCATAGGCGATACCCGGCTCCTGATCCGTCACTTCAGCCTCGTATTTCCGAGTGTCCGTATCTTGTTTCAACATCGTAACATGTCCATCTCTATATAAAACCCCGCCGCGATCGTAGGAGGTCTTTCCGCATAATAACTTGATCACCCGTTCGGTCAGCTGGTAACCCATAACCACAATCCCTTCTCTAATTGCTGCTAAAAAACAGTATACCATGTTGGGCGAAAAGGCTAGTAATGCCGACGGCCAATAGTAGAAAACGTCTATCGACGTCCATTCCAGAAGCAAAAAAGAACTCGCCGCTACGGCAAGTTCTTCTTCCGCTGTTTCTCATAAGACCGGGTCAAATTGTCATAACGGGTATTTTGACCTCTCCATGCTCCGCTAGAAATAAGGAAGCCGACAATCATATAGATCAAAAAATAATAATAATACCGTGTTATAAAAAAATCAGGATCAAACCGGTCCTTGTCAAAAAACCAGGTAGCTGCAGCCCACACAACATATAGAAATAAGCCGTGAGCCAGTCCTCGGGATAGTACGAATTTGCCTTTTCCCTTCGCCCGGATCTGAGTCCATTTGCGATAGAATCGCTCATCTCGATCCATCCAACCCCTCCGTTTCGTGGCTTAGATACGTTTGTAATACAGCACCGTCCCGTCCAGTTCGCCGTTAGAGGATATGGCATAATCGGGTATAATCCCAACTTGGATGTAACCCAGAGACTGATACAGCTTGTTGGAGGGGTCCCCCTCCCGGGTATCTAATACCAACAACGTTCTACCCTCTGCCTTGGCTTTCGGCTCCAGATGAAGCATCAACGTTCTGCCGATACCTCCGCGGCGAGATACAGGATCCACCATCAGTTTTGCTACCTCGGCCCGGTGTCTGCCATTTGCCTTCATGGCGCATTGCAGCTGAACCGTGCCAATCGCCTGCCCATCCTGTACGGCAACCCACAGGGTAACCCCTGGGCCAAGCACATCCTCCCAGTAAGCGAAAGCTTCATCGTAAGACAGCGGCGGTAAGAATCCTACCGATGCCCCATCTTCTACTACCCGAATCAATAGTTCCGTTAATTGATGATGCGTCTCGCTTTCTAATTGGTCGACCTCCATAATCGTAAACGCAGAATTCATTACAGTACACTCCCTCTCTCATCTAATAAATTCATTCTATCCGTTCCGTTTCCATATGCAATCATTTTTACAATGCGTAATCCACCAAGGCGTTAAAATCCACTTATCGCTTCAAGAAGTCAGCCAGTGCTTTATTCAGCGTATCATATGTACAATGAAATCCTGCCTTGCAGAGTCTGTCCGGAATGACCCATCGGCTCTTCAGCACGAGTTCCGTTTCGGTTTGAATCAGCCGGGCTCCCAGTTCAAGCAGCCATTTGGGTGATGGCAATCCCATTCTGCGATTCAATGCAAGCCGAAGCTGCTCCATTAGTTCCTTGTTCGTAACCGGATGAGGGGAGGCACAATTGAATATCCCGCTCAGCTCTGCTCTTTCTTGTAAAAACAGGATCATACGATACAAATCCTCTACATGAATCCAGCTGAACTTTTGCTTGCCTGTACCTTGAACGCCACCGAGTCCGTATTTTACCAAGTTAACATAAGGTGTCATGACGCCGCCCCCCGGTCCCAGCACGATGGCAATGCGTAAAGCGATTTGTCTTGTTTGAGGCAGTGAGAACGAGAAAAAAGCGCGCTCCCATGCCTTGGCAACCTCAACCGAGAAACCTGTCCCGATTTCACCCTGTTCCTCCGTCATCGGCTTATCTTCAGCATGGCGATAAATCGTGGCCGTACTAGAATTAAACCATGTACGAGGAGGAGTACGGCATGCCTCGATAGCCGTGCCGAGTATATTCGTTGTATCTATTCTTGATTTCAGAATCAGCTTCTTATTTTCCTCATCGTAACGGCAATTGACCGATTTACCTGCAAGATTAATCAGCATATCCGCCCCCTCCAGAGCAGCGACGATCGCTTCTTGATCGTTCCATGGGATATGGCCCTTCCGTCGGGATATCATAAGTACTTGTGCTTGCTGCTCATTCGTGAATTTTTTCGCAAGATAAGTTCCGATAAAACCTGTTCCACCAGCCAGAACGATCTTTTTCATAGAATAGAATCAGCTCATTTCTCTATGTTTTATCCCTATTATAAATTCCCATTTTATCTATTTGTTTCTTACAATATATCATTTTTCAGTAAAGAATAAAAAGAAAACACCTTCCTTATAGAAGATGTTCCATTCATATAGCGCTGCCGGATTTGTATGATGATTTCAGAAAAACACCAAATTCTCTTTTCTTCCCGGTCCCTTCGGTATCCCCCAATTTCTCATATCTGTCAAATTGTGTTCCACTAATCAAAATAGCCTTTTCCTTCTCCGGCTCGGCCCCTGATTCCCAAAATAGAACTCCTGTAACACTCTGGTCTAATTTCCTCAGAAATGCTTCCCGCGCCGGCAGATCGTCCATCACATGATAGAATACGGTTAGTAGCAACCCTATATCATATGTTTCCGTAAGACTTGAGCGTTCAAACCGCTCCTCCTTGAGATCAAAATGAACTCGTTCGAGAACGTTCAGCTGCCTTGCCAGCTCGTAATGCTCAGCCATTGGCTCATAACCTGTGACGATAGCCCCCTGACGCGTAAAGTGTCTGGCATAAAATCCGATGTTGCAGCCGATATCGATTACCCTTTTTCCTCGTACGGATGAGGAACCCAGATACTCCATAATCAGATCCATGCGGGTCGGATAGACATCATCCCGTTCACTCTTCAAATGCATGAAGTGAGGATTCAAAATCGGTGTATAAATCAGGGTTCGAAGATGGCGGGAAAAGACCTCGGTTACCTGGTTCACAGCATCCGTATGCTTCCACTCCTCATAGTCGCGAACGTTCATTCGAGCCGGGACCTGCCTAACTCCGCTGCAGTATTGAAAGATGGCTCGATGGTGGCCGTCTTTCACGTGAAAATAACCGCCTTTCCTGTTATATTGGACCAGAATCGGATCTTCGTTGAAATGCTCCTTATCATTGGCGAACAAGGCAGCCATCGTGACATATTGTATGCGCCGCTGCTCCAATAGATCGTTATCCGAAATAGGTACTTCCAAATCACGGGTGATAAATATGGAGGCATGCCAGTCCAGATACAATTTCGGGTATTCCCCTTGATTCATGAGGTAACGGAACAATTGCAGATGAGGCGTCAAACGATTGATGGGAAGATCCCCGTATCTTTTGTGGACGTCATACCAGGCTTCCGTATAGTGTGGAATTAATACGGTCTTATGTTCTTCATCTATGAAATCCGTAAACAACAATTCCAGCGGTACTTTCGTAACCATGGTCTGCAGATGTGCTTCAGGTGACATCGCGTAAACCTCCCTTCTCTTTTACTTGCCTGGCATCGAAAACAAATACGTGGAGAAATCACGGTTAATGTAATCCCTAAAATGCCTTTTGTCGACTACGGGAAGCAGATCCAGCTCCTCCGTTGTCCATGTGCTCAAATGGGTTTCGAAATCATTACCGTACACTGCTCCCTGCGGCCAGTCTGTTCCAATCGGGATATTTAGCAGGACAAAGCGGGATTTTTCAATACAGGTCTGCAGCAGCACAAGCGCCCGCTCTTTTGTAAAGTGCTCCAGAACGTCACCCAGAATGATCAGATCGAATTGTCCTGGCTGAACCTCCGTTTGTATATGATCGAATGCATCCGCAACATGGATGATATTGTAGAAACAGGAATGATATGAATCAATATTGACCGGATAGATTTCAATCCCTTCGATTCGCGTATCCCAATATGTGCGGAATACGCGCCCCTCCCATACATCCAAATATTCGCGGCAGATCATTCCCCAACGGCCAAATCCAACGCCGACATCCAGTACGGACTTCGGAGATACATACCGGATCAGATCCACACAAAAAGATAAATTCTGCCAGTTAGATGTTCCCATTCCCATACACCTCTATTCGATCATTCTATTTCATATTCATCATCATATTAATAATCCGGTAATCCGGTATGAAATAATCCTTAGGAAGCCGGCTTACTGTTTGCTCCCACACCATTTGATTCACCATGAATGACGAAGGGAATTGATTGACTAGAAACAAATGACTGTACTGGTCTCCGGGTACCTCTATCAAATGCATGGTCCTTCCTCCCTTTCCTAGGTTACTGGGACTTGCTTATCTCTTTTTGATAAACCTCCAATACCCGCTTCACCATGGAATCCAGACCACGATGAGCCAATGCCCATTTCCGCGCTTGTTTACCTAGAAGCCTACGGTACGCTTCATCTTCCAGCAACATATTCAGACGTGCAGTAAGCATATCGTCATTCCCGGTCTGAAAGAGAAGGCCGTTCACCTCATGCTGTACCGCTTCCTTAAGACCGCCCGCATCCGAAGAAACAATCGGCAATTCGGCAATCTGCGCCTCCATCACAGAATAGGAGAGGGTCTCCATCAGACTTGGCATAACAAAAATATCTGCCAGCCCTAGCAACGCAGGTACATCGTCACGCGAGCCCCAAAAACGGACTGCCCCCGCCATACCCAACTGACCAACGCGATATTCGTACAATGCACGCTGATCTCCGTCTCCAACAAGCCAGCACTCCCAGTCCTGACGAAAGGCATGGAGTTTGCCCAAGGCTTCCAACAACACGTGAATGCCCTTTTCGTGACTGAGTCTGGAGGTGCAGATGATCACTTTCTTGTCCACGGGTCGAGTCAGTTCGTGCTCTTTCTTCAACCTGTCTTCGAAGCTTGGAATATCCATCGCATAGGGAATCAATGAGATCCGGGATACGGGCAGACCAAAGTACGATACCACGACATCCCTCAGCCATTCGGAAGCCAGAAGCACCTGATCGCTGGATGAGCCCCCGATGTTCTCAATCGATTTATAATAATTCCAGACGAGTAGTGGGCTGGAAGGTTTAATCCCTTGATCATTTTGGACCATATTCAAAATAGTAAGTGCCACGGAGGCATGAATGCTGGTTACCAAGGGTATGCCCGCAGGCTTCACACGACTGACGGCTGCCGCAGCCAGCACATCCTGTGCATGGATGGCATCGTATTGCTCCAAGTCCAAATAAGAAAGCGTTAGCTCCAAACATAACCGCTCAGATTCAGCATGCCTGACCCAATTATCCGAGAATATAGGGGATGCTGCTGGGAGATTCGCCTCCAACATCGGTTTATAATGACTCTTGAACACCTTCCGGTTATCATCTCCGTACACATAAAAGCAATCAATTCTGTCACCGACCATGTCGACCTCATGCCCCAGTGCCTCAAGCCCCTGCTTGATCTGCAGCATATACTTCCATAGTCCACCAACATGAGGAATCAGGAATATCGTCACGAGCAATATCTTCAAGCACCCCACCCTTTCCGAAAAAAACTCGTCATAAACAGCTTCTAATACTGCGAAATTATTTACAGGATCGGCTCCCCTATTCGGCAGTTGTGGAACTCTTCACTAGTTAAATGAACAATCTCTTCAACTCTCCACCGATAGAAAGCAAAGATGGCGGGTCCTCCGATTTTTCGCAGCATATGCCGCTCCCCATAGTAGATCGACCCATTCGGAGCGCTGTATACTCTGCCGTTAATAAGAAAAGACGTGAGCAAGGATGCATCATGAATCATATCCCCTTGAGGGAGTATAGCGATTAGTTCGTCCGGCAAGATGACAACGCTGGAATAATTAAAATGGAGCCTATGATACATTTCGTGGGAAATAATCGGATGAAGACGCCGATCGCTCCACAGATAGATTTCCGATCCGCTGTTTTTTACTAGAAGGGTTGAAGGACTGTTCATGATGAAATCCCCGGATATATTCACGGGTGACCCGGTCTCCATTTCTTCGAGTACCGACTCATTCAATTCCACCATGCTTTTCGCGGTAAATCCGTACGAATGGAAAGTCGCCAAATCGCTAATGGGCCGTTTCTTGCCATGCTCAACCAAATAAACAGCAGAATACAAGCCCCTAATTAGAGTGCCATCCGGTACACGGCTCCTTACCCGATGGGTATGCTGCATGACGTTCCCACCCTTCAACTAAACCTAGTCCATTATATTCTTGGCCAATGATTCTGGACTCGTCAGTTATCTATTCCGTTTCACACATTTCTCTCATAAAAAAGATCCCCGTAGGGATCTATCGATTTAATAGAGATATAATTTTGTCTTTCATATACTGATAGCTGTGGGGATCATCCTTCTTCGCATAAAAACGGAGTCCGTCCAGCGCTTTGAACAGTTGATAGCCTAACAGTCTCTCCTCAAAATATGGAATACTTACGCCTTGCTGCTCCAGGGCTTGCTGCAGCCTACTTGGAAACTCCAGCATCGGGTACCACATATGAAGAACGGAAACATCCAGCATGAAGTCGCCGAACATGGCCATCTCCCAATCCACGATCCCCGTAACGTTCTCGTTCTCTCCCAGCATATTACCCAAATGGAAATCTCCATGTACAAGATATCGCTCCGGAGGCGAATAGCGAACCCGTTCGATCATCGTTAGGTAGATTTCTTCAAAAAACTCTTTTTCCAGAAAGCTGTTCTCATACAGATTGTTCCATCCATGGTAGAAGCCTTCTTGCTCTTCATCGAAAACAGACGTGATGTAATCCAGCCATGAACGATGGACAGCCTTGCCTTCCGGAGTAATCCAGCCGTAACCCTCATGGGAATCCGCGACATGTACCTGACGGATCCGCATGAATTGATGGACAATGTCGGGGATGAGCGTTCGAATTTGCGTCGGTTCAAGAGCACTTATCGGCGTTCCGGATACTCTGTTCGAGATGGAGAAATGAATATTCTCCATTCTCCCTACCTTGTGGATACGGGGAATGGGCAAGGATTGTTCACCGTACATATCGTAGATTTTGAACACTTTATGAAGGCTATCCTCATTATCCTTAAAATGAATGACATAATCGGCATCGCCCTTGCGGTAACTGAACACCTTGCTCAGTTCGCCCATCTCGATGGGGGTGACATTCATTACCGATTCCCCTTCAATATGCTTCAGATGGCTTACCGCCATATCCAAAGTCATTTCCGGCTTAAATGTTCTCATAACATGTTCTCCTCCTTCAGCATCTGATCCGGGTTCGATTTGGACGCATTCCATCTTCGATACAACAAAGGGAACAGTTCGTATATATTAGCGGAGATACTCGATGCAGAAATATGAATCGTAGAGCCCGTCATGCCTTTATTCATACGCATGAGCTTCCGCTTCCAGGCAGGGTGCCGGGACATCAGATGGTCAGGATCATAAACTTCAATTCCTATGAATTTCTCATTCTTGATCTGATAGATATGAATATTTTTAATTTCGTCCCACGCGACGGCTCCTGCGCTCACATAAGAGGATTTATCGACGAACCCCTCCTTATGGATCAAGAGTGCCGGAGCCGATTGGAACAGCTTGGTAACGGCAAACACCAGCCCCGCGCCAAAAAACAACGCACAGATGATTCCGACAATGGCGATAACCATGTTGTCCGACGTCACCCCGCCGTATACCAATCCACTACCTAGCAGCACAAACGCCAAAGAGCCCACTAGCATTTTGGTTACCTTAGGATAAATCTTTATTTCTTCTTGTTCCTGCATGAGTCGCACTCCTTGTATGAATTAACTTATGACGATGGCTCTATCATTCGATGGTCATCCATCAATAGCTAACCTGGAATTCTTTGACAAACACCGCCGTACCGGAAATATAGACATCCATGGTCTCTTTACGACGGTTCACATGAACATGCACTCTACCGTCTTTCCCCATTTCCTGGCCTTGTTCAATACTAAATCGAGCGGAGGATAACTCAGGGTTCAGGTAAGTCAAATAATAAGCCCCCATTACCCCCGATGCAGTTCCAGTTACCGGGTCTTCAATGGTACCCGAATACGGCGATGAGAAATGTCTCGCGTGCATGAACGAAGACGCATCCATCGTTTCCAGGCAAAAAGGATGCAGTGAGGCCTTGGGGTTTTCGGTTAAAATGTCCGGGAACACTGCATTATCAGGCACCATCCGGTCAAAATGATGCAACCCTTTTATCGGAACCAACAATGTCCAAATCCCCGTGCTTCCATAGACGATGGGCATACTTAAGTCCAAATCGTCACGTTTCAGACCTATGGATGATGCTAGACGGTCTACATCACCCTCGTAGGATATGAATTGAGGGTGATCCTGCTTCATCTTCATGGTTAACAGGCCCTCGGCATTTTGATATTCTATAGGCAAACTGCCCACCTTGGTCTCAATCCACACGGTTTCTTTTTCCGGCAGCAGTCCCCTGGTTTTTAAAGCATACATGGATGCCATGGTGGCATGGCCGCATAAATTCATTTCATGGCCCGGAGTAAAATACCTCAATCTGATATCTGCTTGCTCTGATTGTAAGATAAAGGTGGTTTCATTGAATCCAACGCTGCGAGCGATGGATTGCATCTCCTCCTCCGTCAGATCATCTGCATTCAGAACCACCCCAGCAGGATTCCCCTTGTTAGGCTGCACGGAGAATGCATCGTAATGAAGCACGTTTATAGATTTCATGTTCCTCTACCCCTTCTTTCTGCACCGTCTATGATTTGCTATCCAAATTAGTGAAGATTTTACCATTAGGGGATATGTTAAATCCAGACCAAATTTCAAACAGCTCCCTGTATAAGGTTCATTTCGTAAGCTGACTTGAATATATATCTGGCATATTGTTATGAATCAAAACCATACATGGGGGTAATTTCATTGAACACTATCAGCCTGTGCATGATCGTAAAAAACGAGGAACTCGTGTTAAACCGCTGTTTATCCTGTGTTGCCGACATCGTGGATGAGATCATCATTGTCGATACAGGATCTACCGATCGTACAAAAGAAATCGCTCAATCCTTTACAGAGCTCATCTTTGATTTTGAGTGGATTGACGATTTCTCGGCTGCGCGTAATTTCGCTTTTAGTAAGGCTACCCAGGACTATATCCTGTGGCTCGATGCTGACGACATACTGCTGGAAGAAGACCAGCTCAAGTTAAAAACGCTTAAAGAAAACCTTACATCCGGCATCGATTCCGTAACCATGCTCTACCATTTAAGTTCGGACGAATTTGGCAATGTCACCTTCAGTCTCCGGCGCAACCGTCTTGTGAAGCGAAACAGAGGCTTCCGATGGATCGGACCCGTCCATGAGTATCTAGAGGTCTACGGCAATATTATCAATAGCGATATCGCGGTTACCCATCTCAGCTCGAAGCATGACCCCGATACCGGCCGGAATCTTAGAATCTACGAGAAGCGTGAGACGGCTGGCGAATCGTTCACGCCACGAGATTTATTCTATTATGCGAATGAATTGAAGGATCACGGCCAATTCGAGAAAGCTATTGATTATTACGAACAATTTTTACATACGGAACAGGGCTGGATTGAGGATATACTCACGGCCTGCAGCAGGCTATCCGATTGCCATCACGAGCTCGGAAATGGGCAAGCCTCTTTTGAATCCTCTATCAGATCCTTGCATTATGCGCCACCGCGGTCCGAATTCTGCTGCCGCATTGGTTACCATTTTTTCGTGAAAAACAACTACGATACGGCCATTTACTGGTATAAACTGGCGACCGAGCTTGAGCTGCCTCCGGGTTATATGGGATTTCACAACCCCTCCTTCTCCACCTGGCTGCCTCACCTGCAATTGGCCGTTTGTTACGACCGGATCGGAGCCCATGCTCTTGCCAATCAGCATAATGAGCAGGCGCTTGTCTATCGTCCAGGCGATGAAACGATACTGGCGAACCAGGAATATTTTCAAAACAAGCTGCAGGAGCTTCAAAATGACCAAGAACGGCCCAGTCCATAGAAAAGACAGCAGCCCGGCTTCTAAAAAGCCGGGCTACTGCTAATCTGTTGTCCTATTTGACAGAGACGGTAATGGATACGGTCTTTGAATTGTACTGCCCTTTAATGCGGGCGGTTCCCTTCGCGATCGCTTCAATACGTCCGTTCGTTACTTTGGCAACGTTGGAGTTGCTGGTTGTCCAAACGGCGGTGTCTCCAACATTTATTTTCGCGCCGGTATCGAATTCGGCCGTAACCGTAACGGTTTTGACGTCACCGGGCTTCAAGTTCAGTTTCTTCTCGCTGACAATCAATTTCTTCATTTTCGGAACCACGTTTACCTTAACGGTAACTTCTTTGCCTTGGTATGAACCCGTAATCGTTGCCTTACCCTCGGCAACCGCCTTAACGGAGGTTCTGGATACCGTCACAATCGCAGTGTCCGAAGAACTCCAATTCATCTTGGATGAGAGCGAAACCGTTTTGCCGTTGCTGTAATAGCCTGTAACTTTAATCGATTTGGATTTCTTGATGTTGAGATCGATATTCTCCGGCTCTACAACGATCTTCACAACTTCCTGTTCCACCACGACCGGAATCTTGACTTCTTTATTCAGGTAAGTGCCTTTCAGTGTCGTCGAGCCTTTCGTTAAGCCCTTGATCGTACCGTCTTTAATGACAGCCGCAGAGCCCGTCAGTGACCATTCAACGGAAGAGGTCACATCGCTCTCCGTGCCATCTTCAAATACAGCATTTACTTTCGGCAGCGCAATGCTTCTTCCCATAACCAGCTGATACTCTTCTACATCCGGCAGAAGTACCAGCACTTTTTCATTGACGGTAACCGGCACCGTCGCTACTACTCTGGAGCCGATCTTACCGGTGATCGTTGCTGTACCGGCGTCGATGGCTTTGATTTTGCCGTCTTCGGTCGTTACCACTTTCTCATCGCTGGAAGTCCAGTTAACCGCGCTGCTGAAGTCCTCTTTCTCGTCGTCCAGAAGCGTTCCCGTCACTTTAGGGAAGGACTTGGATTCGCCTTTCAGCACATCCACTTCCGTATCAGCTGCCTCAAACTTGGTCACGGTCGGATATACTTTAACCGAGAATTCTTTACTGATTCCCAAGTAACTAACTTTAATGGTAGAGGTTCCCGAAGCTCTCGCTGTAATCACGCCACCATTAACAGAAACAGCCAGCGGGTTGGATGAGGTCCATTCCCCGGGCACGTCGATGGATTGCGAAGCCGCGTTGCGAACCTTGGCTTGTACCGTAATCGAATCATTCATGAACAGAACCGGATTCTTGATAAAATCCGTCTGATCCAGAATCAAAGCTTCATAAGGATTGCGCACATACACATCCAATTTGGCCGTTGAACCCAGATAGCTCACGCTGATCGTAGATTTACCCAACGCAACCGGCTTTAGCTTGCCATCCTCAATTGTAGCTACGGAAGAATTGGACGATTTCAACTCTATTTTATCCGTCACGTCCATACCTGTATCGGTCTCCGACTGCTTAGCGAATACTTTCAGCTCAACAGGCGCATCGCCAACCAAGAGCTCCAGATCTTCACCCGGAACGATCGCAAGCTTTTGGTAAGGTGCAATGACTTTCACCGTGAAGGAAGCTTTGAGTCCTTTGTATTCCGCAGTCACGGTTGCGCTTCCCAGACCCACAAGGGTCAGTTCGCCTTTGCTTACTTTTACAACGCTGTCATCGGAAGTGGTCCACTTCGCTTCCGTGGTTACGTCGTTTGTTCCGTCAGCCAAGGCTTTAACGGTTAGACCTTCCGTTCCAAGCTTATGCTCCACTTTATTGGGCTGATCCAGTTTAAACTCGTCAATGGCAAATTTAACGTCGACGTCAATCGTCTTGATCGCGCCTTTGTATTTTGCCGTAACTCGGGCTGTACCTTTCTCCAGTGGAATGATAAGTCCACCGTCAACCTTTACAATTCTCGTGTTGGACGAAGTCCACGTCGACTCATTGGTTACATCCTTCTTCGTAGAAGAGCCTTCAATGTTAGCCAATACTCGAAGTTGTTCCGAGGTTTCATTAACGGTTAAGTAAATTTTGCTCTCGTTCGTATCAAATTCAATCGACGTTACGTCCCCGGAGGCGGCGAATACGCTGGTTGGAAAAACCATCGCCAACATCATCACAACGACAAGAAACATCTTCGTTGTCTTTCTGTTTAAGCTCATTTATTTCTCTCCTTTGTACCTTCTGTCTCTCAGGCTTTTTTTCAGTCTATCTCTATATCGACAGTCCCGGATGAAATCGTTACCTTCTGACGCCAAAATAGGCACAAAGTAGGATATTTTCCCAGCCCCGGATCTCGAAAAAAATCCGGCGTGATAAAATGGACAGCTGTCCCTATCAGTCAAGCCGGGGTAACGCTCATCCTGCTTACATCAGCTCAATTTTATGAGTTTATAATTGTTCAACAGATAATGGATGCCCGAATATATCGTCAAGGCGACTGCTGCAAGCATGAGAAATTCATCCACTTGAATCATAGTGACGAGCTGAAACGGATAATTATCCAGCAATACCGCTGCAATGGCTATCACCTGAAGCACCATTTTCAATTTGCCGAGACTGTCAGCGGACAATGCGATTCCCTGCTCGGATGCAACCATCCTAAGCCCTGTGATCACAAATTCCCGCGCAATGATGGCAACGGCTATCCACGTCGCAACCATCCCTGATTGAACCATCATGATTAAGGCAACCGATATAAGCAGTTTATCCGCGAGCGGATCCAGTAGTTTTCCGAGATTCGTGATTTGATTGTATTTCCTCGCGATGTAACCGTCCAGCTTGTCCGTAGCCGAAGCAAGAATGAACACGCCCAGCGCGATGTAGGTTCCATAAACATGAATAAATCCGAAGAAGCGGCTGTTCTCGGTCAGCCATAGCGGATACTCAGCAAAAAAAAGAATGAATAATGGAATCAGCATTATTCTGGCTATCGTTATTTTGTTGGCAAGGTTCATCGGTTCATCTCCTCGATCTGCAATTGGAATCGTTCGTTCCCCTAACTATTCGGCATCGTAAAAGGTCATATGCTCTTTATCCGCGCGGTAATAGTCCAGCCTGTCCTTCATGGAGCCCGTATGAAACTCGAACATATGCCCATCCGGGTCCAGGAAGTAGATCGACTTCTTGTCCTTCTCCTCCCTTGCCCTTCCCGGCAAAATCTCCACCTGGAGCGCTTGCAGACGAAGCAGCGTTGTTTCATACTCCTCCTCTTCCATAGTAAAGGCAATATGCGTATATGTTCTATTCGAGGTGCTCCTGTCGACATCTTCTTCATTTAAAGCAATCCACAGTCCGTTCAGATCAAAATATGCCAGCTTTCTCCCTTTAACCAGAAGTTTGGCTTCAAATACGTCCCTATAAAAAGCGATGGACCGTTCCAATTCCGAAACAGAAAAACAGAGATGGTTAATGGCCTGCAGTTTCATTGTTGGGCGACTCCTTTTTAATAGAAGATTCGATAAGATCCAGCACTTGCAGCGGTTGATGGATCTTCTCATGCTCGCTCTCAATAAACGTGTTGTACCAATAGGCGTGATATGGCCTAAGACCGGCATTGCTGGCGCCTCTCAGCTCATCTGAACCGCCATCCCCGATAAACAGAGATTCCTGTGGTGTTACGCACAACCGGTCACAAGCCAATCGATAGATTTCCGGGTTCGGTTTGGCTACCCCAACTTCATATGAGAAGATAACGTCATCGAAGTAAGGCGCCAATCCGCTCTGGCCAAAAGAAATCACCTCTTCTTCCGAGCAATTGCTGATCAAGCCCACCTTCAGACCCCTTTCACGCAAAAGATCCAGCATCCTGCAGATCTCATTCGATATCGTATTGAAAGGGATTTTCTTCTCGCTGACTCTCGACTGGTAGAGAAACTCTACATGTTCCTGATGATAAGGTAAACTCCGGGAATCAAGGATATCCCGGATCACCGCGTGATAGTTGGGAAAATGACCATTCATTCTTTGCTCAAACCGGATGCTCCACTCCCGTTTAAACTCCGCTTCGGATAGCCCGAGTCTATTCATATAATCATAGGACCTCTTGGACACCCGCTTGCCGTTTGCGAATTCCGTAATTAACGTCTCGAATAAATCGAAGAACACCGCCCTGACCATCATGAACACCGCTCCCTTCGTTAATCAACGATCCCTGCCGCCTGAGGTGATTTCGCCGGATACCGCTTGATGGTTTCATCCAGAACAATCCCGGTCTTCTCGTCCCAAATCTCGCTTAATTCAAACGTACCTTCTTCAAAAAACAACGGAAACCGGCGTTTAAACCAATCCTGCATAGGCAGCTTTAATGCCTCATCCCGGTCCACCCATAACAGCTCTCCTTCAGGGGGATGCTCCAGCAATTCCCCTTCAAAGGAGGTGGCCAAATAATTAAACACCATGTACCGTAGACCTGTGTTCGGCTCACACGATTCCTCCAGGCCTTTATAGACGATGTCCTTTACAATCAAGCCGGTTTCTTCCCGCACCTCCCGAATGGCTCCGTTTACAATGCTTTCCGGAAAATCCACTTTGCCGCCGGGCGCAATATATCCGGGAAATCCTTTGGCATCCGGTCTGTTCATCAGCAGAACGCTGCTTCCGTCTTGTATCATGCACATGGTGTACAACTTCACTTCGGTCTGCAACCTAACCCCTCATTCCTAACGGTTCTACTTGGTTTATATTATACATCCGCCAAGCGCTGAATGACGATATGATGAACGGAGATTCGTGTCGTCTTTTTCATTGTTATGTTGCATCAAAAAAAAGGCCCGAGCAACCTCTGCTCCGGCCTTCCCGATAAATGTATGATCAACCTGCTCGAATCTTCGCTTTACGCGGCCATTCTCATGTCGGACGAATATCCGCCGTACATCATATAACTTGCGCTCGGTGTTTCAACCTGCATCGGAACCATGCAGCCGATGGCTGATGCTTCACTGCTATTCCATTGAATAAGCCTCACGACCGCTTCAACGTCCCCGGATTGGTATGCCTCTGCCAATGCCTGAAGATTCAGGGTCATCTCCTCGTCTTCCGGCATAGCCAATTCAAGTTCCTCTTCCTCCGGATCCAGCGATTGCAGCACTTTGTGAGCTCGATGAAGGGCCGCTTTCACCGCTCCCTCCGTCGTTTTCAGTTTCACCGCAGTTTCCGAAACAGAATATTCGTACACTTCACGGAGCACCAGCACCGTTCTCTGCAGGGGCGACAAGTGTTCCAGCAGCCATTGAAAAGCGAACTCGATGTTCAGTTTGCTGTCCTCGTTCGACGCTTCTTCCCTAGGCAAAACATGTTCCAGCTTCTCATCCAGAATTCGTCTATAGATCTGATCCCGGCGAACCCGGTCAATCCATGTATTCTTGGCAATCCGCAGCAGCAGCGCTTCGTGGTTGACATGGCTCCGCTGCTTCAGATGCTCCAGTGCCTTGATCCAAGTGTCCTGCACCAGATCATCGGAATCCCATGAGGAGTTTGTGAGGGACAGACAATATCTGTGCAGGGTAGCATTCATTTCCTCAAAGCTTAGATCAGCCGGAGGGGTAACGCTCGGTCGAAATATCGTCATCGGAAGCCAACTCCTTTCCTAATCTCGATACAGATATCTTATATGTAAACGAATGAAGTTATCTTTTCGTTACTTTGATTTTCGAACAATTTATTTCGTGGTTTCTCCGTATCTTTTGCGGCTGCCTCTTCGTTTACTTGCTGAAACCTGAAAACCTAACGAATATGGAGGATGAAACCATGAATGTTGTTCCTTATGTTGTAGAACAAACCAACCGGGGCGAACGATCTTACGATATTTATTCCCGATTGCTGAAGGATCGGATCGTGTTTGTGGGTGCAGCCATCGATGACGCCATCGCTAACAGCATTATCGCACAGCTGTTGTTTCTGGCGGCTGAGGATCCTGAGAAGGATATCCACATGTATATCAATAGTCCGGGCGGCTCGGTATCCGCGGGCTTTGGCATTTACGATACCATGCAGATCATCAAACCTCAAGTCAACACCATCTGCACCGGTTTTGCCGCTTCTTACGGCGCGATCCTGCTGCTGGCCGGGGCCAAAGGCAAACGACTTGCGCTGCCGAACAGCGAGATCATGATCCATCAGCCGCTGGGTGGTGTGCAAGGGCAGGCTACCGATATTGCCATTACGGCAAAACGCATTCTGAAAACCCGTGAGAAGCTGGCACAGATTATATCCGAGCGGACAGGTCAATCCGTCGAACGCGTCGAAAAGGATATGGAGCGGGATTATTTTATGTCGGCGGAAGAAGCGAAGGAATACGGCATCATTGACGATATCGTCACGAAACTGTGACGCTAATCGTATATAATGGCCTGATCCGTTAGACCCGATACTCTATTTTATTCACAAGGAGTGGAACGTATATGCTGAAAAGTTTGCTCAATCAGGAAGTGAGCATTTATTTTACGGATGGAAGCTATGTGCGAAACGGCACGCTGGAGGAAGTAGGCGATCAATTTATCCGGTACCAGGACGAATATGAGATGCTGTATGTACCGTTAACCGCAATCCGCTACGTTTCCGTGAATACCAAGGAACGAGACAAACCTCGAGTGGGATTTGCACCAACCTCCCGATAAGATAACAAGAACCGCATGGGCTCCTTAAGCTCATGCGGTTCTGTTTGTATCGCGGTTGATTTTTTCTAATAGGAATGAGAGCATTCGCTGCTTGCAGACTTCGTTCTGCTCCTTTTTATGAAAGCCGATAAACTGCAGGGCATGAATAACAGAATAGAAATCAATTAGCGCCCGCTGTTCTTGCTCCATTCCCCAATGCCTGCATAACGCCTCCACGTAGGGCATCCCCTGCTCTCCAATATCGGAGACCACCGCCGTCTGGGTGAGGGCAATCATGTACAGCGGATCCCCGTAGCATACCCAATCAAAATCAACGATACCCTGAAGCTTGCCTTGGGCCACAATTACATTCTTGATCGTAAGATCATCAAGGAAACAGATGGGCTCCACTTGGTCAAAATAAGGCGTGTAACGCTGCTTCATGTGTTGCAATTGGACGATAGTCTCCGGAGTAACATCATCGATTATGTGATCGATATGCTGGCGGATATCACGATCGATGATCTGAGTCCAGGTTGAGAAGGGCCCCTGCTCTCCAATTGGAACCCATCCGAATCCGGTGCCTCGGGGAAGCTCTGACACGCTGCGTTGGTATGAAATGATCTGCTGGGCAAGTTCAGTCATTTGTTCATGCGTCATTCCCTCAAGCTCATATCGGAGGTCCCGTCCGGGGAAGTGCTCCAGTATCATATAAGCAAAGAGGACCAATTCCATGGACACATCCGTTCGGATCACACTCGGTACCGGCAAGCCTAATGAAGAAAGAATCGCAATATTGTCCGCTGTATGCTCTAGGACGCCGGGCTTGTCATTGGTTCTGAGAATGATTTGCTCATCGGATAATGTCACACTATATACCTGATTGGTATGGCCAAATGACATGGGTTCGATCTTCAGCGGCGGGCTGCCGTAAACCTCTTTTATAAGATCCTCCAGGCTCATCTCCAACACCTGCCTTAACGGTCACTTTATGTACACATCTTCAAAATGTTCAACGACGGGGAATGGATCATAAAAGTGATGCAGCAATTCTTTCCATTCCTGATATTCGGCGGATCCCCTAAAACCTATCGTGTGATCCTCCAGCGTCTCCCATTTCACCAATAGAACGTATTTGTGCGAATCCTCCAGGCATCGCTTCAACTCATGATGGATATACCCCTCCATCTGGGATATGATCCCTGAGGCGGTTTGGAAATTGCGTTCAAAATCTGACGTAAGCCCTGGTTTCACTTGCAGCATGGCCACTTCGAGTATCATTGCGTTTCCTCCTTGGTATCAAGTTAAAATTCATATCACGGTCTATCCACTATATTCAAGCTCGGTAGAGGGCTGAAACGCGAATCCCCCCTCTTCATCCGGCTCAAGACGATACACCTTCTGGACAGCGTTCAGATTCAGCCCTCCATATATATGCGGGTACAACTGGTTCATCTCATATAAGTCTTCGTACACAATCTCCGCATCCACCTGATCTTCTTGAATACCCAAAACGAATAGATCCGTACTGCCCGTGTAGAACGTATTGGCTACTCCGCTGACTTGCTCCTCTGTGGAGCAGTGGATGAATCCGTCCGTTTGTATGCTCGGCGGCTCGTACAATCTATTCTCTCGTGCTATCATCCAGGCTTCCTTAGAAATTATATGATAGATCATGCCGTCCGTTCCCCCAGTCGCTTATTTTTCGTACTATATTGACACACTTGAGCTAAAAAAACCATTCTTTTCTTATTGTTGTTAGATGGCTTCCTTCCTATTGCCATAAAAAAGAAAAAGAAAACATCCTTCAGGATGTCTTCTTTATCATCATGTATTGATCCAGGTCATCATCCTCTAAGATGACTTCATGGACGGCTTCTCCCAAACTATAAGCCAGCTGCCCATTGATAAATACGGCACAGGCCTGCTCATCGATGCCGATCCCGCGCTTCACCTTCTTCGTTCTCATACCTTCCAGCAGATTGGACTGATCGCTCCACTCCGTATAATGAACGCTGATCAATACATTCGAAAGCAACCCTACCCCTTGCTTAAACAGCATTACGCTTTGTTCATTATCCAGTGGCGATATGAGGCAGGTTTCCGGAAGAATCAAGGCGCCCGCCGAATTTCCTGCAATGGGAACGCCGTTCTCGTAACCGTGTATCAGCAGCTCTTTAAAACGACCGGTCGCGTAATAGTGATGGTATTTCTCCGTGTTGCCCCCGCCAATAAAAATCCCCGTGGCCTGTGACAACACCTGTTCAGCCTGTTCCATGTCCAGCTTTCCATCCTCGCCAGGAACGATGACCTGCATGTCCTGGATACCTGATTCTGCCCACATCTGCTGAAACAGGGGAACATACTCCTCCCAGCCCGGTCTGTTCATAATGCATAAAACAATTCTGGCGTTAGAACCGCCCGCTTGCTCTATAAATTGTCTATTTGCCTCTCTTTGAAAGGAATTTCCTCCAAGCAAAAATAAATATCGATCCCTCAAGGTAACGCCCCCTTATTTCTTCTTTTTCGGACCTCGTTTATAGACATAGAACAACAGCACGGATATAAAATATATCGGAAGCAGGATAATGCCAATCACAGCGCTCAGCAGGACGATGGAGAGCTGGCCGCGGTCTGCCATCGCATCGTAATTCACATACCCGAAGACAATCCATACCAGCCATACCAATGTAACCGCATATCCTATTTTATAAGGTAATCTCACAGCATGGTTCACATCCTAGAAGTTATGTACGTGACACATTCATAAACATTTCGAATACAACAATTCAACAAACTCGTGCTGCTTTCGTTCCATCCATTCTCTTCTGATCTGAAGTTGCTTCAACATCAGGTGAAAATAGGAGGCGATGTTCCTTCCGGCCAAATGCTGCCCGATATAGATGCTTAATAAAGAAACATAATATAACTGCATGATATAGGGAATCCACTGGATCTCTGCACGGGTTAACCTCATATATTTTCGATATTCATCTAAAAACAGCTCGACCTTTGTCAAGGTCTGGTCCTCATGCTGAAGAAGATGGTTCAGACAAATGGATAGTTCCCATATCCGTATGTCCATAGCAGCAAAATCAAAATCCAATACACCGCTCATCTCCCTGGACTGGGGATTGATCAAGAGATTAAAAACCAAAATATCATGATGGACCATTTGCTTAGGCAGTGCATTCAGCTCAGCTGCATGGTTAATCACAGATTCATAGTATCCTTGCAATACAGCTATCTGTTCAGCATCAATATCAAAAGGAGGGCATGCCAAAAACTCATTAATTTTCGTCTGATTCGATAGAGAATGGAGGTTGTAAACATCATGGAACGCAATCGCAGGACAAACCACATCGACGGAATCCGATTCGAATTGCTGAAGAGCATATGATATTTCCCCAACTGTCCGCCCGTAACTTAGCACATCGGTCATGCTGGATAGATCAGGGACCTCCCCTTCGATAAACCGTGACAGAGAGCCCAGGGAGCCGTCCGACAGAACCACGTACTTCGCATCATCCATACTGGAGACGAAACCTGGAATATCAAACGATAAGGAACAACGCTCCAAGTAAGCTGTTAGTTCAACCTCAAACCGCAGCCTCTCTTTATTCTTCGTATGACGATTGTATATTCTTGCGACGTATTTCTTTTGGTTCATCGCTACAATTCGGGATTCATTCGTCATGCCGAAAGGAACGGTCTCGATCGAATGCACAGGTCCATGAAAATAATGCTGCAACAGCTCCTGAAATACGTGTTCCACTGACTACACCTCTTTTCGGTTCAGCGCGTTCCCTCATGCAACTCATGGTTCATCGTTAGATAGTTGAATCGAACGGTCTTCTTGTCGTATGGCAAAAGCCAGCTTGTACAGATCTGCAATATCTTGCCTGCCCGTCTCCTCCAAACGCTTCATGGCTTCCTCCAAATCAACGGCCTCTACCGCGATGACCTGCTCCCCATCCTCTGGATTCAGCGGCTCCCCAACGATGCGCACATCCCCGTATCCAACCAATCTGACAAAATGAGGATGGGGAATATGCGGCCGATAAGGCGTCTTGCTGCTGGATTCGCAACGGAACTGGCCGAAGACCCGGAACGACTCGAGTTCTGCGCCAAGCTCCTCCCTAACCTCCCGTCTAAGTCCTTCCATATAGGACTCGCCGGGCTCCAGGGTTCCTCCGGGAAGCTCCCAGCTTCCGTCCGCTACCTGAAAAATAATGCAGCGATCCCCGGCAAACGGAAGAATCGTGACATTGCTGACCTTCGATTCTTCGATTTCATCTCCGATGGCAAACCTGGCTCGGACTACGCCCCATTGAATATCTTTCGCGAGAGCCGGGTACAGGCTCATATCCGTGTTTTTTCTCATGCACGCATTTCCTTTCGAACTGTACGAATTCATTCAACCTATGTATCGCTGTACTCATGTACCATAAGCACCTGCTCCATCGAGCTCGTATATCCAAGCTCCTGCAGCACGTTCACCAGTTCCTTATGCGAAGCCCGGATGTTGAATGCGGACCGCTTGCAGGCATAACCGGGTTGTATCATCTCCAGTACCGCCGTCTTCATCACGGCTTCTGCATCCGGATGTCCTGGAGCAGCCTCACAACGAAACAGCGTGATTGCTGCCAAACTGCCTGAGGCATCAAACACCCGCTTAAACAAACCAAAGCCCACCTGTTCTTCTCCTTCATACACAATGACGCATTCACCGTCCTTGATACTGGAAGCGTCTGTCTGCCAGACTTCACCGGATCGATAGAAGGCTACAGATGCAGCCTCCGCTGCCAGGCCTCTGACCAGCGTATACGGTGAACGGGTATTCTTCGCATCTTGCTGCTCCGGGAGCTGTTCATTCGTCATGATGAGCAGCCGGTCGATGATATGATATCCAACGCTTTCGTAGAGACGAATCGCTGGCGCATTTGTGCTGATCGCCTCTAAATAGGCACGACGGACGCCTTGTTCTTCGTACAGCTCTTCGTTTTTCTCCATCATGTTTTTGCCGATTCCCTTCCCCCGGAAATCGGGAGCTATCGCTGTCCCACCGTTACGTGCAATCTTAACGCCATCTTCTTCCCGAAAGCTGTTCATGACGATGCCGGCCGGTACGCCATCCATGTAACAAGCGAGTGATCTCTCCATGCACAAACCATCGCTTCCGATACGGGCAATGAAGCGGTCCAGCGGCATCGAGGCGTTCACCATGTATCCTTCAAATGAGTGATTCCACAACTCCGATACTTCCCGAATCGGAAGCTCGCTTAGCGGTTTATACGTAATCATAGTTATAATCCTCCTAATTTATGGGCAATAAGTGGGTTCTATGAAAGATGCTTTCTATTAAAAACATGCAGGAAGAACACCTGAGTCTTTACTCAGTCATGTTCTCCTGCATGTCTTAGCCATGCTTATTTACGATTTAAAGAGCTGCATCGTCTACGCTGTCCAGCCAAGCTTCGATGCTGCCAATGACGGAAGTGACACAGCCATCCTCGAATGGGGAGATCAAACCTGCCACCTTCACCAGTTCGGTGAAGGACTTGCTTCCACCTTGACGGCACAGGTTCAGATAATCTGCCCATGCAGCGGATTTGTCCTCGTGCATCTTCTTCCAGAATTGGAATGCGCAGATTTGAGCCAACGTATAGTCGATATAATAGAACGGCGTGCTAAAAATATGACCCTGTTTATGCCAGAAGCCGCCTTGCTCCAGATACGCATTGTCATCATAGTTCCGGTGCGGCAGATATTTGCGCTCAATTTCGCGCCATGCCTGTTTCCGTTCAGCCGGCGTAGCATCCGGATTCTCATAAACAAAGTGCTGGAATTCGTCAACCGTTACGCCGTAGGGGATGAAGATAAGTCCGCTTGCGAGATGGTCGAAGCGGTATTTATCGGCCTCATCCTCGAAGAAGCGGTCCATCCACGGCCATGTGAAGAATTCCATGCTCATGGAATGGATTTCGCACGCCTCATAGGTTGGGAACCCATACTCCGGTACCTCGAAACCTCTGCTCTCATATACTTGGAACGCATGACCGGCTTCGTGCGTCAGCACATCAATATCACCGGAAGTCCCGTTAAAGTTGGAGAAAATAAACGGTGCGCCATACTCGCTGATATAGGTACAGTATCCGCCGCTCTGCTTGCCTTTTTTGGCAACCAGATCCATAAGGCCGTTCTCCTGCATGAAGGTAAAGAACTCATGGGTTTCCGGAGATAATTCTTCATACATCTTCGCGCCATGGTTGACGATCCAATCCGGGTCACCCTTCGGTGTTGCGTTCCCCGATTTGAATGAGAAGTTCTCATCGTAGTACAGCAGTTGGTCCACATCGATTCGTTTCTGCTGACGTTCTTTCAGCTTGCTTGCAACCGGAACGATATGCTCCAGCACCTGGTTACGGAAGTTAGCCACCATCTCCGCGTTATAGTCCGTGCGGGCCATGCGGGCATAACCAAGCTCTACGTAATTGTTAAATCCTAGTTTCTTGGCAATCTTGGTTCTCACTTTAACCAGATCGTCATAAATACGGTCGAAGTTTGCTTCGTTCTCAGCCATGAAGCCGCTGGACGCCTCCATTGCACGTTTACGCATATTGCGGTCCGTCGATTGCTGGAAGGGAATCAATTGCGACAGGGTACGCTCTTCGCCTTCGAACTGAATTTTGGCGGAAGCGATCAGCTTCGAATATTCCGTCGTCAATTTATTTTCCTGCTGCAGTTCCTCAATGATCTCAGGACTGAAGGTTTTGAGGGAAAGCTCTGCCAATTGGAACAGCTGACGCCCCCATTTGTCTTCCAGCTGAGCTCTGAATTTCGAATCCACGAGAGCCCGATAATAATCCGTTATGTATTCCTGGATGACCGGTCCGTTCTCGTCAAAGAAATCCTGCTCTGCCTTATAGAACTCGTCGTTCGTATCAATCGAGTGCCGGATATACACCAGTTGACTCAGGGTATCCATCTCACTGCGTAGTTTGTTAATGCGGGTCATCGCCTCATCCTGTTCCTCATACGTGCTGGCGGAGGTGAAAGCGTTAAGCTGCTCTTTAAACTTTTGCTCAAAAGCTTTTACGTCGGGGCGTTCATAGCGATACTCGCTGAATTTCATAAGATACACCTGTCCTTTCCCATATAAAAAATGCATCCTGGCGTCTGATCGGATGGATTCAAAACACCAAACTATATCTAAATTCTATATGCGAATCAGAATATCCTTCACAGGTCTATGAAATTCTGCACGCCCCTATGGGTTACGTTATAATCTTAAGGCCGATCGCTGAAGCCAGGATTAAAGCAATGAAAAATATCCGACGCGCTTCCTTCGGTTCTCCAAAAGCAAACATCCCCAGCAAGGTACTGCCGGCCGTCCCCATTCCTGTCCAAATCGCATAAGCGGTTCCCATGGAAATAAAGGCCATCGCGTACGTCAGCAGCAGGAAACTCGAACCGAGCGAACAGGCCAAAAAGATGTAGGATCCCACGCTGCGGGTCAGGCTCACCCTTCTTAACGCAATCACACCCAACACTTCACATAACCCTGCGCCGATCAGAGCGATCCATTCCATTACGCACCACTCTCCTTCGCCTGGTTATCCGTATCCTTCGTGACCAGTTTGAGTCCGAGCACCCCTGCAGCCAACATACCAATCAGCAGCAGCTTGACGGGATTCGCCTGCTCGCCAAACAGGAGGATCTCAACTAGCACCGTACCGGCTGTCCCCAGTCCGGTGAAGATCACATAGACCGTACCGATGGGAAGTTTAGCAGCAGAGTCCAAAAAAACTTTGAAGCTGAATATAATCGAAGCGATGGTAATGATCCACTGCCACCAGGTATCGGAATGCTTCAAACCGGATACCCATACAACCTCCAGTGCCCCCGCTATTAGTAAGAGCCACCATGCCTTTTTCATCTCCAACATCCTTCCACTCTGTATTTGTATGAACATATTCATGGTGTAGTTGTGATTGTAATCTAAAAATGGCATACCGTATAATGATAAATAATAATGATGTCATCATTTTTAGTGATGACTGAAGGAGAGAAAGGAGGGTTTAGATGGAGCTTACCGATCTGAAGGTTTTTCTAAAGATTGCAGAGGAAGGGAATATCACCCGCGCTGCGGAGCAGCTTGGATATGTGCAGTCCAATGTTACGGCCCGTGTCAAAAAGCTTGAGAATGAACTGGGAGTCCCCTTATTGAACCGACACTCCAGTGGAGTGACCTTAACAGAAAAAGGGCGCACGTTCCGGGACTATGCGTGTACCATTCTCAATCTGTCTGAAGAAGCGGTGCGTGCTGTACAAGAAACGCCTTATCCAAGCGGTTCTTTAACCATTGGCGTCGTGGATACGGTGCATTGCGGACATTTCATTAAATCCTTGTCGGACTATCAAACCATGTACCCGGACGTCACGCTATCGCTCTTGACCGGCAGCTCTTCGGAGCTGATTACCCAAGTATTAAACTATCAGCTGGACGGGGCATTTGTGACGGGAAACATTCCGCCAAAGCTGGTTGCCGATTATATCGAAGAGGATGAGGTCAAACTGCTGACCAAGTCGAAGGAGCAGCCCTTTCCCGATCTGGCGGTGACCAAATGGGCCGTTGCTCCGGCGGGATGCCCGTTTCGAAGCATCCTCGAAAGATGGCTGTTAAGCGAAGGGATTCCGCTGACCAATATGATCGAAGTCTCATCATTAGAGACCCAATTAGGCATCGTGCAATCAGGTCTTGCCGCTACGCTTCTCCCCACCTCCGTCTTAAGCGGAGAATTTGCGAATATGGGCAGCTTCTCGATCCCGGAAGCCTTCCGGCATACCTCGACAAGCCTGATCCGGCGCAACGACCGGTTCAGGAACAAGGCATTTTCCGCTTTTGCCGAGCTGGTTAAAGTTAATTTCGATAAAGGTGTGAATTCTAAGTAATGGGTACAGCGTGATGTATCGTCATCATTGTCCTTCCAGAGTGGATATAAAGGTATTCACTCCTGACAGTTCTATCTGTTGCCGGATGTAATGGGCGACGCCATCAAGTTCATTCGAGTCAATAATATGGTCAGCCAGCTGCCGTATCCTTTCATGCGCGTTTCGTACCGCGATCCGGGTGCCTCCGGCTTCAAACAGCCCCACATCATTGATGTGGTCGCCGAAGACAACCGTGCACTCCAGATCAATACCCATATGGGAAGACCATAATTGGAGCCCGTCACGTTTGTTTGCCTTGGCATGACTGAATTCCAGGAAAAAATGATTATGGATGTAGTAATCCGGCATCATATGAGCATGAATCACATCACCGTATAATTCCATAACCTCGCACCGTATCGGCTCCAATTCCTCATAAAGTCCAATGTATGTAAGAGCCAGCGTCCGGTAATCCGGTGGGCAGTTCAGGCTCTGCACTTCCATAAATCGCGGATCCTGGGGCCGGCTCTGATAAAAAGCCTTCTCTCCCTCTCGCCGCAGCGACTCATGCAAAACACGCTCACGATGATCCGCATCCAATGAAAAATAATAAGGAGTAATACCAAACTTCCTTCCCACGCCGATAATCTCATTCGAGATGTCCCATTCAAGCCAGTAACCATCGATTACCGTTCGATTTATCCCGTCATATATCAAAGCGCCGTTATATAGAATCAAAGGGTACTTCCAGGGGATCTCCGAGACAACGCTTTGAGCACTAATATAGCCGCGGGCAGTGGCATACGTGATAATCACGTCCTGCTCCAGCGCATTCGCGATAACATCCCTAGTATAGGATGTAAGTGTCTGATCTGATCGTAGAAGCGTTCCATCCAGGTCGGTAATATACGCTTTTTTCTTCATCAAGAAGCCATGCCTCCTTCGCCGTCCAGTATGTGACAAAACCCAGCCGTAGAGTAGCTCTATCTAAGACTGGGTCCTTATTATGAATTTGGCGTCTTCCATGATTATACAACGTCTAAGATGGAGATGGTAAAGGTAAATTGCTTATTTCGCTTCAATCCACATTTATTTTAGATCCTTTGCCTGATCGGATCATGTCAACGCTGCCCCAAAACATCATCATCGCAATGACGGGATGGAATGCAGATAGAAAACCGATCCGGGATGCAAATACCGCTGTTAAGAACATCCCGATTACCATTCCGAATAAACCTATGCTCTTCCAAAGCACCTGCCTTGAAAGTCCTGCCATCCATGCCATGATTGCCATGATGAGAGGAATAAAAGCAAAATATCTTGCGAAGCTAACATGGGCAGTCCAACTTCCTGAATTCACAAACAGTGCAATTCCGGCGATAAGAACTTGAAGCGTAACGCTAACACTGAAAATCAAAGCGAGCACGAAAAACAAAACACGGGAAAATTGAGCCAAGTTTAACTTACGCATACCTCTCATCCTCCCAACTTATAGATCCCCATTCTTCCGGCTGCATATGAGAAATCACCTCTTTAATTGCTGCCAGCTCGGTTTGAGGAATGACATATACTCTAGGCACAGTAGGAATACGAAAGGCAGTATGGTCGTGAAAGAAACGTGTGATTAAGGTACCTAATGCTCTTCCATTATCATAGTGAATCACGCTCCAAAATCGCCTCTCCCTCTCTTCCCATGGTCCCCAAAGCTCCTCGGATTGTGGAAAGGCACCCGGCATTACGGGTTTGGGGGTTAAGCCCGCACCATAGACCTCTGCTTCCAATGGACGAAAAAGCTTGGAACAAAAGAGACCATAAGCGTAGTCTCCTTTATTTTGAAAAATGCCCTCAAGCTCGTTCAGATTCTGTTCCCATACATTCAGCCACTGATCATTCATATATCCCTGGCAGTAATGAGCCAAAGCCTTCATCATGGACTCGTTTAAACACGCTGTTAAGACCATTGCCAATCCCCCTTTTACTTTTGCTTTAGTGAGCTATACTCGGTGATGATCCGCTCTCCATTTCTGGATGGCGAGCTTGATATCTTTAGATGATAGGTCCTCCTTAAGAGCCTTCTCACACAGCGTCAGAAACTCATCGTCCGATGCAAAACGAAGCGCAATGATTTGATTCATCGTTAAACTTGGATTAAGAAGCCTGCCTGTCATAACAAAATGTCTCAGATTCTCTTCTGCCCGAACTACCCGATCTTGCACCTTACATACGAACTGCCGGATAAGGAATAATGTCATGACCACCGAGAATGACATGAGTATGAAAAGTAATGATGTAAATAACGATATTCCACGCATACTCGACGCAAACAGATAAACGAATGCTGCGACGACCAAAACAAAGCTAAGCGGTACAAGGAAAAAATGAAACGCGGGTACATGTCTTTCATGGTTGCTGTAAGATTGATTCTTCATTGGAATACCTCCTTTCCCGGTTATGGGTGAGTGCACACTCATTATTGAGCGTCATGTCTCCCACCTCATTCAAGCTGTGAAGTCTTGACAATGAGTGAGTGCACACTCATAATAAAGTGGAACCATAACAAAGTCAACAGAGTGAGGGATGATTTTGGATTTAAAAAATAAAATAGCCGATGCAGCGGAACTCGTCATTCGTACACATGGACTGGCCAAAGCAACAACCAAAGAAATCGCCAAAACCGCCGGGTGCTCAGAAGGCTCACTATATAATCATTTTAAGAGCAAAGACGATCTGTACCTTCACATTCTACGCGGACAATTAAAAAATGTTATGCAGGCGCTCACGTCCCTGAGGGAACTGATCGGCAAAGAAACCGTGCGAAGTAATCTGGAAAAAGTGGCTCGAGCGGGCGTATCGGATTACTATCAATCCATGCCTCTGATCAGCTCCATCTTCTCAGAACCAGGACTGTTAGCGCAGCACCGGGAAGGCTTCACAGCTCGGAATGAAGGACCCCACCGGGCAAATGAAGCAGTTGAGTCCTATTTGCTTGAAGAACAGAAACTTGGGAGATTATCGGAACATGTTAATCCGAGATCCGCTGCGGACATGCTGCTAGGAAGCTGCTTTCAATATGCATTTCAATTGAACTTCTTAGGCCGGCCCTTGTCCGATGAAGAACAGAATGCGTTTGTGCATCGGGTGTTGGATACTTTGTTTCTAGGCATTGGGAACGAATAATAGGAGGGCAGGCATGACTTGTCCTCTGGTACCTCAGACACCGAGGATCAGGTATCCCAGTGTCATGTACAGAAAAAGGAATAGCAGCAGCACGGAATGGCCTACAATGGCTGTGATATGGATTCGCGTGAGTTTGCCTCGATTTCTGCTGACGAGCGCTAACAGGATACCCACTGGCGACAACAGGAGAATCGCAGCAAACCACAATCCCTGAAAAGGACTTCCTGCCTCTGGCCGAAACATGAAACTGTATAGTGTGAACAGAGTGACGCAGACAAACAGATTTAGTGACAAGTGGGACAAATACCACTTCATTCCGCTTCCTCGGCCAACCTGCCCGACAAAATGCCGGCTCTGCGAATGACCTCAATCCGTTCCTCGCGGCCTTCAATCGCCTTTATCATTTCGATGGCCGTATCAAAATTCATCCTAACATATCCGGTTGTTTCATACCCCTCTGGTCTTTCTACGAATCGTCTCACGCCTACTAGATAAAATAGGCGATATGCGTCGAATTCCTTCCAATGCCATGCCGCAAACAGGGTCCGCTCATCACTGATTTGGATACCTGCTTCCTCCAAGGCTTCACGGATCAAGCCTTCCATAATTGACTCACCGGGTTCCAGCCGCCCTCCTATTGTTGTAAGTACCTTCTCGTCACGATCCCATACCATGACAACATCTCCATTATCAAGCACGGGAACACAGTGTACACTGCCAATCTTTATACCCTCCGGAATCTCCGTAATAAAACTTAGCATCGAGGTGGCACCTCCGAGATTTATTTAGTGGTACGCAGCTGAAGATAACCTATGACATCTGGTATATGTTGAATCTCTGCAAATGGAAAAACATCCATGCTGTTCATTCTCGCGATGTCCCCGCGATAGGCGATAAATGGAATTCCGGCGCTCTCGGAGGCCTTGCCATCCACCCACGCATCTCCGACAGACAACCATTCCTTCGGGGATGTATGAGGGAAATGCTTCAGCACCTCCAAATATCCATCGGGTGCCGGCTTTAACAAACCCATGGCCTCTCTGCCTATAATGAGATCAAAATAATGCACAATCTTATTCTCTTCCAGAGCAGCCATTGCTGCTTCCACCGAATTATTTGTCACAATGGCCAGATGCAGCTGCCCGTGCAATCGCTGAACAAGCTCTCTTGCACCCGCTTCAAGATCTGCACCAATCATCCCTCTCATCTCATGTTCCTTGGCAATATCCCACATCTCGTGACGAAGATCTTCCGACAGCAGCCCTGTATTCATGGCTTCAGCAATGATGGTTGAGGTAGTGTGGGTGTCCATGGACAGACCTTGGGGCAAGATTCTGTGATGGCACAGAAAGGCGTAGATGTCCCTCTTCATTGCTCCAAAATCAATGCTGGAACGCAGCAGCGTATTATCCATATCAAAGACAATTCCTTTTATCGTAAACGCGATATCTAATCAACTCCAATCATGGAAATGCCTTGAATTGCCGCTCCGACAGCAATCCAGATTTGGGTAACCCATTCATCTCCTAATCATACACAACTTCCGTACCCGCGATAAAATCGTGCAGGGAACGCTTATCCTCGCGCATCGCTACCATAAAGATGCTCACGATAAGTCCAATTCCAAACGTCAGTGCATACACGATTCCCGCTACAAGGTTGCGGAGCAGCATCGTTCCAATGCCCGGCGGCTCAAGAAAATCGAATTTGCG
Source organism: Paenibacillus sp. JZ16 (assembly GCF_015326965.1). Classification (NCBI taxonomy): domain Bacteria; kingdom Bacillati; phylum Bacillota; class Bacilli; order Caryophanales; family Paenibacillaceae; genus Paenibacillus; species Paenibacillus sp. JZ16. The sequence continues at coordinate 2,103,918 of NZ_CP017659.1, forward strand.
AATGCGAATGCCGCATATGCGCTTACCGATGGTATAACCATTCCAATACACGGGGACCAACAAAGCATACAAACTATAAATCAAATTAGAAATCGGCTCATTCTCAAAATCTCCCGTGATAATCCCTGCAATGATCCATAACGGAAGGCTCACGATGATTCCATCCAAAAGATTGGCGCCCAGCCGGATCCAAAAGCCTGCAACTTGGTTTTCGCCCATGAGGATTCCTCCTTAAAATTCTAGATAACATTCTGTTATGGATTCTTATCGGCGTTGTCTGGCTGGTCCAGCTCTTCCCAGTTATCCTTGATCTGGTTCAGGTCTTCCACTAGCCATTTACGGATGATCGGGACGATGATGCATAAGATACCGAGAATCAAACTGATGATGCTGAATATCAACGGCCATTTTCCAATTTCTGATAACAAATCCGCAAACGTCCAGGGGGTATTTATCCCCGCAATCGCGGCCGTTAAGTACCGGATGCCGTACAAAAAAGCTGAGATACAGATAAAAATAATGCCCATCGTTTTATTGTTCATAGAGTGTGTAATCCTTCCTCTTATCGGTGGCTGCATCCTGAGTCAGCTTACTAATCACGGAATTCTCCATCGTAGATCCCACCTTTCCACACAACATTTTCCAGTACCTCATATCATTGTAAGCTTCGGTTCCTGATCGAACAATAGTTTTTTCCACAATTCCCCATATCGCTGTTATCCAGCTCAAGTAGAGAATGTAACGTTAACACAATATAATCAGCCACACATAAATAAACAGAATGACTTTCCTACGTCGTAGTTAAGTCATTCTGCTGCCTGTTATAAACTATTTTAGGTATGGTTGAAATATGCTTGCAGCTACGGTTGTCTGCCCCTTGATTTCATGATGACCCCAATCAAACCATAGCCCAGGGTAACACCTACCGAGTTTAATATAAAATCATCCACATCCAGGCTTCCTCGCCGCGTGATCAGTTGCGTCATTTCGAGCACGAATAACCCGGTCAAAAAGTAGGCTAGCATCTTACGAAATCGAATTTGAAATGCAAGCGGAATAAGCACTCCAAAAGGGTACAAATACAGCGATATTTCCAACGATATTGATCAATGAGCTCAAACTGCGAATGGGAAAATAGCTTGCCATCGTCGTGAATGGAACCAGATTATAACTGATTTCCGGCTGAGTGGTCCTCCCGAATCCCCAAATCATCCAGTAAGTTAACAACATGGTATAGCCGATGAGGAGGATCAAGGAGATCATTTTGACATGCGATTTCATGAAGGTCTCCTGTTACGTTTAATTCACACATATTTGTCCAATACGTAATCCTCGATCATGTCTATATTTCGTCGTTCCTGCGCGTACTGTTTAATGTGTTTCTTAATGTTCGGATACAAAATAATGTCGTCCAGCTGCTCGAGCGGAATCCACTTCACGTCGGTTTGATTCGGATCTGGAACAGCCGGAAGTTTGGGGGACGATCCTTCATGTGGATAACATTCAAATACTACGTATAACGTATGGATGCCCGATATGTTATCTCTGGACTGTTTATGCGGAGCATTCTCGTACACAAATGCAACAGGCCCAGTCTGCGCTTCCAGCGTGGTTTCCTCATACAATTCTCTCAAGGCTCCCTCTGCGATAGACTCTCCGGGCTCGGCCCCGCCCCCCGGCAAATTGTAATGCAATCCGTTCTCATCTACATACTCAACCAACAAAACATGCTCATTCTGAAAAACCAACGCTGTCGGTCTCACCCGAATATGATATGTCATCATAACCACCTCTCCACACGGCTAACGAATAGCTGCCGAACTTTCTTGATCTGTCTATCATACAATTAACGAGGCTAATATGGAAATATTATGTATAATTGCAGGTCAAAAAGGTTATCAGGTAAGGCGAGTCACATCGACCTCCCCGACAACCTCCGCCTTTCAGGAAATAACGCGCGTCTATTCCGTTATCATCCTGTTCGATCGATATCATCCAGTCTCACGGTTTCACCCGTTTCGCGGGAGACATTCGCCGCCTCCAGAAAACGAATGATCTCCAGCGTCTCAGGTAAAGGAACGTCTGAGACATCTGTCGTGAACATCTTCATGATCTGCTCCAGCAAACTCGCATAATAGGGTTTCGGATGCGCCATGATGTCCACAAAGCTGCTGGCGTCCGTGCGATGGATGGTCATCCCAAAGCGATCATTGCCTGCACGGTTGCCTCGAATCGTCCCGATCCTCCCGTCATTCCAAACCGCTGTTAATACCTCATGCCATTCGGTCGCGGCGACATGTACGCTTACGCATCCGGGTCCCAGAACGCGGTAAAGCATCTCCGCTGCGTGGATTCCATACCAGAAAAATCCTGGCTGTGTCGGTTGAAGAGGGAGCGGTCCGGCGCAGTCCACGCCAATGATATCACCCACACCGCCACGAGCCAATTCATCCTGAAGTCCTTGCGCATATCGAAGAGACGAGCTGCTCATAACGGTAACCTGAAACTGCTCCGCCAGTTCGGCAATTTCCCTCGCGTCCTTGCTGCTCACAGCAAACGGCTTATCGATAAATACCATTTGGCAGTGAGGAGCAATCGCGCGAAACAAGAACAGATGCGATCTTCCGTCAACCGCTTCGAGCATGACGGCATCAACCTGTTTGGCGACGTCTTCCGGAGAATCCAATATTTCAGTTCCCCATGCTGCGAGTTCCTTCGTATACCCCTCCACCCGGCTTATGCTAAGCTCGAAGTCCGGAGATCCTCCGGGAAATGCCGCCGTAACCCGTCCGCCGGGAACATGATAGGGATGCGTCTTGTCATGCAGCATGTTCGAGAAAATGGAGACATGCGATGTATCCAACCCAATCATACCGATCTTCAAAGTCATAGGTTCATTCTCCTTTAACTTCAGCATTTTAGATGATTACGCTGGCTTTTCCATTCCACTGCGTTACTAAGGATATCCAGCAGCGGACATAGGCTGTTCTTTCAAATCATCATACCATCCTGAACGAGTAAAGGACGTGACTTTAATTCGTCTTTTAACCTGAACGTGGATCCAATACAAAAAGACCGCCTCCATCTGATTACCCGACGTTGGCAGTCTTTCTAACGGTCTTATAAATGCTTCGTGCAGTTGAATAAGGGGCAATTCCATTCACCGTTGGATTTGGTTAGAAGAGTTAAGGAGGCATTATCCATATAGGTAGCTGCAAAACGCTGAGGCAGCAGCTTTTGCAACGATAATCCAATGACGGCGCCATGACTCACAACGAGAACATTCTTGTTCTCATATGCGTGCATGATTTCCTCCAAAAACTGAGTTCCCCGCTCGGCGACATCCTCATAACGCTCCATTCCTAGGTCCATTTCTCGCCAGGAGTGTCCCCATGTCAGCAATCGATCTTCCTCTGTTGTTCCTTCAATATGTCCGCAATCGATCTCGCAGATCCGTTCATCTTCCATGATATCAAGAACAGAGATCCCTTCAGCAATGATCTGCGCAGTAGCACGAGCACGGATCAGGGGACTTGAGATGATAATCTCCCAAGACTCTCTCTTTAAGCGTTCAGCTACTCGTTGTGCCTGCTGCCTCCCCTCAGCATTAAGAGGAATATCGCTTCGTCCCTGGGCCCTATTCTGAACATTCCAATCCGTTATCCCATGTCTAATAAGGCCGATGGTAGCCGTTTCATCCACCTCCCGCAGGGTGCATCTCCATCTATTTCTGCAATAAGCTACGGCTGCATTCTCCATTTTATCACGATGAAGCGGTTGACCAGAGCCACAAGGGCAAAAACGATGGCAAACGTAATAAAGCCCGAGTAAATCTGGCATGCCACCGCGATTGCAAACATAAGAAATTCGATAAGCAGTACCACGGCCAGCGGCAGCTTGATCCTTGCCTTCGGAGAGATGGTCATTCCCCAGACGACGGCTGCAAGCAGCGGAAGCCCAATACCGAGTCCGACCTGTGCCATGAGCCCTGAACCGTAGTGGAAGCCCCAGTAACCTATCGAAAATAATAGGATCAATTCCAGAATAAATCGAATAGCAAGATTCCATAATTTGAACATATTGGAGCACCTTTCGTTTCCTGTTGTACACCCATTTCCAATGCAGTAATCACAGCTCGATTTGCTCCAGATGATGGATCATATGATCCACATAGTCGTTAAACAACCACTCCAGTGTGACCTCCGTTTTATCGGGCAGCACGCATTTTTTCTGAAAATCTGATGAATCGGCTTTGTGCATGACTCGCAGAATCATCCGGTTCAAATGCTGCCACAGTGACAACACTTCCGATTGATCATATTGATCCTGGTAATCGTTCACCCGGACCCAATCGTTCTGCGTGTACCCCGAAATGGCAATCGGATAATCGGATAGCAAGATTTTCACAAACCGGATATGGTTATTGACCGCCGAATCGCAAAGGTGACCCAGGATCTCCTTCTTGGACCATTTATCAGGCGCAAGCTTCAGATTGAACTCCACCTCATCAGTCGACGTTACAATCTCTGTCATTTCGGTAATCAATGATTCCAGCTTCATGATGGACTCCATACGCTATTCCTCCTTCAAACTCATGATTCTACTCGTCCAATCGGCATTTCCATGAAATCAGTGTAATGCTTAGCCGCCTCCCGAAACGCCTCTGCTCGATCGCCCAACGGCGAGAACGGACATAACGTGATTTCGATGCCGCTGCGCTTGATTTCCCGCTTCCAGGTACCAACCACTTCCCCTCCTGCCACCATCATCGGTTGAAAAACCCCGTTGCGATGGGGAGCGATCTTCGCATCGTGCTCTGTCTCTATGATCGCGCTGCGGTCCTTGTAACCCAAGTAATATTCATCAAAACCTGGAAGCAGAACCACCGAATCCGTATCAGCGGGCACGGCCGGCGCAGTAACAGAGCTCCAGTATTCCGTACCGTTGACAAAATCTAAACGAAGATTTGATTTGACCGCCTCAAAGCCTCGTTTAGCTTCCGTCAGCGTTAACCCGACCCACCACGCAAAATCCTGAATCGTTGCGGGTCCGTGACCGGTAAAATAACGAAGCGCCAGCTCCGCCAGCGATTCTTCGAGCGTCAGCTCCCTTGAATTCGGGACCCACTCATCAAGCAGCACAAAACTCTGCTGTTTGCCTTCATGCGGACCAAAACAGATCATGCCTGTCCGTCCCAAATATCCAAGAATATAATAACCGCGGCCGTTCTTGGTGCTGATCCCCGCTTCCTCCAGCAGTTCCATCAGTCTGGGACGGGATATGGGTGTGCAACCACTCAGCGCGTTGCCAATTATGGTTCGGCATCGATGGAGCGTACCTTCATCAAGCTCAAGTTCGGCCTGCTTCTTCTTGTCATTCGTTTGAAAGCGCGATTCCGTCAGCTTCACCATCCACTTCGCGTCCTCGGACGGTACGAAGAATATCGTCCCTCGCATCGGCCAGGTCAACACGATTTTGCGATCGTTCAGGGCCTGCTCCACATCGGATACCTTGGCGGACTGCGTACGGAGACCGATTCCCCAGACCGCTTGGTGATAATCCTGGGCTTGCACAGCACCGAGATTTCTGACGGCTTCCTCCGGAGTTTCATGCTTCATGCCTGTTATCCCTTGATTGAACAGCCTTCGATTCGCTATGATTCGATTTTGGCACAATGGTCACTCTCCTAGGCCATGAATATCTCGCGAGCTTTTAATGCGTTCATTATAAGTCCGGAATGGACATCCAGGCTCGATCATTCTGCCAACTCACCTCGACCGGCGTCTCAAAAAACGAGGTCAAATTGTCGCTGGTCAGCATGTCCCGGGAACGCCCTTTCTCGAACACGGTGCCCCGGCGGATGAGCAAGGAGTGCGAGAAGATCGGCAGTATTTCTTCGATATGATGCGTTACGAACAGCAGGGTCGGCGCATCGGGCTTGGAAGCCAGTGCCGTAATGCTGGACAGCAGCGCTTCCCTCGACAGAAAATCGAGTCCATTACAGGCCTCGTCCAGTATCAACAGCCTCGGCGAAGCCATAAGTGCCCGAGCGATCAGCAGCTTCTGTTTCTCTCCTTGCGAACAAGTTTCATATGTACGACCCAGCAGATGAATACAATTGAAATCCTTCATAAGCTGCTCGGCCTGCTCCCGGTCTGCTTCATCCACCTTCTGATACAGGCCAATCGAAGCGTGTTTGCCGCTGATCACGACATCCAATGTAGACTCACTCGGTCGGATTCTTTCCTGCAGCGAGGAGCTGACCCAGCCTATCGATTTACGCAATTCTCTTAAATCCACCCTGCCAAAGAGATGCCCGAGCACCGAAACCGTACCGCTGGTTGGCCAGATGTATCCGTTAATCATATTCAAAATGGTTGTCTTTCCGGAGCCGTTCAGCCCAAGAACCGCCCAATGCTCTCCTTGCTGCACGGTCCAATCCACGCCTGTAAGAACGGTCTTCTGCTCCCGTTGCCAGGTTACGTTATTCAGTTCAATCGTCGTATTCATCACTGTTCCCTCTCCTTCTTCAATCTGCTGCGTCTTTCAAGGATTATACCAGCAATTACATATTCCTCAATAGCGAGATGAAATCCAGCCGTGTGAGCAGACTACGACTTGGAATCACGCTATGCATCCGGGCCGGACATTTCATATATTAACGAGGATTCTGGCCTAGGAATTATATATTGACAAATAATTATTTTTGTGTTATGATATAATATTTTTCTATTTACATGTTTGTACTGATTTGATAATCTACTTCTGCTCAGTCTTCTCTGGAAGTTGAAATCGGGAGAATAAATCCCCATATAGTGGAGGTATGTAACCATGTTAATCGATCAAGGCATTCATATGCTGAACATATCAGCGGCCATGATGGGACGAATCGAAACGATCCATCCGACATTCCTATGGGATCATCAGAATTTGGTGCTTATCGATACCGGCTATCCCGGCCAGTTCCCGCTCATTCAGGAGCAGTTATCGCACATCGGGATTTCCGTTCAGGATATAAGCAAAATTATTATAACACACCAGGATTTGGATCATATCGGCAGTTTGCCGGCCTTGATCCAGCACAGCAACCACGCCCCTGAAGTGTTCGCCAGCGAAATAGAAAAGCCTTATATCGAAGGCGATACAAGGCTTGTCAAACTATCGCCCGAGGCCATTACACAAGCGCTGGCTTCGATGCCGGATAACGTGCCGCCGGAGTGGAGGAACGCGTTTAAACACACGCTGGAGAACCCTCCAACAGCACCAGTGAACCGCATGCTGCGCGACGGCGAGGAGCTGCCGTTTGGCGGCGGTATCATCGTGATCCATACGCCTGGCCACACCCCCGGCCATACCAGCTTATATCATATACCGAGCAAAACCCTGATTGCCGCAGATGCGCTGAACGTCAGAGAGGGACAACTGATCGGGCCGGATCCGGCAACCACTTTGGATTCGGCTTTAGCCCAGCTCTCCCTGCAGAAGCTCACTCACTATGACATCCGTAACGTGATCTGTTACCACGGCGGATTATTTACGGACAATCCCAACCCGCGCATTCGTGAATTGGCTTATGCTTAAGCGTTTGTCGGTCCACTACCGGACGGTCAACCAGACTTCGCTACTTCTTGGATCCATTGATCCAGGATAACTCAAGCCACCACGAATACGTACCGCCAGCCGGCACTTCGGCTGCTACTTGACGATGCATCGCATACGACAGATCATCGAGCAGACCCGTCGCAGGCTCCAGCGCAAGATGATGCTGTCCCTGATAGCCGCCATAGTTCGCCCATATCGCTAGATAAGGCACCTGGTCTTTAGGAAACATCATGCGGAGTCCTTCCCCCGCAACCGGATCGTAAATGGAGGCTGTCCCCTCCGGCAGCTCGTCAGCAAAATAAAACTTCTCCGCCGTTGCTTCAAGCCTGCTGGCGGTTCGATTCAAGCGAATATGGGGGTTTTCCTCCCATGGCTGCGGCCATGTCCGAATATCGCCGAATTCTCCCAACCGACCGTTCGCCGAGTACGATACGATGATCTCCCTCAGCTCGTGAGGAACGATAATCTCTGCGCCTTCATCGATTTGAAACAACGGATGCGCGGCCCACAGGAAAGAGAACGGGAACGGACTCGGATTATGAACGGCATAATCGATCCGCAGGGTATCTTCACGGGGGAAGGAGTAGGTTTTGCGCAGCTGATAAGGAATTCGGATTCCCTGCACGCTGCAGTGAAGCTGTTCTTCCTCGCTGTGCGCCTCCCATGGAATGGACCAGACCTCGCCATGATCCGGAAGCTCCGTTCCTTCCCATGGATACACGGGATATCGGCAGACATTGATTGTAGGAAACATTTCGTCCCAGCCGCTGCCGTCCCGCTTTCCAAAGGAGCTTGCATACCCGTTCGAGTCCAGCTTTCCAGCTGGCTGTACCAGCCACTCCCGGCCTGTTCTGCGATTACGAAGCGAAATGACCCTGCTTCCGAGTTCAGGCACCACGGCCGTCTCCATCACCACCGTGCGCCCTGTCCAAACCTCATATCCATCCAGCATTCCTTTGCTCCAGACCATCATCGTCATCCTCCTCGGTTATAGTCAACGCATCACCGGAATGCACAAATGCTCAAGGACTGTTCATAACGGCCCTTGAGCATGAAGTATCAATCTCTTACATCAACGTCTTGCTAAGCGCCAAATGCAGTGCAGCTCCTTGATGGTGAGACTCCAGCTGCAGCACCTCGCGGAACAGGGTTTCCGCGGACTGCCGGTCACCAAGTCCTAGATGCCCGAGCCCCATCATGTAGCGGCAATGAATTTCGTTTCTTCGGTTCAGATCTTCATCAAACACCAGGAAGTCCGGCAGCGATACGGCAAAGTAATCAATGCTCTGAGTCTCGAATATATGCTTCTCCCCGTAATCGATCAGCTTGTTAAACCGGCTGCGGGCTTCATTCTCCCGGCCCAGCCTTCGCAGCGCGGCCCCTTGATAAAAAATCATGTGCGGCGGCTGATCGTTGTAATACATCGCGCTGGTCGGCTCATCCAGCCCCTCCGAAGCTTTCAGGAAGCACGCCTCCGCCTCTTCGGACAAGCTCAGCCCCTCGTATGCGCAGCCCAAGTAATAATCGATGTTATTCTCCTGCGCTCCCGTGAGCTTCCCTTCATTGATGTTGAGCGGATATTGCTTGGCAGCCAGGAGCTGCTCTACGGCATCCTCATAGCGAAGATCCTGAAGCAGCTGCTTCGCTAGCTCTACACGAGCCAACACATACTGGGCCGGCACCTTGCCCTCGCCGCCTTCCCAAGGGTGAAAGTTGCGTTTCAGAATCAATGCCAGCGCCTCCTCATACCGATTCAGCGTATTGTGCAGCGTCAAATATTCCAGATATACATCGTCGCGCTGCTCGACCAGCTCCATGTGCTCCTCCATCGCTTTCAGGCGATCAGCGGGAGCATGACCGAGCTTTTTATACAATTGGTCCAGCTCGTAGAAGACCCTGGCGTCCGCCGGGTTCAGCGAGAAGGCGGTTTGCAGGGATGCCACTGCTTTGTCGTGGTCCTGTCTCTTGTTATAGTAAGCGAGGGCCAAATTCCGATGCGGCGTTGCGAAGCTGTCATCCAAAGCGACCGAAGCTTCCCAGCTGCTTATGGCTTCCTCGTAGCGCTTCTTGTCATACAGCAAATTCCCTAAGTAGTACAACGCTTTCGCATCCTGTGGCTGTACGCTGAGCGCGTGCTTTAGCGTCACATAGTCATGCAGGGAATTCGGGAAACAGTAAGACGGATCGGCCTCCGAGGCCAATCGGTAGCAAGCGGATGCTTCTTCCACCCGGTTCATTTTCATGAGTGCACTGCCTTGGTAGTAATAAACCATCGGATAGACGGCAGATGCCGTAAGGCGTTCGATGCGCTGCAGCACATCCAAAGCGTCGCCATATTGGCCTGCATCCGCATAGTCCTGAGCTACGGCGATATAATTATGCGGACGATCGCGCAGGAGCTGGACAAGCGATTCGTAAGTATGCCGGCTCTTGTCCCCTTGCTTCAGTTCTTGATATACGGCTGCCAGCTCGTTCATCGCGCCCGCATCCATAGGATCCAGGTTAAGCGTTTCCTCAAGCCATGATGCCGCATCTGCCAAGCGCCCCTGCCTTCTTAAAATGATGCTCTTGAGATGCCGCGCTTTATAATTACGGTACTGGGCAGCCAGGGATCGTTCGATCAGCTCGAACGCTTCCTCATACTCCTGCTTCTCGCAGGCAATCTGGGCCAAAGCCAGATATCCCGTCCCTTGCCAAGCCCCCGACCAGACCGATTTGTACAGATAAGCGTACGCTTCATCCAAACGGCCCTGCCACTTCAAGGCTTTGCCCAAATGATAGAACGGTTCGCTGTCATAGGGCCGGGCGTTATGGCGGGTCAAGGTTTCGATCGCTTTTTTAAAATAAACCTCACTCTGCGTAAAGCACCCTCTGCGCAGCAGGAGCAAACCATAGGCATTGTTCAGCCTTGCGTCTCCCGCATCGCGCCGAAGACCTTCCACATAATAGGCTTCCGGTTCATAGGTTGCGTGCCGGTACTGCTCCAGATGCTGCCCGGCCAAGAACAGCGCTTCGGTATTCTTCAGCTCCTCCGGCTTGCCGATCGCCGTGGCCGGGTCCGGCGTTCGCTCCAAGGTGCGCGGCTTGGGCTGGTAAGCGACCAGCTCTTTGCCGTCCGCAGCGAATACCGTGACCCGCACATCTTCCTCCCTCATACCTGGGGCGAGTTCGATTTCGGCCTGGAAGGTATCGGCCGGCGACAGCTTGACTTTTCGATCCAAGCAGGTGTGTCCCGCTCCGGTCAACAGGATGCGCGCCTCTTCGATAACCGAGGTTGCATAAGCATGTACAACGGCCTTGCGTCCGTGGACTTCGAGATTTACGGCGGCGTCTATGGACGCATTCTTCACGAGCCCAATGTCTTTATAGGGCATGAAGTACTGCTTGAAGCTTTTCTCCTCATACGGCGCCAGCCAGGTGAAATCGGGCTGGTTATCGGTATACACGCCGGTCATGAGCTCGATGTACGGGCCGTCTTCGTCGGTCAGGTTGCGATCCCAGGCCTGGCCGAATTCGCCGTGCCCCCACGTCCACTGTTTTTTGCCGGGAGATATATGTTTATTGGCGACATGCAGAATCCCCGCTTTCAAACCATGGTCATATCCGCCGACGAAATCGTAATCCGAATGATAAGCCATATAGGATGTCGGAACGGGAATGTTGCGGTACATGGAAATATCGACGCCCGCCGAATAGTCCTGTTTATAGTACGTGCCGGTTGCGATCGGGAATTTGGACACGTCCCGCTTCCCATGGTCGAACACCGCATGAACATCCGGCGGAAATACGGACTGGGTATGATCGTTGACCGCTACGGCCGGATTCGCCCACCACAGAAAGGTCTGCGGCTCCGAGGTCCGATTGTACATTTGCGCGTGAATTTCAAGATACGCCTTGCCCGGATACAGCGTGAAGCCGGTAGACACCTTCGTGCCGTACATCCGGTCGATCTCGCCGACCCATACCGTCTTGCTGCCATCCGGCTGATCCGTTAAGCTCCACTCCACCTCGCCATAGGTGTTCGGACGGTGATGCTGCGGCCAGTTGAACTCGATTCCCCCGGATATCCATGGACCCGCAAGGCCAACCAAAGCCGGCTTGATCACTTGATTGTGGTATACAAAATCATAGTTGTTGGTTTTATCGATGGCCCGGTAGATGCGGCCTCCAATCTGCGGCATGATCTGAATCTGCACGTACTCATTTTCAAGGAAAATGATCCGGTAGGGCTTTAATACTTTCTCATCGTAAATTTTATCGATGACCGGCAGCGGATAGACACGCCCCGAGCTCCCCTGATACACCCGTTTCTCCAAAAACATCGGGTTCAGGTCCGGCTTCCCCACTTCATACGTGGGAATCTCCACGGTCTCTTCCCGTACGCTCACTTGCCGTTGTTTTGTCATGAGTCGTCACCCCTCCATTAGCATCCGCGTAGGCTGCGTTATGTCTCTATCTTATAAGCCGGCCTGCCGAAGATCCATTGACGATATCATGTTGATGATGGATTATATTCTGATTATTTGGCGCTCCATCCGGTTGACAACAATTCGGTTCCGATTCATAGTAAAGCTATGGATACCATACGAAAACCAGACGGATTCGAATCCCAGAAAATCATGGTCCTCCCGGATCATATTATGAAAGAGGCTGCCCGCCATCCGCTTGTGGAGCCGCTGTACGTGACCGACATCGGGTACTTTCCGCGTGCGCTGCATCACTACCGGGAACGCCCGGAGGGCAGCGGCGCGTACATCTTGATCTACTGCGTGGAGGGGGAAGGCTGGTATCGATTGAACGGCGGCAAAACCCATTCTCTGCTCAAGGGGCAGGCGGTTGTCATCCCGCCGGAAACGGCGCATGAATATGGATCCTCGGAGTTTCATCCCTGGAGCATTTACTGGTGGCATATGAAGGGGACGCATGCAGGTTTATTGTTCGAGGGTTTTACCGACGCAGCCGAACCCGCCGTCGTTCCGGTCGAACAGTCAAGGAGCATCGTGGAGCTGTTTCAGGAAAGTTACGAGCTGCTGCAAAAAGGGTATACGCTGAACCATATCATCCATGTCTCGCAGCTCGCCGGCCACTTGGCAGCCATCATCCGCCTCGCCCGGCTCCAACCGCAGCGGGGGCAACACCAGCACAACAAGCATGACATGGAGCAGACGCTTCGGTTCATGACCGAGCATCTGGAGGGGCATGTGAGCCTGAAGGAGCTGGCGGCCTACGCCAACCTGTCCATACCGCACTTCACCTTCCGGTTCAAGGAAGCGACGGGCTACTCCCCCATCGATTACTATCTGCGGCTCAAAATCCAACGGGCCTGCCAGCATCTGGACCTGACCGGCCAGAGCGTCAAGGAGATCAGCCACCGTCTCGGCTTCCAGGATCCCTACTATTTCTCGCGGCTGTTCAAAAAAATCATGGGAAAATCCCCTTCCGAATACCGAGATACCCGGAAGGGGTAGGATTTCCTGGTTATTTCCTTATACTGAACCCAAGCTTTGGTTCGATTGACCACACACTTTTTTTCGACTGGGAGGAAATCATGATTAACAAATTCATACTCTGTCTAGTCATGTTTGCCATTATTATTTGTGGATGCAGCAATAACAGCAAAGAAAAAGATGAGCCTGTGAATAAATATGTGGGGTACGTCGTTCAAAAAGAAGATGGCAGGATTTTGGTAACCCGTTATGATGAAAAATCAGATTTAAACGACGCAATATGGATCAGAACCAAAAGAAAGATAGAGTTAGGACAACAAGTTTCGATCGAAATTGACGGAGGTATTGACACCTCCTATCCAGCTCAAGCTTCAGCTAGAGACATAGATATCCTGACAAACGAACGTCCTAAATTATCCAAATTCGGTCAACAAGAAGTAATCGTTATGACATTGGAGCATTTTGATCAAATTGAAGTACCTTTCATTAAGTCTATACACTACTCCGATGTAAACAACGTTTGGACTGTCGTCATTCTTGACGGCATATCGGATTCCAAAAAGGAAATGGAATTTACTATAGAGGGCTAGCATAACAGCAAATAGAATATGGACCCACTTCCTAAACTATAGAATCCAATATGGGTCATACTTATACGTTGAATAGTCAACCGTAAAAAGCGTCGTATCGCGAAAGGCAATACGACGCTTTTCTATTTCAATCTCATTCCTGTCTCTGAATCCGATACGCCAAGCTGTCAAAATCCCCACGCAGCGGCAGCTCGATCCCGATGTTCATGAGTGCCCTGCCGCTCCATGTGCCGGCCACCCCCTCAATGGCATACGACTGATCGGCTTGCAGTCCGGTCAGCTGCAGTCGCGGCAGCGGCTCGCCCAGCTTCTGGCTGTGCAGGAACGCAAACAGCACGTTGTCGCTGCCGTCTTCGCTGCCGTACTGCACGGCCGTTACGCCTTTATGCCGAAGCGAGTCGAGGCGATACTGGCTGCCGAACTGAACCAGATGGCGAATGGATTTATACTGCGCCACATATTCGGCCGATTCCGCAATCAGCTCATCGCTCCACTCATTCAGGTTGGAGCCGATGCCGAGCGTTCCCATCATGGCGCTGTGGAAGCGGTATTTCAGGGATACCTGCCTGCGATTCATCCCTGTCGGCGACTCCGTTACCCAGCAGGTCATCATCCGCGGAGCATACGTGTACGAGAAGCCCTCCTGAATGCTGAGGCGGTCAAAGGCATCGGTGTTATCGCTCGGCCAGGATTGGTCGGCATACCGGAAGATGCCAAGATCGATGCGCGCTCCGCCGCCGGCACAGGTTTCAAACGCCACATGCGGGAATTTGCGCCGCAGCTCCTCCCAAATCTCGTACAGGCTCTGAACATGGCGAATCCAGATCTCCTTCTGGCGGTGAAGCGGATGGTCCTTCATGCCGGGTTCGGTTACGGTCCGGTTCATGTCCCACTTAATGAACTTGATGTCATGCTTCTCCAGCAGGTCCGTCATAAACTGCAGAATGTAGGCCTTAACCTCCGGCTTCGAAATGTTCAGCAGCAGCTGATTGCGAAGCTCGGAGCGCTCCCGCGTCTCGAAATGGTACACCCAATCCGGGTGCTCCCGGTACAGGTCGCTGTCCGGATTGACGGCCTCCGGCTCTACCCAGATGCCGAAATCCATGCCGAGCTCATGCACCTTGTCAATCAGCTCGCCGAGACCGTTCGGGAACTTCTCCCGGTTCACGAACCAATCGCCAAGCCCGGCCCGATCATGGTTGCGACCGCCGAACCACCCGTCGTCCACGACGAACAATTCCACGCCCAAACGCGCGGCTCTTTCGGCCAAAGCCATTTGATCCTTGGCATTGACATCGAAGTACGTCGCCTCCCAGGAGTTATACAGGACCGGTCTCGTCTGGCTGCCCGGCAGGACATCCGAATACTGATAGCGGTGCAGCCGCCGACTCATCCCGCCAAAGCCGCCGCTGCTGTATCCCCCGACGAATCCGGGCGTATCGAAGGCTTCTCCCGCTCCCAGCACCCACTCGCTGTCGAAATCATTGATGCCTCCGGTCACCCGAACATGTTCGAACACCGTCCGCTCGGCCGTAATCTTCCAGTTCCCGCTCCAGGCCAGCGCCCCGAACCAGACCTGCCCCGCCGATTCCGTGGCATGTCCGTCATCCATCGCAAACCACGGGTTGGCATGGCTGTCCGTGAAACCCCTACGGGATTCCAGCACCTTCTTACCTTCGGTGAGGAAAGTGCTGCGCAGTTGAAATTCGCCGGACCATTTTCCCGTCACGTGCGTGAGGCGGTAATCCGCCAGATAGGGGATGACCCAGGCCGCGGACTGCGCGTTCTCCAGCACGATATCCGCCTCGCCGCGGTTGACGATCCGGGCCGAACGTTCGATCAGGTCGCACTCGGGAATCGCCCGGTAGGACAGCTCCACTTCAAGCGGGTACGCTTCGTCCTTCATAACAATGATCAGCGTCTCTCTGCCTTCCGTCTGCAGCGTGCGATGCCCGGCATAACGAACCGCCAAGTCGCGCACGCCATCCGGCATGCGGACCTTCAGGCTGGGCTCGCTGTATTTGACGCCGCCCCAGAAGCTGTATTCCTCCACCTCCGAATGGACTTCCGCATCAAACGAGCTGTGCGATCTCGGGCGCAGCAGCGGCGCTGCATCTTCGATCCCGACCGGCTCCCCCCAGTATAGATGCTGCAGATTGCCGCTGTCGTTGATGCCGAACAGATAGGAGCTGTTATCGGTTTGTATCGCAAACACGCGAAACGGTTCTTGGTATTGAATGGTCACAGAATATCATCCTTCCGATTCATGTTGATATGGTTTTTGCCTGAAGAAAAAAAGGAGAGCCAAAAGACGAAGCATCTTTTGACTCCCCTTGGCCAGATTATTTGCCCCACAGCTCTTGACGTTTGTTGAAGTTGTCCGTATAAATCTTTTCCAGCTTGGCCAGGCCAGCCGCCTCGATCTCGGCCATCATCTGGTTATAGGATTCCACCACTTGGTCCTCGGACGGCGACAGGGCCATCTTCAGGAAATATTTATTGATGGTATCGTTCACCTTCGTTTCCATAATGGCTTCCGGCGTTCCGCCAGCCGGACCCAGGTTGTCATACGGTGCCGTATCAAACGACGTATCGGCCAGGTTCTTGATCGCCAGATCCGTGACCGGATCGGTCTGGTAACGGCCCATCAGGTCATACGGGGTTCCGTCCTCGCCGGGACCGTTCTTAATCATCCAGGTCCACTTGCGAATGCCCGTCGTACGGGAAGCCTCGTCCCAATTCTTCTTGAAGGCGTCCAGCACTTCTTGTCTTGGCACATGCTTGCCGTCCTTCATGTCCCAATGCTCGCCCTCTACTCCCCACATCAGCAGATACTGGCCTTCCTCGCTGGCCAGGAAATCCAGCAGCTTCATCGTCCGGACTGGATCCTTGTTGGAGCGGCTGATCGCCACGCCGTCCCAGCCCAGGGAGCTCTTCGGTCCGTAAGTGGCCTCTTCCGGCTTCACGCCCGGGGCCAGCACTTTATATTGGTAGAACTGACGCTCGTCCTCGGTAGCCTTATCGGCTGCCTCGGTTTTGAGCAGCGCATTCGCATTTCCTACATTCCAGAGCGCTTCCGCCGTGGCGAATACGTTGCCGTTGCCCAGCTTCTGCTCGAACTGCTTGGTCTTCATCGTTGCCCATTCCTTATCGAGCAGGCCTTTGCGGTACAGGGAGTTCAGAAATTTGACCATTTCGAGATAGCGCGGATCGCGGACGTCCTTCTTCAGCTCCCCGTTTGTTTCGTAATACGGCATCATGCCGTACATGCCCTTGAAGCTGCCGGTCACGGCTCCGACGTTCTCGCCGTTGAGCGTCATCGGAATGCTTTCTTTGCCGTCAATCGTTGGATATTTCTCCTTGAACTTGACAAGCAGCTGCTCGAATTCCTCTGTGGTAAACGGCTCGCCGTTGTTCACCTTATCACCGACGCCCAGCTCCTTCATGATGTCCATGCGCATCATGAAGCCGAACACCGGGTACTGCTCCAAGCCGTACCAGTTGGAGAAATAATAATTGTTGCCGTCCTCGCTTCGCGTTTTGGCAAGCGTGTCGCCGTACATTTTTTGGATATTCGGTCCGTGCTCTTCAATCAGGTCATTCAGCGGGATCACCGCGCCCGAGGTAATATACTTATTCATGATATCGCTTCCACGACTCATCAAAATAACGTCCGGAAGATCGCCGCTGGCCAGCATCAGATTCAGCTTCTCAACCGGATTGCCCGTAGGCTGCTGGATCTCGACGGTCACGCCTGTTTTTTCCGTAATCACTTTAGCGACCGGATTGGTAAAGGCATCCCCCGTGTTTTGGTCAAACCAGGTTAACGTGATCGGCGCGCTGCTGTCCGCATTCGTACCGCTGTCTCCGCCCGATGCCGCCTTCTGGTTGCCGCCGCAAGCCGAAAGCGTTGTCATAACGAGGGCTGCTGCCAGCATCAATTTTAGTTTCTTCATTCCCTGAACCCCTTTCTAAGGTCGTCATATCCAAAAGCTCGAATATATCTATCATTGTAAAAATCGGGAGTTCATTGATCTATAACGCAATCTTACAATCCATGATGCAAAATGTCTTTCATTCAGGGTAACGCCTGCTGCGGGTTCCGTTCATTTGCAGGATGCCTATCGGAGATTACAGGTATCCGAATGGTCACCGCGGTTCCGATGCCGAGCCGGCTGAAGATGCTGACGCCATATTCTTCCCCGTAGGTCAGTTTGATCCGGTCGTCCACGTTTTTCACGCCGTAGCCCGACAGATTATCCGATTTGTTCAGCGCGTGATCGAGCTGTTCGGGCTTCATCCCGATGCCGTCGTCGATGACCTGGAGCAAGATGTCGTCCCCCTCCTGCCTGAGCTTCACGTTAATGTTGATTCCCGATTCGTCCCCAATGGCATGATTGATGCAGTTCTCGATGAACGGCTGCAGAATCAGCTTGATCGTTGTGTTCCCGAACAGCTGCTCATCCAGGTCGTAATGCATATGAAGCTTGTCCCGGAACCGGATCTTCTGGATCGCGACATAATTCTTCACCAGATTGATTTCCTGCTCCAGCAGAATGATGCGCTTTCCTTTATTCAGCGACACCCTGTAATACTTGGCCAAATAATTGACCATCTGGTACACCTGCATAGCCCCTTCTTTGATCGCCAGCGAAGAGATCGAGGACAAGGTGTTGTACAGAAAATGGGGGTTGATCTGGGCCTGAAGCGTATTCAGCTCCGACTCCTTCCTTGCGATCTCCTTCACGTACACGTCATGGATCAGGGATTGTATGGTCGCGGCCATCTTATTGAACGCAAAGGACACCTGGCCGATCTCGTCATGCCCCATCGGCTTAATCGACAGCCGGAAATCCCCGCGCTCCACCTTCCGGATCTGCTGCAGCAGCACCTCGATGCGCTTGGTCATGACCTTGGTCGTAAAATAGAGCAGCAGGATGGCAATGCCAATCGCCAGCGTGGAGAACCAAATGACATTCTTGGTCGCCTGATTCGCATTGGCCAGCAGCTCGTCGTAGGGCACGGTGATGACCGTGGACCAACCGTTGCTGAGCTTTTTATACGTGAAAAAACGCTCCTGGCCGTTAATCTTCATATCGAATGAGCCCGCATCCTGGGTCATCCGCTCCTGAATCGGAAACACGTCGAACAGCTGGTTCGATTGGAGGTTCTGATCCCCCGTGCTGATCACGCCGCCAAACTCGTCGACAATATAGACGCTTTTGTTGTCGTTCTCCATTTTGATCAGGGAGTAGAATTCGTTCGCGTTAATATCCATGGTCAATATCCCGTACGGATGCTGCAGGCTGAAATAACTTAACGAACGGGCAATGGTGATATGTGCATCATCGGCCTTGAAATTCCCGGAATGGAAGTACACCGTATTGCCGGCGGCATCCAGCACCAGCTCCTCCATCGCCCGGGGCAGCTCTTCCGTATATTTGACGTATTGGCCGTCGGAATAGAGGGTATGGTTCCCCGTATAAATCGTGATGCCCAGAATGTTGGCATTCAGGGTCATCAGGGACGGCAGCGTCCGGTTGATATATTGGAAGGCATCCAGATAATAGTACGCTTGCTCATAATCGGTAGACAGATAATTGCGGAGCTGCGCATCCATGTAGAGGATGTTCGACAGCTGATTGTAATACTCCAGCCGCTTCTCCACGTTGGTGTTAATCTGTGCCAGCGATCCGCCCAAGGCCGTATAGGTATGCTCCGTAATCGTGCTGCGGGTCGAAGAATACGAATAATAGATCAGCAGCGAGAACGGAAGGATGATCACGATCAGAAAGATGAAAAAGAACTTGTGCCGGAGCCGCCAATTGGTGTATGCGCGTAAGTGCGCGAACGGGAAAGCCCCTGCCAGCCGGCTCCACGGGCCGGACGGGCTAGATGTTTTTGCGGTATTCATTCGGCGTAACTCCTTGGCTTTTTAAGAATAAGGAAATGAAGTAGGATGTGCTCTCATAACCGACCCTTTGGGCGATGTCCTGCACCTTGAGCGAATCGTCGGCCAGCAGCTCCTTGGCTTTGTTCAGCCGGATTCTCGTTAGGTAATCATGGATCGTCATGCCGGTTTTCTCCTTAAAGATGGAACGCAGGTAGTTGGGAGACAGATATACCTGATCGGACAAGCTGTTGATTGTGATGGCCTGGTGATAGGTCTGGTCGATCGTCGTGCGCACCTGGTGCACCAGCCTTGCATTTTTGTCCATGAACCGGTGTTCCAACGTCCGAATCGCATGTCCGGCAAAATCCATGATGATCGCTTCGATTTCAATAATGGTTCGGCACTGGTAGATGGCATGATAAAGCTCCGCCCGCTTGTGGCTCTCCGTGATCGGTTCGTGGATCCCCTCCAGCAGAGACTCCACCAGTCCGATGGCGAAGTCGCACACTTCGGTTTTTCGGATTCGCAGCATGACCAGCCGGTTGAAGTAATCCCGCAGCTTCTGCGCGGCCTGCTCGGACGCCAGCTGATGAATGTCCTCGAAATAGGCCGTTTCTTGGAAAGGAGGAATTTGCCGGCTCTCCAGCTGCCGCAGCACGTCCTTGGCATAGATGACTCTCCCGTTCCCGACGTAAAACATCTCCTCCAGCATCTGCCGCGTCTCCCTGTAAACATCCTGGATGCGGGACAGCTCTTCCGGCTCCTCGTTCACGGCCGCGGTCATCGTACAGCCCAGCGTATGCTGCATCTGCTTCAGCAGATCCTCCCACGTAAAGCGGCTCAGATGGCCGGCGGCATCCATGAAGATGCCCAGCTCGCCTTCCCGGCAGATGACCAGATCCGCCTCGAGTTTCTTGTCCGCAAGCCACTCCTCCATAAACGTCTGCAGGCGCGCCATGCCATCCTCGAGGGACAGCCCCGGCTGTGCAGCGTGCGGAGCATCGATGCCGAGCAGCGTAAGGGTATACGTTCTCGGCTCCGTATGGCGGGACAGCTTATGGTAGCTGGCAGTGAGGTTTCGGAATCGCTCCTCGTTCTGCTCGAATATCATCTCTCGTACAATATTGGATTTGGTCACGCGAATGGAGCGGTTCTTCATCCGCACTTCCTCGCAGCGCCGCTTGACTTTATCGATAACGCTTACAATCTCGCTCAGATCCAGCGGCTTCAATAAATAGCCGACGGCTCCCACGTTTAAGGCCGACTTCACATAATTGAATTCATCGTGTCCGGTCAGGAAGACGAACTGAATCCAGTCGAATAACTCACTCACCCGTTTCGCCATATCAAGCCCGTTCATGACGGGCATCTGGACGTCCGTCAGTACGATATCGGGCTGAATCACCTCGATCTTCTCCAGGGCATCCCTGCCGTTCAGGGCTGTTCCGGCTACATATATCCCCATCTCTTCCCAACGAATATAATCTCGGATCATCTCAAGCTCCAGCTCTTCGTCATCTACGAGAAAAATGCTATACATGCTCATACCCCCTGTGTCGGCTTTATCCCTTAATATTATAGCGATTTCGTTTTTTTAACTATGGGAATTCGCGATGTAAGTCATTTTCAAGCATCTTTCGTTACATTGTCATATCGACACTCATTTTTTCCGAGTCTTATAATTTGAGTTAACTTGAGATGCGAGGTGCCCCATATGAAACCTGCTACAACCTTACAGACGCGGAGTGACTTGAACTTGAGTCCTCATCGAAAAAGCCGCTGGGCCATGCTGAAGCAGCAGAAGTATCTATTCCTAATGATGCTGCCCGGACTGATCTGGGCCATTGTGTTTGCGTATACGCCCATGGTTGGCCTATACATGTCCTTCGTCAATTACCAGCCGACGCTCGGCGGCTTCTGGTCGACCCTGTTCACGAGCGAGTTCGTCGGCCTGGAGTGGTTCCGTTACTTCTTCAACAACGGCGATTTCTGGATCGTCATGCGGAATACGCTGGCCTCCACGCTGATCACGCTGCTCTTCTCCTTCCCGATGCCGATCCTGATCGCCATCGCGATTAATGAGATCAAGAGCGTAAAGTTCAAAAAGACGGTGCAAACCGCCTCCTATCTTCCCTATTTCATATCCTGGGTGATCGCGGCCAACATCATCGTGACCCTGCTCTCCTCGGACGGCGCGATGAACGGCATATTGAAATTCCTCCATATTACCGATGAAAGCGTTTTATTCCTGCAGAACGGCAAGTACTTCTGGTGGATCGTCGCGCTCGGCAATACGTGGAAGGATATGGGCTACAGTTCGATCATGTATTTGGCGGCCATCTCGTCCATCAACCAGGAGCTTTATGAAGCGGCCAAGGTGGACGGTGCCAACCGTTTTAAACAGATCCGGTACATCACCCTGCCCCACCTGAAGCCAACCATTGTCATTTTGCTGATTCTGGCGCTTGGCGGCATCCTGAACGCGGGCTTCGACCAGCACTTCCTGCTCGGCAATGACCTGACACGGGATTACTCCGACGTCCTGTCCACCTATTCGTTCCGCTACGGTATTCAGAACGGCATGTTCTCCTATGCGGCAGCCGTCGGCATGTTCAGCTCCGTGGTGGCGTTCATCATCGTGGTTATCGTCAACTATACGGCGAAGAAGCTGAACGGGCAGTCCCTATTCTAAACCATTAGGAGGTACATCCATGTTAAGCAAAAAAACCGTGCCCGAGCGTATCTTCGATGCCTCTTTATACCTGTTCCTGACCGGCATCTTTCTCGTGACCTTCTATCCGTTCTGGAACATCCTGGTCATCTCCTTGAACGATGCAACCGATACGATGCGGGGCAACCTGTACTTCTGGCCGCGCGTGCCAACCATCGAGAGCTACCTGACCATCTTCCGGAATCCGGAGATCTGGAGCGCCATCAAGATCACCGTGCTGCGAACCGTCGTCGGGACAGCGGCATCCATCTTCTTCATCACGCTGCTCGCCTATCCGCTCAGCAAGCGCAATTTGCTCGGGTGGAAATACTTTTCCTTCTTCTTTGTGTTCACGATGTATTTCGGCGGCGGGCTGATCCCGACGTATATGATCATCAAATCCCTGGGGCTGATCGACTCCTTCTGGGTCTATATCTTCCCTGGCTTAATCGGCGTGTTCCTGATGATTCTGGTGCGCACCTTCATGGAGCAGATCCCCGGCGAGATTGAGGAATCCTCCAAAATCGACGGCGCCAACGACCTGCAGACGTTCTTCCGCATCATCATGCCGCTGTGCGTACCGGTGCTCGCGACGATCGGCCTGTTCCTGGCCATCGGCCACTGGAACTCCTGGTATGACTCCTATGTGTATACCTACAAGCCGGAGCTCAAGACCCTGCAGGCCGTCCTGGTCAAAATCCTCAACCAGTTCCAGACCGCCGGCATGATGTCCGACGCCCAGCAGCTGGCGCAGGGCTCCAAGCGGATCCCGGTCTCCAGCGAAAGCATCCGGATGGCGGTGACCATGGTCGTCACGCTTCCGATCATTATGGTGTATCCTTTTGTGCAAAGGTATTTTGTGAAGGGGATTATGATGGGAGCTATAAAGAGTTAGATTGTGGGAAAAGAAGAGAGCCCTTACCCGGGAGGGTAAGGGCTCTTTTATTGTCCAACTACTATACTTTTTGACTTATATAAGCACAATGATAAACTCAAATGAAGATTTACGTTGAGATTCAGTCAGTGAAATTTCCTTTACATATATTGAATTTATACTTCAACAGGTATTCTTGTCTTATTACTGATTACCATTTCCCCTCCGTTTTCGAGTCTCATAGGTTTAAAACCATAAGATTCAATCCTAAATCGATCTTCATCATTTAATTCTGGAACCGCCCAGACCAAAGAATACTTTGCTCTTGTGTTTGCAACATAACCTATTCTGCCGGATTCAAGTTCTTTTTCAATCCACTTCTTCCAATGGGCGCTTCCCGAGTTACGCCGGCTTGAAACCACCATCACACTATCAAAATCCTTGCCTTTAACCGAATGTATGGTGTTTATTGATAACAAATTTAAACTATCTCTTGCGTTGTAGGTAATGATATTACTTTTAGCAGTGCCACGGGGGGCTATAAATTTAGGTAAGTCATTAAAGTCTCTCACTTCGTTATCAAACTTCTTTAAATCTTGATAAGCATTCAATATTATATTTAAAAAGTGTTTATTAAAATTTTTATACCATGAAGTATAACTATTATTTTCAAACATCATTAAATCAGGATATACTGAACATCCGTCCAAGAAATCTTTAATAAAAATTCTCCATCTATAAACAGAGTCAATTGAACTAGGGCAATGATAGTTTTTTTTAGTTTTAGCCCCTCCAAACCATCTTTGCATATGATTACTGGCAAGTTCTAATGCTAACAGTCTTGAATTTGGTGTGTTTTCATTCCAAAGTTGTAAAGCATCTAAAATCGGGTGTTTACTTACAGTGGAGCTTGTATCTAAATCTTGTTTTAATGCTTGTTGTCTTACCAATATAGCTGACCTATTGAAAGGAATTGCAATTCCCTTTAGAAAATCCAAATATTGTTGAATCACTAAAGACAAATCACTATATTCTAAATAACAAACACTTCTATCACCTAAAATTTCAGTCGCTCGACCATGTATTGGTGACTTGATACCTATTAATTTATTCGATGTATTCACTATTGAATGACAACTTCTAAAATTATCTGTTAAAAAAAACTTTTTGAATCCAGATAAATATTCTTTTGTGTTTTCAGGATTGGCGTTTTTGAACTCATAAATGGATTGATTTAGATCTCCAATGAAATGGAGAGTAGAGCCGCAAGCTCTTAATTGATCAAGAATATTAATCTCAATCCAAGATAAATCCTGGCATTCATCTATTAGAATAACAGGGAAACGTGAAGATATGAGCGAAGAAATATGGTTATCTTGCTTTAAAACTCTAAATGCCATATTATTTATATCTTCGAAGTTAGCGAATCCATCTTTCAAAAAAGTTTGCTTAACTTTGACTATCTCTTCTTTTATATAGTTAAATCCTAATAATTGATTATTGCTTTTCTTCTTTCTATAATCCTGAATGAATTTTTGTACTTCAGCAGATTGATAATACTCTTTTAACGGAATTTTATAATTTTCTGAATGATAAATAATAATATCTTTAATTTTATAATCATAATAAACTTGGTTAGCATAGAAGTCTTGACGTTTTGAGTTCATATTCATGTAAGGGAGTTTGTACTTTTTTAACCAGTGGTTCTCAAATACAGTTAAATTTTTATCTATTAACCTATAGGAGGTGTCCCCCTTGTTATTTTTGTGTTTAGAATATTTATATCCAAAGCTTTGAGCAATAAAACCATGTATGAACCCAGATAAAGTTCCTATATAGTGCGGATACAAAGAGGTTAAACCAGAAAATATATCCACTCTTTCTTTAATTGTATCCGTTGCTTCGTTAGTAAACGTAAGCACGGCTATTCCACTATTTTTAGAACTCCACTTACTAATCTCATAAGCTGTTTTCATTCCAACAACTTCAGTTTTTCCACTCCCAGCACAGGCCTCTAAGAAAATGTTATCATTAATCGGAGAGAGAACATATTTCAATTGTTGTTCAGTCTTTTCCTTTACCTTACTTTCAATTAAAGAAATATATGAGCTAATTTCTTTATTTCCACACAGAGTGTTTATTATCTCTTGTTCCATTTCTTGCTTATTCATCTATTCACCACCTCCACATGCCCAAATAATAGCTTGTTTAATGTAGTTAGGGATGTTTATTATTTCGCTTATCTTAGAAAAAACATCTGAGATATTTGATTGTGATTCATCGATTTTTTCCAATTGCATGCTTATCTGTAACTCTAAATAATCTGTGAGTTCCTGTGAATAGATACCTTTTCCAACTTCGTTCGCATCAATATGCTTAAAGATATATTCAGCGTCCTCTTTTAACATATCTTCATCCTCTGAGTACTGATTGCTTCTAGAAGATATTGCACTACATTGTTTTTTTACTTTTCCAGAAACAGGCCATAAATCATGAAGGACTTTTGCCATTTGGTTATTGTTTCCATTTATTGCTAAATCATATTCAAACGTTTTTAAAGGTGAACGATACAAACGCCCCCATTTGCTCTTATTAATATCATCCATTAGCTGGATTGCGCTATTAGCTCCAATTGGTGATTCGCTTGGTAAAGGAAATGTATCTTGTAATATAGTTATGGGTTCACCTTCCTTATCTTTTTTTAATTTTCCATTTTCATCATAGACAAAAACTTTGAGCTTTGGGGGATCATTATCAGTAATTCCAGAACAAAAAATAGGTAGTTGCACTTCACTAGAGGAACCATCACATTTTGCAAACAGCTTCATAAAATGTTTGAAATTTATTCCGTTAATGTTAATTGTAGATACACCAGCCTCTTCTAATGAGGTTGGCAATAATGCTTCAGAATTATCCAAAGCTTTCTTATTATGTTGCGCCAATACTATCTTTGCAAATGTAGGTATCAGCATAGCCTCACTTATGCCTTCTACAAGAATGACACCTTTTGAAAAAAGCAGTGTAGACTTTGTAACATCTAGCCATCGATTGATATAATTTTTGCTTTCACCTAAATCGATATCCTTTAATGAGGTTGCAACAATTTTGTCTTCATTTTGAGTAACATGAATTAAGTTATCAGTATGTATAGAAGAAGCAAGGACTGGAGAATGTGTGGTAATAATAACCTGTATATTTCCAAGTTTACGGGTTATCTCTTCTAGATACTTTATAAATTTCACCTGAAGTTGAGGATGTAAATGCGCTTCCGGCTCCTCTATCAGTAAAACAGTTATCATGTTATTATTTTTTAGTAGTTCAAGCTCAGCAAATACAGTGGCTATGTATAACAAGTTATTGTATCCCAGGCTATTAGTTGCGATGTCTCTGAATTTATCTGGATCGCTCTGCTTAATGCCTGGAAAGAAAACCATTCTTATGCTTTCTACAATTTTGTTAAATGTTGTCTCTGCGAATTGCAGATTTATACTCTGACCAAGACGTTGCCCCAAGCTCTCCTCAAGCTTTGTATTAATGTTGAGTTTCGCAGTTTCAATTTCGTCATATTTTTTTTCAGCATTACTTGTGATTTGTTCGTTAAACTTACTTACATTCTGTACAAGTGAATCCTTGTTGTCGCCATATTGTTTCTTTAATAACTGCGCCAGTCTGGACCGCTTCCCATTAACTAACTTTTCCTCTGCATCGCGGAGAGGTGGCAGGTATATACAATCGATACACTCAAAAGTTTCCTCTTCAAAGATGCTTGATTTCGATGCCCCACCCCATATTTCTTTCTTATAATACCCCTTCCTATTGGGATTTGAACTAACCTCTAAGTGCAATTGGGCTTTATAATCTGCATCGCACCAAGTTAAAAATGTTACTTGTTCATCTGAACTCAGGGATTCAAGTGTAATATCTATTCTTATGTCAGGAGCAGAGTACTGTTTGTCCAACGAAATATAAAAATCGTCTTCATCAATATTCATATTTGAAAACTCATTCTCTCGTAGAATAAGCCTTAGGGCATTAATTATTGTCGTTTTTCCTGATCCATTTTCTCCAACCAATACATTGAGCCCTTGATTTAACTTTATTATAGATTTTTCTTTAGAGTTCTTATATCCGGCAATATTCAAATTTGATATATACACTAAAACACCACCTATAAAGATAAATAATATGTAGAAATTATTTAATAAATCTAATTTCACGAAATTATGTAATATATTTACTAAGAGGAATGGTAACCTACTTGGTTGAGAATTCTATCAAGGCGTCTAATCCTATCTTTAAATTCATTCGACACAGTTCGTTATTCATCCTCCAAAAGAACTAAATTTCTCCATTATTATAAAAAAGCCTCTGGAATACTAGAGGCTTGGTCTTTTTAAGCAAACTCAATATATACACAAATTGTAGTACTCTCTTTATTTAACCTCACGTCTTCTTCTAATCTATCTCATCCAACTTCCGCGCTTCTTCCTTCCCGAGACCTCCCCCCATAAAACACCTTCACACTTCCACTCTCATTCCCCTTCACCCTCGCTTCAACCAACTTCCCATCTTCCCAGCTCATATCCACCTCAATATTCCCTTTCGCCTTCAGCCCTGTCACGCTGCCTGTCGGCCATATCGCCGGCAGTGCGGGCAGAAGATGAATCTCGCCTTCGTGGCTCTGCAGCAGCATTTCCGCAATGGCAGCGGTGCCGCCGAAGTTGCCGTCGATGACAAAAATGTTGGCCTCGGCTCCGGCTACGCCGGGTTTGGAGTAGGTGAGCATATTGTCGAAGGACAGCTCCCCGATCAGGTGGGCGATATGCTGCACGGCCTGCTCCCCGTCATGCAATCGGGCGTAGAAGAGTCCGAACAGCGCTGCGGTAAATTCGATGTCCTCCAGGTCGGCCCGGCTGTTCCGGTTCTCCAATGTTACTCGGGCTGCCGCAGCTAGTTCCGGCGTATAATGCGGCGTGATTTGGCTGCCGGGATACAGGGCATATAGATGCGACAGATGGCGATGCTCCGGCTGCGCCTCCTCATAGTCCTCCAGCCATTCCTGCAGCTGCCCCTTCTTGCCGATCATCAGCGGAGGCAATTGATCCAGCGCTGTCTGCCACTTCTGCTGAAGCGCCTCATCCACGCCCAGCGTCTGTGCTGCCTTCACGCAGAATGCCAGCAGATCCCGGACCAGGACCTGATCCATGGTCGGGCCCATGGACAGCTGCTGATGCCCATCCTCCGGATGGCCGGTAAAAAAGCTGTTCTCCGGCGAATTCGACGGACCTGTCACCAGCCAGCCATACTTCGGATGCACGGTCATATAATCCATGAAAAAGGCCGCAGTTTCCTTCAGGACGGGATAAGCCAACTCCTCCAGAAAAGCCTGATCGCGGTTGTACGCGTAGTGCTCCATCATATGCGTCGCAATCCACAATCCGCCCGTCACGTTCAGCCCCCAGGAGGTCCCCCATCCCGGCGACGCAAATCCCCAGGCATTGGAGAATACATGGGCCACCCAGCCTTCGGCATCATAATAATGGCGCGCCGCCGAGCGTCCGGCCACCGACAGCTGCTGGATATACCGCATGAGCGGCTCATGGCTCTCGCTCAGGTTCGCGGCCTCCGTCGGAAAATAGTTCATCTGGGTGTTCACATCCAGGTGATAGTCACAGCTCCATTCCATTTTGTTGGCTTCGCCGTCATTCCATATGCCTTGCAAATGCATGGGCAGGATGGAGTCTTGTCGTGACCCGCTAATGGTCAAGTACCGGCCGTATTGATAAAACAACGCAAACAACGCCGGATCGTCCCAGTTGCCCTGCTTGAACCTGCCGATCCGCTCGTCCGTAGGCAAACTGGAATGCTCGGAGCTTCCCAGATCTAAGCTTACACGGGCATACAGCGGCTGATAATCCGCCAGATGCTTGGCTCTCAGCGCATCATATCCCAGCAGCACAGCCTGCTCCAGCTGCAACGCGCTTTTCTCACGCCAGCCCTCATCTTCTTGACGGTAATCCGTATTCACCGCAAAATAAATCGCAGCCTCATCCGCTCCAGATACGTTTATGGTGTCATCCGTGCAGCTCACCTGCCCGCCTTCCGTTACGACGCGCAGCTGGCCTTGGCAGGACACCCCGCACTCCCCATTGCTATGTACGCTTTCCAGCGCCTGTCCCTTGAATTCGATCGTATCCTTCCCAGTAACGACAGCATGAAAAGGACCATTCTCCCCTCGAATCGAAATGCAGAATGACACGCCTAATGAGCCATGGCTGCTGCGAATTCGCGCAACAATGACCTGATCGTCATGGGAAGCTAAGACCTCTCGCGTCATCTCCGCTCCATCAATCACGCAAAAAGAACGTACCACCGCCTCCTCCAGATCCAGTTCCCGATGGAACAGCGGCTCAGCTGCTGCATCTTGTCTCCCGCCTTCGGATAGCTTCACGTTATGATCAAACTCCAGAACGACTTGGCATAGTCCCAGATTGGTGCCAAAATTCAATTTTTCCGGCTCCAGGTGCTTCTTAGCCAGTCGATCGCCTTCGCGATAATCGCCCTGGAAGAAGTGTTTCCGCATCTGCTCCAAATCCGCTTTGCTGTTGCTTCGCCCTTGAGCCGGCTCCGGCTGGCCGGACCAATAGGTGGTTTCGGTGATATTCCATATTTCTCTGTCAGGAGTGGATACCACCACATTCCCCATTCGGCCATTGCCGATCGGCAGTCCTTGCGACCAGCCCTGAGCCGGTTTCGTATACCAAAGCTTCATATCTGACATGTTGTTTTCTCCTCTTCATTTGATTTTCCAATAACGCGACAAGCACTACCCTTACAGCAAAAGCAAGAAATCGCGATCCCCGGAGGAAGCCGGGAACCGCGATGAACTTGCAGATGTACATGATGAACCGATGACTTCTTGTTATGGATTAGAGACGATTTTATAAAGCTTGGATTCGGCCGCTTTTAGCGTCACATCCAGCGAAGAGCCCGATGCCGTCTGAGATTGGCCGCTCCATACATCCGTCACCGTATAGGACGCCGCCCCTTCCGAAGCGATACCGGCACGAACGAGATCCACGGTGTGCTGTTCCGCATTTTGCGTATAGTTAAACACGGCAACATAGTAAGTTCCCTGATCGTCCAGCACGAATACGTTTGCTGCCTGCGTGCCCATGTTGCCTTCTACCGGCCGGAACGCCTTGCCCTTCATCGCCAGCCCGTTCACTTCCGGATTGGTTAGCAGCGTTTCCATGTACTGCCGTGCCGTCGCATCCGTTACGTCATCCGAATTCAGGAAGACCGTGCCGGAGATCGCGGCCGCATTGACGCGAGACTGCGCGCCTTCCATCGATCCGCCTTTGGTTAAGTGCATATAGTCCGGATCGGTATAATGGTAGATCGTTCCGTTCTGCCACCAGCCGTATGTGAGATTGTTCAGCTGGTATTCCGTGCTGCCGATGCTGCCGTCGATATCACAGGAGATGCGGCGGCTGTGCGCATATTGGCTAGGGAACAGCGGCGCGATGGAAGCGCTGATGAACATGGAGCCGTCCAGCACTTCATTCACGTAAGCCATCCCTTGGTTATAGGCCTGGATGCCGGTTTGAACGCTAGGATCATAATGCTTGCCTTCCATTGCCCCATGGCTCAGAAAATCGATTTTGATATATTCAAAGCCCTTGCTCTTGAACTTATTCATGTAATAATCGATCCGCTGCTTCACGCCCGGATGCGTCGGATCCACGGCATAAGCGCCGTCCAGCGTCGGCAGGACGTTGCCGCCCAAATCGCGCAGCACGATATCGCCGTATTTATATTTGCCGCTCGTCCCTTCGACTTCCTGCTCCATATTGTTGCCCCAGTACACGAACGGCGAATAATAGATGCCGGCCTTCTGTCCATTGCTATGAATGAGCTGAACCAGATCCGTCAGCTGCTGATCCGTCATGTTATCCCAATAGGAATCGAGATTGATATAGATATTGCCCTCATTGTTGAAGGAATGGTTCTGAATATGGTCTTTAAAATAATTCGAGACCGAAACCGCCTTGTCAAAGCTTAAATCGCTGGCATACGCTCCCCAGCTGTTCCAACCGACCGGAACGCCTTCAGGAATGTCTTTGCCAAAGGCTAACGGAGGCTGGATTGCTGCATTCACCTGGCCAAACTCTTCCAGCCCGGTCCGGTAATCCTCGAAAAAGCCGACCATGATTTTCGGCGAAGCAATCTGCTTGCCGGTTACTTTTCCATGCGGGATCGTGTCCCACGTGGATGTGGATGACGTAAATCCGCCATATACGCGCAATTTGTTCAATTTGTCATTCGAGCCGCTCCAATAGATGCCGGTTTTCCACGTGTCATGCGTTACCGATCCGATAACAAGGCCGTTCCGGCTCGTATTGTCATAAATGGCCGTCAGCTCCGAGCTGACATACAGACCGTTGTTGAGGCCGGTATTCATCGGCTTCGCTTGGTATCTGGACCAAGCATCATTGTCGAAAGGAACGACGAGGACCCGGTTATCGTCATAGCTGCCGATGTCGATGCCGCCTCTCGCTTCCATCGCGATAGGTGCGATGTTCCCCGTAGATATTGCGGAATGATGGGAAGCGACCGTTTCCGTAAGCAGATACGGCCCGTCTTCATAGACGTAATAGATTTGGCTGAGCGATGGCATTCCCCCATCCTCATTCACGACTGTCACCTTGATCCCCTTGCCGGTGGCATCCTGGAATGGGACCACTTGATTTTTATAGAATTTATGATGTTTATAATCTGTACTTGCAACCATCCGGTCGAGCTGGATCTCGCTGTATAACCCCTTGGCAACCGCCTCACCGTTCCAATTGTATTGCGACAATCCGGTCGAGGTGTTGTACAGCAGCTCATACGTCGGATTGGATACCTTAAAGCCGTTGGCATATTCGGTTACGGTGATGGAGCCATAGCTGGTGGCTTTCTTTTGCTTGCCTAGATCGCCAATGCTGCCATCCGGGCCTGATCCGTTATCGCCGGCTGAATCAAAGGTCAGCTCAATCTTGTCAAAATCGGGCGAGTATCCGCCTGCATCATCGAACAGAATCGTGTTGCTGCCCTGATTCAAGTAAATTTGAATCTGATAGGTGCCGATCGTGTTCCAATCCGCCGTTTTCGGAAAACTGAAATTCTCCTTCTCCGCTCCGTTCACGGAGATCGAAGCCGCGCGGGAATCCCCGGAGATGTAGAACATGTTCATATTGTAGATACCGGCCTTATCGGCCTGAATCCCGTTGAACGTCAGCGTGGAGCCGCCGTATAGATTGCCGGCTTTTTGCCCGCCTGAACAGAAGCCGCAATCGACCGCTCCTGCATTGCCGGTAAACGTGTTCTGAGAAGCCTCGGCCTCGTAGGAAAGGATGCCTCCGGCCGACTGACTCGGCTGCTGCGGTTCTGCCGAAGCGAGGGAGCCGCCTAGCACAGACCCCACTAACAGAAACGATAAGAAGAGCATGAATGGCTTTTGGAAGAATGTGAACGGATGAATACGCACTGAACCTCTCCTCCTTCTACTCATTGATTTCGGCTTAATTTCAGGATTTTCGATTCGGCTGGCGCCAACTCGACCGTGAGTGTACCCTCCGATTGACCTGCCGTGCCTTCCCACACATCCAGGACCGTGTAGGAAGCGTGCGCCTCGAGGCCACACCGTTCCAAGGAAACCGTCTTCTGCACGGACTCGGCCCCGTCAAAGTTAAATACGGCAATATACGTCGTTCCTGCTTCGCTCGGATGGTTCAGCACAAACGTATCCGCAGCCTGTTTCCCGAGATTCCCCTCTACGGGCACAAAGGTTCTGCCCAGTCTCGCAATCTCGATGATCGCCTCATTTCCCAGCCAGTTCTTGGCGCGCCATGCCGCCTCCTCATGCCGAAAGTCATCGCCCAGCAGCAGCACCGTTCCCGAGATCACGGACGCGGTCAGACGGCTTCGCCCTTCATGGCGGGTCGTCGAATCCTGGTTGAAGCTTTTAAAGATCACGGCATGGTCCGGATCATTAAAACGGTACAGCGTATCGTTCATCCACCACCCGTGCGTCAGCGAATTCAGCAAATATTCCGTATCCTGGATCGTTCCGAACACATCGCAGGAAATTCTGCGGCTGTGCGCATAGGCATAAGGGAACAGCGGGGCAATCGACAGGTTGATGAAGAACGGTCTGCCGATCCGCTCCGGGGAGAGTTTATCCGTCAGATACGACAAGCCGTAATTGTATGCAGCGATCCCCGTCGTAATATCCGGGTTATAATGCTTGCCTTCCAGAGCCCCGTGAGCCATGAAATCCAGCTTGATATACTCAAATCCCTCGGAGACGAATTTATCCATGAACCAATCGATTCGCGCCAGGTTCCCGGGATGCGTGGGATCAATTGCAAGTCCGCCGTCAACATCCGGCAAAATCTCGCCGCCCTGGTCGCGAAGCAGGATATCGCCATAGGTATACTTCCCATCAGTACCCTCCACGGGGTTCCCGAACCCAGCCGGACTTCCCCAGAACGCAAACGGCGTCCAGTATGTACCGGGTTTGTGCCCGTTTTCGCGGACCCTTTTCAAGGCATTCTCCATCTCGACAGGCGTCAGGCGATCCCAGAACGCATCGAAATTCATGTACAGGGTATCCTTGTTATGAAAGCCCTGCGGCTGAACCTCCCGCTTCAGAAAATTGCTCGTCGATACATAGAGGTCGTAATCCAGCGTGCTCATGGCGGCCGACCAGCTGTTCCAGCCGATCGGGACGCCGCCGTCCCAGCTCAGAGCAGGCGCTACCTTCGCATTCGCTTCCCCATACGCTTCGAATCCTGTCCGATAATCGTCGTAATCCCCTACCATAACCAGCGGCGATGCGACGCGAGTTCCTCTTACGTAGCCATGCGGCTGGGAATCTCGGGTCATGATGCCGGCCGCGCCAGCGTACAGTTCCAGTTCATCCAGCTTGCCTGCGGCTTCCCCTTTGACGCGAATGCCAGTCTTCCACACGTCATGACTAATCGATCCCAGAATCAATCCATTGCGGCTATCCGGCTGGAACAAGGCCGTCACTTCGTAGCTTTCCGTCTCCAGCGGGGCCGTCTCCGTCAGGTAGCGAACCCATTTGTCATTGTCATACGGCACGCGCAGCACATGCAGCGCTTCTCCCGGAACCGTCTCGCTCCAGCTCGATACGCTATCGGTTTTCACCACCGCGATGCGGTTTACCTTTAAGTCTCCCTGACCGACTATGACGACCTGCGTGATAAAAGATGAAGCCCCCTCATAGACGTAAAAATGCTGTTCCAGGCCTGGGAGCAGATCGGATTCATGCTTCATCACGACATGGATGCCTGTTCCGAACGAATCTTGAATCTTCTCCGGCTGGCCTATCATATAGTGGCGGTCGTAATTTCCCGTATGGTATTCCCGGCCCTGCCATCGAAAGCCGCTTCGTACTTCTTTCAGAGCGAATCCCCTGCTGCCTGCGTAGTTGTAACCGCCTTTTTCCAAATCCACCTCAATGGCCACCAGACCATTCGCCAAGCGAATGTGAGTTTCGGCATTCACCCCCACTTTCACCGCCGTATCGCTGCTTCCTAACATCTGTGGATTGCCTCCTTCTGCGTGCATCTGTGCTGCATTCAGGACGTTTAGTTTCAAGCGCCTATTGCAGCTTGCTACCATTATAGAAGCGTGGGTAAAGCGCTTACCATACAACGATCTTCCGATCCATATCGGGATATAACGCATCTAGAGCGAATCATTTGTTAAAATGCAATATGGGCTGGACCGTGATCAAATGGAGTTTAAATATGTCATTGACACGACACCAAATGGTGGCCTAAAATCAAAGTATCACTAAATGGTGTCCAATTAGAAGTTTGGTTGAAGATATAGCGATTGCATTACCGATAACGTTATAAGAGGGAGATGGGAAAATGAGTTTTTTTCAGGATATGTTCTCCATATTCAAGAAGAGAGAACTATCATTTATAGAAAGCCGCAAAGAATCAGAGGATGTCTATTCTTTTCTATTTGAAAGAGAGAAAGATTTAACCTGGAAGGCAGGACAATATGGTTTGTTTAGCATTACTCATAAGACCATAAAAAACCCTACAAAACCATTCAGCTTGGCTGCTGCTCCTACAGAGAATATAGTTAAAATAACAACGCGTATCAGCGATGATCCCAGTGATTTTAAAAAAGCTCTATTAGAATTAAAACAGGGAATGAAAGTTAAAATGAGCGGCCCTGTCGGTTCTTTTTATATGCAAGATAACAGTCCTTCGCTCCTGATCGCAGGCGGAATTGGAATCACACCATTTCGGTCGATCCTTAAACAATTAGAGGCAGAAGGGAATCATGACGGGAAGCAAAGAAAGCTGCTCTATTTGGATGGAAAAAAATCATATATCTTCAAGAATGAGCTAGATGAAATGGCTAACCATCCTTCATTAACTGTGACTTATCTTGATTCAAGAGATGACTTGCATCAGGAAATCGATACGTTTAACACCTTATATAAAAACAATGGAAAATACTTTATTGCGGGCCCGAAGTCATTGGTCGATTCTATTTCCAGCCATTTGCAGAGTAATCAGATTTCTAAGCGAAATATCAAAAAGGATGCCTTTTTTGGGTATTAGTTTAGAATGAACATTAGAGATTAACACTAACTCTCTAATCGAGTGATCGTCATTTCCAGGTATATCTGAAAATTTCACTTATAAAATCATGAAGCAGAGGTGGTGAAATTAACGGCGGTCCCTTCATCCATCATTAGATGACTAACAACAAAATTAGACTTTTAGGAGGGTTGTCGTGATTGAGAATAATCCGTCCCGCGATGTATTTGACGCGATTGCAGATCCCACTAGGCGTCAACTGATTCATCTGTTATCACAGGCAGAGGAGAAACCGCTT
The DNA here is from genome assembly GCF_015326965.1 of Paenibacillus sp. JZ16. Lineage (NCBI taxonomy): Bacteria > Bacillati > Bacillota > Bacilli > Caryophanales > Paenibacillaceae > Paenibacillus > Paenibacillus sp. JZ16. The sequence continues at coordinate 2,139,967 of NZ_CP017659.1, forward strand.
CACGAACTAAAGGCACAATTTTCAATGGGCCGTACAGCGGTATCCAAGCATTTGACTATCCTTAAAGAGGCCGGGCTGGTGCTCGACCGGAAAGTAGGCAGAGAAACGCGATTTAAGCTAAACCCCGATCCGCTTAGAGAAGTTCAAGATTGGGTGGCTTTCTACAGCAAATACTGGACTACAAATATGCTGCGCTTGAACCAGCTGTTCGAGGAGGAAGAAGAATGAGTTTAATCTTATCCATGGATTTTCAGTACACGACATCGATCGAGAAGGCTTGGGCTGCCTTAACCGATTCAAGTAAGTTAGCAAAGTGGATCACGGAAAATGATTTTAAGCCTATCGTTGGACATCGTTTTCAGTTTCGCCATGAGCCGTCCGAATATTGGGATGGAATCGTTGACGGCGAAGTACTTATCGTAGAACCGCCTAACCTGTTGTCCTATTCTTGGGCTACCGGAGACGAGCGGCATACCGTCACCTGGACGCTGCAAGATTTAGGCGACGGCAAGGTTAACCTTCATCTCGAACAAACGGGCTTCTCCCATGTTCATGGACTCGAAGGCGCCAGATATGGCTGGAGTGAGTGGTTCGGCAAGTTTGAAAACGCGTTGGATCATTAACAGGCGTCCAACCCTGCTTGACTCAATCAAGATAAATCGGCTGCAAATTTGCAGCCGGTTATCTTGATGTCTACTTTGGATCAACTGACGCTTATCGTTTCGGGTCAAGAACGCAATGAACTTCCCTCGTATAATTTTGATGCTGCACAATACCTTAATTAAAAGTCATCCATGCCGTACTTCCTAAAATCTCGAAATTCTGCTTGAACCAGAAATTCCGTGATTTTTCCAGCGTATAGACATACATTTTTTTGTTCGGATACTTTGCTTTGAGCCAGTTCACGAAGGAAGCCGCGTATCCTTTGTTTTCGAATTCTTTGAGTACATCCAAGGCTTGGATAAAGATAAAATCCTTCTTATTCTTGACATCAATATAGAAATCCTTCTCCAAATACCGCTCATCGGCGCTAAAATAATCTTGTTCGGCCTTCTGCATGAGCTGCTTCCCGTTATCGTATTCCCACACGACTCCGTACCCTACCATCTCATCTTCCGCCTCAATGATATAGATTTCTTCCGGTAATTCCGCTAGGTCCATCGTGCTCAGTTCCCCTGCATGATAAGCCGATGTAATTTCACTTAAACATCGCTGCATTTCTTGATCAAATGACTTTGTAATCATCGTTGGCATTCTCTATTCTCCTTATGATCCATTAGCAAACATCTTCAAATCAAAAAGGCAGGGCTAACATACGTTCCCTGCTTCTCCAGTAGAATGTGTATGGGTTATTGTCCTTCGCAATTCTACCACAGATTCAGCGGTACGTAACCGTT